>JBDHKE010000028.1:0-48055 GCA_039586555.1 Gemmatimonadota bacterium | reverse complement strand
GTCGCTGATCGGCACTGAAGAGCGAACCACCACCTCGGACGCCGGGGGCGTCTACGGTTTCTCGGAGCTTCGGGCCGGGGAGCACCAGGTCTCCATCAGCGACTTCAACAGCGCTCACTATCTCTTCCCGGAGACGGCTCGGGACGTCACGGTGGGCGTCGGGATGACGGAGATTGTGGACTTCGAGGGGCAGGAGGCGGAAACGGCGGTTCTCACCGCCATCGTCATCATCGATGGGAATCCGGCGCAGGGAGTATGGGTGGACATCGCCGGGCCGCAGGAGCGAGGGCTGGAAACCGGCTCGGACGGGACAGCCGTCTTCAGCGATCTGCCCCGAGGGACTTATCAGGTGGCGATCAGCGGCTTCGATCCAGCGTTCCGCTTCGATGTCGTTACCCAGCCGGTCACCATCGTGGACATCGGGGGCGCGGTAGAGGTTCGTTTCGTGGGAAGTCTGGCCGATCCGGCCGTCCTCATCGACTGTCCGAGCGCGGGCGGCACGGGAGATCGCATCCGGCGCGGCTTCTACGTTTCCTCCTTTCCCGGCCGGTACCTGCACGATGTGAAGTTGCGCCTGATTAGTGACGCGCCCGGAACGTTCACCCTCAGGCTTGCGGCCCGGCAGAACGCCTACGACGGCCCGCTCCTTGGTGAGCCGACGGCCCAGCTGGATCTGACGGACCAGGCGAGTGAGGCCACATTCCGATTCGGCGCGGCCCCGGACGAAGGTTCGGTGGTCACGTTCGCTCTTTCGAAGGTGGAGGGGCCCGATGTGTCCGTCTACTATCAGGTACTGACGAGCAACCAGGATTGCCCGGTCCTGCAGACGGAGGACACGACTCCACCGCTCTCGACTTTCCGTCGAAACGGGGTCGTCGTCCGGATCACCGGGTTCTGAGGAGACCGAAGAGGAACTGGTTCCGCCGCCGGGTCACTCCACCGGCTTCCGGATCCCTCGGCTACGTTCGGCGGCCCGCCGTGTGATATCACGCATCTCGATGGTCCCATCCGGTTGCCGCTCGACTCCGTACGCCGTCCCCGGGAAGTCGAGCCCCCGCTGTATCTGCCAGATCCGATCGTGCTCGTTCGGAGGTAGGATGGTCGCGGGATCACCAACGGCGACCCAGCCAATGGGCACCGTCACTCCCTCGCGCACCCTGGTGTTTACGTGCACGACGCCGTTGATGCGGATCTCTGCCCCAGATTCGAGTGAGGCCCCGTGAAACACGGTGACGCCGGTCGCGAGAAACACCGCCTCTTCCACCGTGCAGCCATAGAGCGCGGAGTGTGCTCCCACCAGGACGCGGTCGGCGATTCGCACGGGATGGCCGTGCGAGCCGCGAACGACCACGTTCTCGCGGATGATGGTCTGTGCGCCGATCGTGACCGGCGCCTCCTCACCCAGCAGCACCGCGCCGAAGGAGATGTGCGATCCAGGCCCAACGGTCACGTTTCCGCTGAGCACCGCCGTTGGCGCGACGCTCGCCGATGGATCCACCACGGGTCCGTGGCCGTCAAACTCGAACTTCATGGCCGGGGTCCTTTCCCTATTCTCGGCCCGAGGCACGTCCGCTCTGTCAGCGACCCATGACAAAGGCGATGTCGAGCGCCGCCCCGTTTCGCATCAGCCGAATCCGCACGGAATCGCCGCAGCTCAAGGCCCGGTACCGGTCGGCGAATCGCTCGTCTGGATCGCGGTCTGTGAGTTCAGCACCGTTGAGAGCCGTGATGACGTCGCCGGCCTGGAGCCCCAGATTCTCCGCCCTGCTCGGGGTCGCGACCTCCATGATACGGGCCCCCCATGCTCGACCCTCGTTGTCCTCTGCCTCGTCGAGGGAGATGCCCAGGCCCCGGTCACATGCCGGCTCGGGCGATGCCGCGAGGTTCGCAGGGGGCGAAGGCTCCCAGGGCGGAACCGACTCCCAGAGGCCTGTTAGCCGATCGCGCAGGTCCCTGTCAGATTCGTCGACGCGCATGGGAACGATGGCGATGTAGCCTTCCTCGACTGCATGGACGTCCGTGTGCGGGCCTGCTCGGTCCAGAGCGGCGCCCATACGAAGCGACCAGGTCTCTGCATCTTCGGATTGACCCGCTGGCTCCGCGCGTCCTTCGAGCAAGCCTCTCGCCCGTTCCGCCAACCGGACGCCGAGGATCCTTTCGGGAGAAGTCTCGGGGAGGCTGACCGTGAGATACTCCGGTGCTCGGAGCGACCGTACGAGCTCGCTTTGCACGAACCGGACAGCCCAACTCGTCACGGCCGCGAGAGCCGAAGGGTCATCGTCCTCGACACCCGAAATCGCCACGGCCGGGACGCCCAGATAGGCCGCCGTTCTCGCCGCCCCGATCGTTCCTGAGCCAAACCAGTCGTCGCCGAGGTTGGCGCCGCCGTTGATGCCAGAGACCACCAGGTCGGGCGCGCGTTCCTGCATCGGACCTGACAAGCCAAAGACGACACAATCGGCCGGCTCACCGTCGAGGCCGTAGGCATCGATATCGGGTCCCCAATCCCTGCGCTGGACCCGGTACCGGCCCTCACGAGTGGCCGTCATGTGGTTCGACGCCCCGCTACGGTCTGTAAGCGATGCCACGACCACGACCTCGATCCCTGCCCCACTCAGGGCCCGGGCCAACTCGGCGATCGCTAGATCATCGATACCATTGTCGTTTGTGAGAAGGACCCGCTGCGGCCAGCGGCCGTCCTCGGCGGTCGATCGAGGAGCGGCGACACACGCCAGTGCGATGCCCGAGAGCAACAGAAGCGTAGTTGTTTTCATTCCCAATCGCGATCAGCCTGTGGGGAGGGACGCGACGAAGTCGCAGAACCGAGCGCCGTCCGACAGGGGCGCCCCGTGGCCGAAACACACGAGCCTCGGCTCCAGCGCCGCCAGCTTCCGCGCAGAATCCCGATTGGATTGACGGTCGAAGGTGGCGAATCGGAACGGCTCGGCAAGACCCGCGCGAAGGGTCATGGGATTCCTGTTAAACAGCACGTCTCCAATGATCAGGGCGCCGTCCCCTTCTCTCCAGAAGGCCAGATGGCCTGGCGAGTGCCCCGGCGCCTCGATCACCCTGAAGCCGCCCACCTCGTCGCCCTCCGCGAGGACACGCGATACGGGATGAGCCGGACCGCCCAGGCGCCGCGACAGCCACGCGATCACCCCGTCGGGATTCGGTAGCACCCGGGCCAGATCCCCGGACTCCACGGCGTCACGATCGCCTGCGCCGCACCAGAGTGGCAGGCCAAACCGCTCGCAGACGGCGTGACTGCCCCCCTGGTGGTCGGGGTGCGCGTGTGTGAGCGCATGGGCAGTGACCGTGTGCGGCTCGAGGGCCGCGAGGAGTCTGCGCCGAGCCAACCGGCCGCCGGCATCGATCAGAACACCTCCTGCGAGATAGACGTTGATCAAGTCGAGCTTCAGCAGCGGAAGCCGCCAGAGGTCCGGTGCCACCTCGTGCATCTTCATCAACTCTCGGCCGTCTCCAGGGATGCGACCCGGATCTTCCTCTCCGTTCGCGCGCCACTGAGGACCCGGATCAGACCGGCAACGATCAGGGAAACCCCGAAAGCGCACACCAACAGCGGGCCGGTCGTGAGGTCCCAGACGAACGAGATCGCCGTGCCTGAGAGTATCGTGACGGCCCCCACCAACCAGGCCACGACGAGAGCTACCGAGAAGCGGTTGGTGAAGAGGAACGCGATCACTCCCGGGATGACCAGGAGACTGAACACCATCAGCACCCCCGCCACGCTCACCGAGAAACTGATCACGATGCCGAAAGTCAGATAAAAGACGAAGTCCCACAGGTACAGTCGGCTTGCCTTCTCCGGGGCGAAGGAAACCGCCAGGAGCTGTCTCCGGAACAGCCAGTGGATGGCTCCGATGAGGGCGTAGGCGGCGACGAGCCACAGGATGGTCTTCCAGTCCACCCAGATCAGGGTTCCGGTGAGGGTCTCGTGAACGTGCTCCGCCCCCTCGGCGGAGAGGCTGGCCATGAGAAGGACGGCCGCGGACGCGACCACGTACGTGATCCCGATGATGGCTTCCTGTGGCACCGGGGAGTCCTCGAGCCGCGTGAAGCTGAAGATCAGCGCCCCCACGAGGGTGAAGGACAGGGCGAACAGGAGCGACGCCGCGGTCCCGGCTTCGATTCCCATCAGGAACGCGAGCGTGGTGCCCATGGCCGCGATCTGGGCGAATGCCAGGTCGACGAAGATCACCTCGCGAGCAAGGACGTGCAGACCCAGGTATGCGTGGATCGAAAGGATCACGAGCGCGGCGGCAACCGGCGTCAGGATGAGATCGATCATGGGCTCGGGTTTCCTGAAGAGAGGAACTCAGCGGTCGAGTGGTCTGAAGGCATCCGCGAGGGAGCTCACCCAGAGATCCACCAGGGCAAAGTAGTCGCCCGGGCCACTACCCGGATACAGGGGCACGACGACCGGCGTGGCTCCCCCTCTTCTCGCCACGGACTCCACCTTGCTGGGATCGAAGTGCGAGGCAGCGAACAGCACTCGCATGCCCCGACTGTGCATCATGTCGATGAGCTGAGCGACGTGACGAGGGGTAGGCGGGATGCCGGGCTTGGCCTCGACGAATTCGGCGCAGGTCACGTCGAAGCGCTGCTCGAAGTACGCCCAGTGTTTGTGGTAACAGATCATCTCCTGACCTCTGAAGGGCTCGGCCGCCGCCAGCCATCCTCCGAGCTCTTCGATCAGCATCCTTCCGTCCAGCTCGTTCGTCTCCAGGAAGGTGTAGAGGATCCCTCCCATGGCCATGTCGGACAGAGCCTCTCCCCCCACGAGCTCTACAAGCCGATCTCCGAACAGCCTTCGATGGATGTCGTCCGTGAAGCGGGCCAGACCCTGGTCAAACTCTCCTGCGGACTCGGGTGCCACCGCCCGCAGCCCAGCCGCGATGTTCCGGGCCACCTGGATGCTGCGCAGCGGGTCGGTCGTCAGGTGGGGATTACCGTAGATGTGAACGTCCCCGGCGCTCCGATCTGCAGTGGCGGGAACCTCCAGAAGCCGGACACCCGTGTAGGCGGTCACGTATCCGCGCCCGCCTTCCGAGACGTCGGGGTTGCCCGCCTTGTCGATGAGCGGGGGCACCCAGAGCTCCAGGTCGAGCCCGGTCGTCACGAAGAGGTCGGCCCTTCTCAGCTCCAGGGCGAAGCTGGGTTTCGGACGCACGAAGTGGGCATCCTCGTTGGAGCCGGTCATGGCCAGGGCCTCCACGAGGTCCCCACCGATCTCCCGGGCGATGGACGCGTAGACCGGGAGCGTCGTCACCACCTTCACCGAGGCTTGAGCCCCACTGTCCGTCGTGCGTTCCTGGCCAGGGATTCCCGAAGCCGCGACGAGCGCAGCCAGGGCCGGCCACAGCGTGAATGCCTTCATCGGGTTCACTCCTGTCTCTGCCGAGATGGGACGTCTCTCGAGGGCGGGGTCCGCTTCGCCTCCGCCGCCGGGCCCGTCACGGCCCGCCGCCTGTCCATAGGGTCAATAGGTTTCGTGCTTGTGGGGGCCCATGGCAAACGTGATCTGCAGAAGGAGCTGCCCCTGGGTTTCGTCCGGCTTCCCCAGGATGTCATACTCGGCCCGCAACCGGACCCATTCGCTCTGCCACCACGTCAGCGTGGGAGAGAAGAGCCAGGCCGTCTCGTCCGCGGCCTCCGGATTCTCCACCCTTCCAACCTGGGCTCCCACGAGCCACTGCCGTGCGAAGCGGAGCTCTCCCATGGCCCACCAGCCCAGGGACGTATCCCTGGCGTCCTCCTCGAAGGTGTTGGACCGATCGTGGATCATGAGGCCGCCGCGCATCGTGAACTCCCGGTAGAGGCTGCGGCCGGCCGGTCGCCAGCTGAGAGCTCCTTCCACGCCGAAGAGGCGCTGGTCGAACTCCTCCTCCTCCTCTTCATGGTCGCCGAGAATGGTGCTGAACCCTAGCTCAAAGTACGTGGACGGAGTGAGGTCCCAGAATGCGTTGAGGTGTCCAAGGTAGCTCGGCTTCCGGGATTCTCCGAAGAGCAGGCCGTTCTCGCTCCGGGTCAGTTCGAATGTCGCTTCGTAGGTACCGAAGCCATGAATCGGAAAGAGCCAGTACACGGAAATCCCGGTTTGACCCAGCGCCTCCTCCCCGATGAACGCCAGATGCGGAAGCGAGCGAGTCTGGAAGGGGAGGGCATGGGCATGCCATCGGTTCAGATTCCCGAACTGCTGAAAGAACCTTCCAAGCTTGAGGCTGAAGCCACCTGGAAGGTTGACCCACTGCGCATAGCCCTCCTCCACCGAGATCTCGCCTCCTTCCTCCTCCCCTCCGGTGCCCTCCTCCTCCCCCTCCCCGTGTGCGTGCTCCCCGAAAGGCACGATCTCCGCCCCCTCCACATGACGGCTGATGAAGATCTTGGCTCGGGAGAAGGGGTCCAGGGATGACTGAAAGGAGAGCTCGAATTCCCGGGGGATGAAGTTCTGCTCACCCGGGTCGTCCTTCCCCAGCCTGCCGAACAGGTCTGCGTTGAGGCTGATCTCCGGATTCAGGGCCTGGAGAGAGCGCTGGCGGCTCACGAATTGACCGGTCTCGGCCTCGGGCTCGGCCTGCGCGGAGTCCCTGGCGGCTGCCGCTGCCGCCTCTGCCGCCGCACGGAGCCTGGCCAGAGCGTCGTGTTGCTCGACGGCGGCGGGCACAGCCCGGGCGATCACGGCCTCCAGGCTGTCGAGGCGTGCCAGGACGCGAGCCAGCTCTCTCCGGAGGGAGTCTACCTGTGCGGTGGTCGGCTCCTGGGCCGACAGAAGACCGGGCTGAGCGGCCGCATAGAGGACGGTGGCGGCGATGAGCAGAACACGGGCCGGAGGGACCGCGGCCGCGCTCCGCTTTCGGACGGGACTCCGCTTCCGAAGAAGATGTGGTCTGGTCGCCTGCATGTGTGAGCGCCTCCGCAGGGTCACGTCTGGACGAGGGCGAGAGAGCGACAATAACCCCCGTTCGATCCGCGGCGCACCGTCGCGCCACGACGGGATCGCCGACTCAGAGCGTGGGCGGAGCCCGCGACCGGACCGTCGCCCAGGCGTCGATGGATCGGAGAGCGATGGTGAGAGGAGCGGCAGAGGATCTCAGGCGAGCCCGGGGCAGGACGTCTCGCACGACGGCCGCGGGAGCCCATCCTCCGGAGCCGAGCTGAGTGTAGAGTCTGTGGTCGTGTCCGACCGAACAGTCACCTGAATGGTGCTCGGACTCGACAGCCGGGCCCCATCCGAACAGGTCCACGTCGAGAACGGGCATCAAGGCTCCAGACAGCAGAAGCCAAGCCCCCAGCGTGCCGGCAGTCAACCCTTTCCAGATCCTGCGACGACCCATCGTGGCCAGATGTGAGGAGTCAGAGGAGACAGGTATTACCTGCGAGCGTGGAGAAGGTTCGGACCCGCGGGCTGGGTGGAGGGGCGGTCCGACCGATCAGACCTCGGTGTGCTCGCTGCACCAATCCCTGGCATCCACGACCGGCCACACGCTCCCCCACCTGTGGCTGATCACTTCCCGGCCGGTGACCGGATCCTCCACCAGGTCCTCGAACCGATGCGGATGCGGTGGAAACCTCCGGCACTGTCCCACTTCCTCGTCTCCCATCCTCGCCGCGAAGTGGGCGCAATTCCCACACACCGCTGCCTCCGGCACGCTCATCCTCTTCCCCTACTCGGCCCGGAAAGCCACGACCGGGTCCACCCCCAGGGCCCTCCGGGCTGGAATGAGACAAGCGAGGAGCGCCACGGCCCCGAAGAACACGGTCACTCCCAGGAAGGTCGCGAAGTCGGTGGTTTCCACCTGGAACAGGAGCTCCTGGAGAAAGCGGCCCGCACCCAACGCGCCAGCCACTCCCAGCACGATTCCGGTCGCCACCAGGGCGAAGCCTCGCTTGAGAATCATATGAAACACGTGCTCGGCCTTCGCGCCCAGCGCCATCCGAATGCCGATCTCGTGCCTTCGTCGGGCCACATAGTACTCCAGCACGCCGTAGAGGCCCAGGGCGGCCAGGAAGAGGGCCACGGCCGCGAACAGGCCGAGGGCACCCATGATCGTCCGTGTGAACGAAACGGAGTCGGCGAGAACGTCATCCATGGTAGCGGCCCCCGCCAACGGGATGTCCCGGTCCATCTCGGTCAGGGCGTTCCTGAGGGGGCCGACCACCGCGGAGGGCGATCCAGCCGTGCGTACAGCCAGGCGCATGGTGCTCAGCGGTCTCTGCCCATAGGCGAAGTACATCACCATGTCCACGTCCGACGACAGGCTGGAGATCTTCACGTCACCCACCACCCCCACGACCTCGAGGAGCGTTGGCTCGTCGCCGCCCATGTCCACCGCGACCTGGCGGCCCAATGGATCCTGTTCCGCGAACAAGGTACGGGCCATGGTTTCGTTGATGACCATGATCAGAGGGCTTTCCCGGACGTCACTGCGGCGGACGTCCCTCCCGGCCCGCACGGGAATGTCCATGGCCTCGAAATACCCGGGGATCACCGTTCGCTGGAATGCCAACCTCACCTCGGAAGCGTCCGCGGGGGGCTGATCGGGATCCCAGGCGCCCACATTGTTTCCTGGGTCGCGGATTGGGAGTTGGGAGGTGAGGCCTACGCTCTGAACCCCGGGGAATGCCCCCACCCGTTCCGCCAGCTGCTCGAAGAACTGGATGCGCATCTCAGGGCCATACTTGGCCGGTGGCAGGCCGATCTCGGCGGTCAGAACGTTCCTCGCCTCGAAGCCGGGGTCCACTCCCCGTAGCTCGACGAAGCTGCGCATGAGAAGCCCGGCTCCCACGAGAAGAACGACGGAGAGGGCTACCTGGGCCACCACCAGGCCGTTCCGGAAGCGGACCCGGCCCCCGGCCACGGAGCGAGACCCCGACTTGAGCACTTCCGAAAGGTCCAACCGGGCCGCCGACAGCGCGGGCGCCAACCCGAACACGACCACCGTCGCCAGGGAGAGCGCCACCGCGAAGGCGAGCACTTCCGGTTGAATGCCCGCCGCCGCCAGGCCCATGCGGGTGAGGGGGGTCGCCGCCACAAGCGAGCGCTGAAGAAGTAGCGCCACCGCGCTACCCAGCGCACCGGCGCCCAGACCGAGCACCGCGGACTCCGTGAGGAGCTGTCGCACCAGCCGCCCGCCGCCGGCGCCCAGTGACGAGCGGACCGCCAGCTCGGTGTGCCTCGTGGACCCACGGGCCAGAAGAAGGCTGGCCACGTTGCCACACGCGATGAGCAGGACGAGCACGATGGCGCCCATGAGCATCAGTAGGCTGGGCCGCAGCCCCTCCACCATCGCCTCCTGCATCCCGCCGAGAACCATTCCCTTGTCCCGGTTCGACTCCGGGTACTCCTCCGCCAGCCGCCGCATGATCACGTCCACCTCGGACTGCGCCTGCGTGAGAGTCGCTCCGGGTCGGAGCCGACCGACCACGAGCCAGTTGTGAAAGCGGCGGATGGAAGCGAATCCTTCGTCGGGAACCATTGGGGCCCACGCATCCACACTTACGATGAACTCGTAGTCGGGCGGCATGACTCCCACGATCGTCTGCGGGCTGCCCTCGACGGTGACGGTCGCCCCGATGACGTTCCGGTCCCCGCCGAACCGCCGCTGCCACAGACTGTGGCTGATCATGACCACTTCCGGCCCGCTGGGCTCACCCTCCTCAGGAAGGAATTCCCGTCCCAGCAGCGGGGAAACCCCCAGGGTCCGGAAGAATCCGGGGGATATCCAGGCTCCCGAAATGCGCTCCGGCTCGCCCTCGCCGGTGAGCGTGAAGTCTCTCGTGAAGGGGGTGATGGCCGAGGTGGCTTCGAAAGAACGGACCTGATCACGGACGTCGTAGTAGTCGGGAGCGGACACGGTCCAACCGATGTTGCCTCCGGGCCAGACCGTACGCCCCAGCACCAGGCGGTCCGCTTCCGGGAAGGGAAGGGCCCGGAACAGGGCGAGGTTGGCGACGCTGAACATGGCGACGTTGGCGCCGATCCCCACCCCCAGGGTGACGAGCGCCGCGACCACGAAGCCAGGCTGCTTTCTCAGAGACCGGAGTGCGAAGCGCACGTCCTGCACCAGCTCATCCATCGTCAGCTCTCGTGGTCGGCACGGTCCGTCGAGGGTTCCTTCCTTCTCTTGGATCCCGCCGGGGGCTCAAGGGGTGCCGCCCGGACACAGGTCCGGGCTGTAGACCATGTTGCTCCGGTGCCAGAGCTCCCGGATCGTCCCGCCGTCCTCGCGGTGAACGTACAGGATGGTTTCTCCACCGTTGTCGAAGGTGAGATGAACCTCGTCGCCGCGGCTGGTCCCCAGAACGCGGTAGGTACCGGGCATCCCCTCGCCTTGCCCGTAGCCGATGGCCTCCGGTACATCGAACTCCCCGAGCTCTGCGTAGACGAAGCGACCGTTGCCGTCGAAGAAGACCCTGCGCGTCGTCGAGAAGCCGCCGTCCGGGGAGCTGGAGTAGGCGCAGCGCTCCCCCTGGAGAAGGCGCTCGAGGCCTCCACCCTCGCCTCGCCGAGGCTGCGTCTGGCGTTCACAGTTGGTGATCGAGCCGTCGGGATTGGTCACCCGCAGGCGGTCTCCGTTGACCGTGTAGCCGTAGTCGACGGGACCCCACTCCTCCATGACCCGAATCGCCCCCTGGACGTGCGTGTAGTAACTCGGCTCGCCATTGAAGACGAGCTCGGTGTCGGAGACGAACTCGAGTACGGCTCGGCCCTCAATGGTCTGGCAGATCCAGCGACCCATGAGCGCGTCAGGAGAACCCTGCCCGGAAGCGGCGGGCGGATGTAGAACGAGCGGGACAAACGGGAGGAGCGTGACGGGAAGGAGAGAGAGACGGCCATTGCGGGTGCGCATGTTGCCACCTCCGTGAAGGGATCTGGTGCCCTGCGGGTCCCGGCGGTCTCGGAGTCGGAGGGGCGCTTTGGCAACGTCACACCGAAGGCGGGATCGCCGTCGCCCACCGCGAACCTCGATGTCAATATCCGGACGGACAGAATAGCCAGCAAGTGCAGTCCGGGTCGTGGACACCGGCACCCGGGCGACCCCACGAAGGCATCTGCGGCAAGGCTCCGGGGCCTGCCGCCTACTCCAGCTTTATGGACTCCACCGGATTCACGGCGGCGGCTCGCCGGGCCGGGAGGTAGGAAGCCAGGATCCCTACGGCGAAGAGGACGAATGTCATGCCGGCGAAGCTGAGCGGGTCCAGGGGGTCGGTGCCGAAGAGCAGGCCCTGCAGGAGGCGAGTCAGCGCGGCGGCCCCCAGCAATCCCAGCCCCAACCCGATGAGGGCGGTCCTGGCCCCCTGGAACACGACCATTCGGAGGACCTTCGATCGATCCGCGCCGAGGGCCATGCGCACCCCGATCTCCTGGGTCCGCTGGCTCACCACGTAGGAGAGAACCCCGTACAGGCCCACAGCACCAAGGATCAGGGCCATCAAGGAGGCGATCCCCAGGGTCAGCATCGTGAACGACAGCTCTGTAACGGAAGCCGACACGATGTCATCCATTGTCTGCATCACGGCGACCGGCAGGTCCGGGTCCAGTGACCATACCGTGGACCGGACCGAGGGCCCGAGGCTCGTCGGATTCTCGGCCTTGAGGACGTAGGACAGGGATCGCGCCGAGAACCCCTCGTCCCCGTCCAGCCCCACCAAGGGGTAGTACACGAGCGGTGGGGGATCTTCCCGGATGCCGTGCTGACGCACCGACTCCACCACGCCCGCGACGGCGTACCAGTTGGCTGTGTCACCGGACGGTCGGAGTCGCCGACCCAAAGGGCTTTCCTGGGACCAGAAGCGGTCCGAAATCGTCCGATTGATGACCACGTGTCCCCGCTCGGTTTCGTAATCGGAGCGCTGCAGCGCGCGCCCCCGGACGGGGCGCATTCCCATGGTCTCGAAGTAGCCGGGGGCCGTGTAGATGTAGTGGAGCATGGGGGGCAGCTGCCCGACCTCCGTGGGATGGTCCTCGATGTCAAAAGCCGTTCCCCGGGCCCCCTCGTCCAACGGGAGCTCGCTGGCCGCGCCCACGGCCTCCACACCCGGCAGGGCGGCGAGCCGGTCCAGCAGCTCCTGATGGAAGCGGGCGGGGCTCTCCGCCCCGGGGTAGTCGCTGGCCGGGAGCGAGAGACGGAAGGTCAGAATGTCCTCGTACTCGAATCCGATGTCGGATTGCCGAATCCTCCAGAAGCTCTGGACCAGGAGGCCCGATCCCACCAGCAGGACGAGCGCGAGCCCCGTCTGGGCCATCACCAGGACGTTTCGAGCCCGGTGTCCGCCCCGTCCCACCGTGCTTCCCCGGCCTCCGTGTTTGAGAGCGCCCAGGATGCTCACCGAGGTGTAGCGAAGGACCGGAGCCGTGCCGAAGAGGAGTGCGGAGAGGGCGGTGACCGCCACCGTGAAGGCCAGCACCGTGCCGTCGATCCCCACCTCGTCCAGCCGGGGGAGCTGCGGGGGCGCGAGGCGGATCAGGGCCGGCATCGAGGACCAGGCCAGGACCAGACCCAGCACGCCGCCGAAGCTGGCCAGGACGGCACTTTCGGCCAGGTACTGCCGCACCAGCGCGAGGCGACTTGCGCCCAGGGCCGAGCGCACCGCCATCTCCCGCTGCCGGGTCTCGGCTCGCACGAGGAAGAGGTTCGCCACGTTTGCGCAAGCGATGAGAAGAACGAAGCCCACCGTGCCCAGCAGGATCCAGAGGGGCTGCTCCAGATCGCCTATCAGGTCTTCCTTCATCCTGTGGACCATCGGGGCGTAGCGGCCAGTCTCCAGGAAGGCGTGGTACTCGTCCAATTCGGCGTTCTGCTCCATGATCCGGCGGACCAGGGGCACGAGCTGGCCCTGGGCCTGGGCCGGGGTGACCCCGGGCTCCAAGCGGGCGATGGAATACCAGCCGAAGTTTCCTATGGGTGGGCTGTCGGGGTCCATCCCCAGCGGGACCCAGATGTCGGCGTCATTGGGGAAGCGGAAGCGCTCCGGCATCACACCGATGACATCTCGGGGCTCGCCGTTCACGTGGATCGATCGGCCCAGAATGGTCCGGTCCCCCCCGTAGCGGCGCTGCCAGAGCTCGTGGCTGATCACCACCACGTGGCCCGCGTCCGGAAGATCCTCTTCCTCCGAGTGTGTCCGTCCCAGGAGAGGCGAGACGCCGAGGGTGGAGAAGAAACTGTGAGAGGCCGAAGTCGCCTGAACCCGCTCGGGCTCTCCGTCGCCCGAGAGGTTCGCCTCGCGCTGGATGGAGATGGCGATATCCTGAAAGACGCTACTCTCGGATCGGTAGAAGAAGTAGACGTCCGGAGAGAGGGGGAACTGGTCGTATCCCAGCCCTGGCGCGTGGCTCCAGACGTTGACGAGGTGGTCCGACTCGGGGAACTCGAGAGGCTGGAGCAGAACCCCGTTCACCGCGCTGAAGATGGCGGTGTTGGCACCGATACCCAGAGCCAGCGTGAAGGCCGCCACCGCCGAGAATCTCGGTGACTTGATGAGCGACCGAACAGCGTAGGTCAGGTCTCGCCCGATCTGATACCCCATTGAGCCCGTTCTCCCTTCGGTCCCGTACCCGGATGGCAGCGGCACTTCTGCGACGGCACACAAGATACGACGCATCGGCCCCGACACGAGGTTGCCGGCGCCGGGATGCCCGCGAGAGCGGAACGAGATTCATCAAACGTCCCGCCGCCTGGCTCTTCAAGGTCTGTCGGAAGATGTGCGCGCGACCCAGCCCAGGAAGTCCGACAGGAAGCGCTCGGCATCCTGGCGGCGTTTTCGCCGTTCCAGAAGGAGGTCCCGCTTGGCGGGGTCTCGTTCCTCCGCGAGGTAGTGGTCGATGACGGCGAGATCGTCCTGGACTCGCCTCAGCGCGTCTCGCGACCGCCGAACGATGTCGGCCAGGGTGGGAGGGTTCCCTGCGCCGATCCTCCTCCAGGTGAAGCCCCCAAACTCACCTCGCCGGACCTTCACTTCCCTGTCGAGCCTGTAGAACGACAACATGTCTCTACACCGATCGGGGGGAACCTCGCGGGCTAGGAGCAAACCTCTTCCGCGAGCAGTCGTTCCAGGTACCCTGCCACCGCCATCATTCCCGCCTGCCCGGTGCCCGCGATGCCTGCCCGACGCTCGGCCGCGCTGTTGTAGTTGGTGTTGACGTTGATGTCGTAGGTGTAGCTCTCGCCGTCTCCGTCGATAATCAATTCGATACCGGCGATCTCGACATCGTGCGAATCCAGCACGCGACGGTAGGCGGCATGGTCCGGGTGCTCGAAGTCCTCCAGGATCTCGAACCTGGCTCTGGCGTCCTCGCCTGCAGGACAGAAGAGGTCCTCCACGGAGCACGCATCCGCGGGACACAGCTCGAAGCCCTGGCTGGTGTCCACCTTCACCGCGTAGAGAAGCTCTCCACCGACGAACTCGTTGCGAATGATGTGTGGCTCTCTAGCGTGGACGTAGCGCTGCACGATCCACACTCCGTCGGGACTGGGCTCCAGTCCCTCGTTGTGCGCCGTCCGTTGCAGGTCCTCGATGGCATCGAAGCGGCGAACTCCCAAGCCCTTGCCCCCCTGGTTCGGCTTGACGACCAGGGGAAACCCCAGCGCCTGTGCGGCCTCAATAAGCGTGGCCCGATCGAGAGCTACCCGGGTCTCTGGAATCTGAACACCCGCTTGGGCCAGGGCCTCGCATTGTCGGGCCTTGCTCATCTCCAACTCCAGGGCCCGACGGCCATTGACCACCCGCCGTCCGTGGTGCTCGAGCCAGGAAAGGAACGTCCGGGCTTGCTCGTCGGCGCCCAAATGTCCTCGGGTGTGAGCGGACGCGCTCATGCGGCAGTAGAAGACGCCCCGAGGCGGGGGAGCGTCGAGGGCGAGGAGATCCTCGGAGAGGTCCCACATCTGGAAGGGGAGGTCCCTCAGGCGAAGGGCCTCCTCCAGAGGCTCCACCCAATCAGGGTTCTCGTGCAGGACGTGGACTCTGCAACTCATGCCTGGATTCTGGACGTCTCTCGCATCATCGGCGCTCCGCCCTTCCATCACCCCGAAAACGTGCAACACCCGCCTAGCGACGAACCGCGATGGGCCCGCCGACCAGTGGGTGCCGCCGGATCCGGATGGAGAGGCCGGATTCGTTCGAGGTTCGACTCAGGTCCCCATCAACCCCCGCGCCCGGAGGAGCGGCTCGATGGACGGTGGTCGCCCACGGAACGCCTGGTACAACTCCATTCCAGGCCGCGTACCCCCCTTGGAGAGGATCTCCTCGCGAAGCCTCTGTGCGGTCTCCCGGTCGAAGAGGCTCGTCTCCTTGAAGGCCTGAAAGGCGTCCTTGTCCAGCACCTCCGCCCAGATGTAGCTGTAGTATCCGGACGAGTACCCTCCGGAGAAGATGTGCGAGAAGTACGTGCTCCGGTATCGGGGGATGATCTCCTCGACGAGCCCGATGCGCGCCATCTCCGTATCCTCGACCGACCGAGGTTCTCTTTCGTCCGGCTCGGTGAGGGTGTGCCAGGCCATGTCCAGGTATGACGCGGCCAGGAGCTCGGCGGTGATGAAGCCCTGGTTGAAGGTTCCGGCCGCCTGCAGCTTTTCGATCACTTCGTCCGGGATGACTTCATCGGTCTGGTAGTGCTTCGCGTACGACCGAAGCACCTCCGGCTCGCTCATCCAGTTCTCCATGATCTGGGATCCGAACTCGACGAAGTCCCGGGGCACCCTCGTGCCGGAGAGCGATTCATAGGTCACGTCGGACAACAGCCCGTGAAGGGCATGCCCGCACTCATGAGCGAGGGTCAGGGCGTCGTCGTACGAGATCAAGGACGGCCCATCAGCCGTGGGCGGCGGGAAGTTGAAGTTGGTGGTCACGATGGGCCTGACCTCGCCGTCCAGCCGGGACTGGGAGCGAAGGCTGTTTGCCCAGGCGCCGCCCCGCTTGCTCTCCCGGATGAAGAAGTCCATGTACAGGATACCGAGATGGCTGCCGTCTGCCTCCTTCACTTCGAACACCTGCTGGTCGGGGTGCCAGCGCGGCATGTCTTCCAGCGGCGTGAAGGTGAGGCCGTACAGCCGGTTCGCTACCGTGAACACGCCTTCCCGCACCGCGTTGACCTCGAAGAAGGGCCTCAGGGCCTCCTCGTCCAGATCGTAGCGGGCACGGCGCACCTTCTCGCTGTAGTAGCGCCAGTCCCAGCCCTGGAGCTCGTCGTCGATACCCTCCTGGCGCATCATCTCCTGCAAGGCGTCCCGCTCTTCCATGGCCACTCGTAACGCCGGCTCCCAGATCTGATCCAGTAAGCCGTACACCCGCTCCGGAGTCTCTGCCATGTTGTCCGACAGCACGTAGTGTGCGTGGGTCGGATAGCCCATCAGCTGGGCCCGTTCGGCCCGTAGCGCGGCTGTCCGGGCCAGGATCCCCTTGTTGTCGAACTCGTTGTCGTTGTCGCCTCGTAGCGCGTACCCCATGAAGATCTGGCGTCGAAGCTCGCGGTTGGGAGAGTACTGGAGGAAGGGGTTGATGCTGGGCCGCTGCAGGGTAAACGACCAGCCGCTGTCGTGACCCCGACGCTTCGCCTCTTCGGCTGCGGCAGCCACGAGATTCGCGGGCAGGGCTCCGAGATCCTCTTCGTCGGTCACGTAGATCTCGAAGGCGTTCGTTTCTTCGAGGACGTTGTCTCCGAACTGCCGCGACAGCACGGCCAGCTCACCGTTGATCTCCCGCAGCCGGGCCTGAGCGTCGTCGTCCAAATTCACACCACTCCGGACAAACGTCTTGTGAGTTTCCTCGAGGAGTTTCTCCTGCTCCGGCCCCAGGTCCAGATCGTCGCGCTGGTCGTAGACCGCCTTCACCCTCTCGTAGAGCGCTCGGTTGAGCCGGATGTCGTCTCGGTGGGCCGAGAGCTCAGGGGCGATGGTGCGGGCGATCTGGCGGATGGCGTCGTTGGAGTGGGCCGACTCCACGGGGAAGAACGCGTTGCGCACGCGGCTAAGCGTCTTCCCGGCGCGCTCGAAGGCTTCGATGGTGTTGGCGAACGTCGGTGCCTCGGAGTCGTCGACGATGGCATCGATCTCGGCCGCCTCCTCGGCCATCGCGGCGCGAAAGGCGGGCAGGTAGTGTTCCTCTTCGATCTCGTCGAAGGGCGGCACCCCGAATGGAGTATCCCACTCTTCGAGAATGGGGTTGCCCTGTGCCTGGGGTCCATCCTGAGACCCGCACGCCACCAGGAGGATCGAGGCGGAAGCGAGAACGGTCCGGCGATGCCGAAGGGTCCTGCTGGAACGGAACGTCATGAGACGCCTCCTCTGGGTCATCTTGAATCGTGGTTCGCGTGCGCCTTTGCGCCCTCTCCCAGCATCCTTGCGCCTTGCGCACACCTCCCCGGCGCACCCGGTCACGGAGGTGAGTATAGGATAGGTGACAAACCCGTGCCACGGATGCCCCGAGGCAACCGCTGAGACTCTTCGATCGTTGCTGGGTGGAAGAGGGCTTGGAGTCGGGGCAACAGTCCCACCAGGGGCCGCCGGACCGGAGATGGCGTCGCGCTGTGGCCTACCGCCGTGGCGAGGGGTCCAGATAGCTGTCCAGAGGCGCCGAAGGACTCGTGGTCAGCGATTGAACGTAGTCGATCGTGGGCTGATGGTAACTCAGCCCGGTGTGATAGGGACTGTCGTCGAACGTGCTGAAGCAGTGGTCGTCGCGGGCGTAGAGATAATCGGTGGTGAGCACGCCGTACGTGTTGTCCGCCTCGAGGGGTGTGCCATCGGGGTGACGGTACCCACCCAGAGCGGTCATGCCGGCGATGATCAGGTCACCGAGGCACTCCACCACCTCGCTTCCGGTGAGCTCCACCTCCACCAGGCTGTTCTGAAAGGGAAGCACTCCGATGATGGCGCCGCGGGTGATTTCACCCGCAGGTATCGACTGCCGGATCCCTCCGGCGTTGGTCATCGCTATGTCAGCGTTGGGATAGGCATACAACCAGGAATCCGTCACCAGATTGTGCATGGCCGGTGAGGTCCGGGGGACGCTTTGCTCCGCATATCCGATGGTCTCCGACAGCTCCGCCGCCGCCGCGGCCTGCCATCTTCTCACCACGGCGTCCACGGCCGGGTCTGGGGAACCACCCACGTTCGCGGCGTAGGAAGGGACCAGGCTCCGAACCATCGAGGCCTCGAGGTCGAACCCGATTTCCAGCTTGGCGTAATGCCCCATCTGCCAGCCGGCCTGAATCAGAGCCACATCCCGATCCAGCTCGGCCACCCGCTCGTTGCAGTGTCCTCCACCGATCATACTGACCCCCAATTCCCGGGCCGCGGGTGTCAGACTCAGCATCTCGGTGTGACAGATATGACCCACGACCAGGATCAGCTCGGCGCCGGCCTCCCGTGCCTGTGGAACCCAGTCCGCGAGAGCCTCCACATAGGACACGAAATCGAGCTCGCTCACGTTCGTGGGGAAGGTGGAGTAGGGAGTGGACAGCGTGGTGAGCCCCACCAGTCCCACCCTGACACCGCTCACCTCACGGATGACGAAGGGGGTGGCGAAGTCGGGAATGTCCCCGGTGCCGTGAAGGCGGATGTTCGCCGACAGGTAGGGGTAGTCGGCCTCGTCGATGCGGTCCCGCAGCCCATCCACGGTGAAGTCGAACTCGTGGTTGCCGATGGCCGACGCGTGGTAGCCCATGGTGTTCATGACCTCCACCGTGGAGGCTCCCTGGAACCAGGTGGAGATGGCGGGCCCGGTCCAGTTGTCTCCACCGCTGAGGACGAGGAATCCTCTGTCATCCTCGTAGCCCTCGGCCTCACGCCAGAGGCCCCTCAACCTGGCGGCGCCCTGCGCCTCCGCCGTCTCCTCGATCCATCCATGTTCGTCATTGGTGTACAGCACCGTGATCTGCACCTCTCCGGGGACTTCCGGGGAGGACGGGTCACGGTCGCAGGTGGCCGTGACCAGCAGAAGGGGCAGAAGGAGCGCTCGGATGCGGTGACCCCCGACTCTGGAAGGAGGCGGCATGCAGGACTCCTGGGCTTGGACGGGAAGATACGCGTAAGCTAGGTCGAGGTCGGGCCTGATGGGTAGACTACGGATTGATCCAGTAGCTGACCTTGAACATGAAGACATTCTCAGGCTCCGCCCGGAACATGGCCTCCGCGTCCCGGCGGAAGCGGAAGTCCCCGTCCTCGTAGGAGTCCGACCGGCTTTGCTGCCAGACCAGGAAGAGTGTGGAGCCCGGCCGCCACTCCCAGCGGAGCACGCCGGTGCCTCGGAGAGAAACCCGGTTGAAGTCTTCGTTCTCGATGGTGAACGCTCCGGCTGGGCCGTCCCCGTCCGGGTCGATCAGGAACTCCCCGTTCTCCTCGGCGACGAACCCCACGTCCTCACCGTACCGATCGAAGTCGAAGGTTCGAGGAGCTCTCAGCTCCTTGAGGGTTCCGTAGTCCCCGCCGGCAAGGAAGGGCTGCGCGAAGATCTCCAGCGTGAGGCCGGGGCGGAAGGTCACGTTGAGGCGTGTCTCCATGGAGAGCGTCGTCTGATTCAGGTCAGCGAACACGTACCGGGCGCCGAAGGTCTCCGTCGCCAGGGGGTCGTCCACGGTTTCCACGTACTGCGCCGCCGCGTGCTCGAAGGAGATGCGGGGCCCCAGGGAGAGGTCCCAGGTGCTGGTGGGCTTGATTGCCAGGTTGAGGCTGACGCTGGTCTGGTGACCCCCCGCTTCGTCCCATTCGTGTCTGGCCGAAAACCTGCCTGAATAGGGCTTTGAGAAGTCGGAGCTACTTCCCAGAGAGATCCGCTTCCGCTCGACGGAGCGAGCGAGAGGGCCGCCCCGGGTCAAGCGGTCATCCAGACCGGCGAAGCTCCATTCGAAGTTGCCGTTGATGTCCCAGTAGTTGAGAAACGTGCCCCTGGCACCCAGGGAGATGCTGGATTCCAGTCGGTCGCCGCCGTAGTTCCACGACGCTTCCGGGCTCGCGCTGACCTCCCAGCGCCGGAAGGTCTCCCCGGGCCGGTTCTCCTGATATTCCACGCGCAGCTCGGCGTTTCTTCGGTCGGCATCCCTCTGGAAACCCAGGTCGTTCACCTCGAACCCGGGACTCGTGGCGCTCAGCTCCAGATTGCCCCGCCAGTGGAGTCCGGCCTGCTTGCTCAGCTCCACTCTGGCGGTATAACCGGTGAGGGATGCGGCCTCCGGGTCCAGTTCCAGGTGGTCGGCGTCGGCTCTCTGGAAGTAGCGTGCGGAGGAGGTCTGCGCATCTTCCATCACCTCCGCGTCCCCCGCGATTCGGCTTGCCGCGACGTAACCCGATAGAGACCATTCCCGGTCGGCCCATTCGTGGAGGAAATCCAGTCCGCCGGCGTAGGCGGAGGACCTCAGCTCGCTTGCTGTCTCGGGATCCCCCAGGTCCCGGTTCACGGCAGTGGCAATTCCTCCGAAGGCGCTCTGCCCGTCGCGGAAATCGCGGCGAAGGCGTCCCACGAAGAAATTGGTGAGCGGAGCGACTTCCGCCTGATGCTTCTGGAAGGACTCGTCGACGTAATCCGCGAGCTCCCGTGCCGTGACGGCCTCCAGTATGCCTACGGACCACCCTCCCGCCGTCCTACCGGTGAGCTTGGCGGCTCCCAGGATCGTACTGGACTCGGGCATGTCTTCGTAGACCGCCTCGTCGGGGAGGTCCCTCTGTGGTGGTCGGCCGATGCGGCGTGAGTAGAGGAGCTGCGTGGGGCCGCCGGGGCCGCCCGGGCCTCCGAAGCCGCCCCCTCCAAAGCCGCCGAAGCCACCTCCGCCCCCTGGTGGGCCGAAGCCGCCTCTTCCGCCCCCCTCGCCGAAGGAGAAGATGTCCGCGCCTTCCACGAAGAACGGTCGCTTCTCCTGAAACCGCGTCTCGAAGGCGGTCAGATTGACCACGGCCGGATCGACCTCCACCTGACCGAAATCGGGATTCAACGCGGCGTCCAGGGTGAGATTCGAGCTGAGGCGGTACTTCAGATCGAGGCCGGCACCGGGGACGTACTCCGATCCGTCTTGGTAAGGGTTCGCGAAATCCACCGACGAGCTCTGCTCCACCGCCATGTACTCAGCGCGGCCCAGGGCGTAGGGGAGGAGCTCGAGGCGCCCGCTCTGCTGGATGTCGCGGATCCCCACCAGGTGCCCGTAGCGAGCGATGCCGGCCCGCTCGTCCTTGGGCGTGAAGGAGAAGACCGCCTGTTCCCGGTTGCGCGCGATCTCCCGGGTGAACTGCACTCCCCAGACCTGCTCCGTGCTCCGGCGAAACCGGAGTTGGCTGAAAGGGATCCGGAGCTCCGCGCTCCAGCCGGACTCGCTCTGGCTGGTGGCGGCCTCCCAGACCGGGTCCCACGAATCGTCCCCGTGACGATCCTGTCCTCCCGACAGGACTTCGTCACTTCGGACGGCGGACGGATTCACCTGGAAGCGATACGCCGTACGGTTGTCGTCGTAGCTGTCCAGAGAGACGGTGAACCAGTCGGAATCCTGGAGCCAGGCATCCCTCCGCCCGAGCCGGGTCGAGATCTCGCTCCGGTCATGGAGAAGCGCACCGATGTAGAGAGCCTCGTCGTCATAGAGGACTCGAACCTCGGTGCCCTCGGAGGCAGGCTCACCCTCGAAGGGATCCAGCTGGGTGAAGGCCGTGATCGGTATCGCGGCCTGCCACACGCCCTCGTCCAGCGCTCCGTCGAGGGAGATCGACCCGGCCAGGCGCTCCGCCTGCACGACTGGCAGTTCGGGATTTAGCGTCCCATTGGATGGCGACTGCTGGGCGGCGGCCGGGTGGGGAAGAGGGAGGGTGGGTGCCAGGAGGATGGGCACCAGGACTCGAAGAGGATGAGGAATCCCCATGGGGCTCCGAACTCTCGCTCTTTTCTCGTGTCTCATGCGGACAGTAATCGACTAGGACCGCGACGCTTGGTGCGGCCGCACCATAAAGGACACCCGTCGCGCGGCGAGCGTTGAAACGGCAGCATTGTCTCGAGAACAATCACGGCAGCGCATTTCTTTGAGAACAGTCGAACATACCTCTATGCCTCGGGTGGCCAGGGAGTTCCCGCGGAGGGCCCGAAGGGGCACTAGAACGCCACCAGTCGCGTGATCTTCGCCGTGGCAAATCGTTCCAGCACGCCGCCTCCCGAGATGTCCCTGCGTTCGGTGAGCACCAGGAAGAAGTCACTTAACGGCGCGTGTATGAAGTTGACGCGGACGTTGGTGACCAACTGCTCGGCTTCCGCGTTGTACTGCACGAAGGCGCCGAAGTAGAGCGAGGTGGAGTAGGCGATCTTGGCCCGGGCACTGTAGAGATCGGCGCTGAACGACCTTCCCTGAACGGTCAGCGCATTGTGGGTGGCCGCGGCCTCGAGCGTCACGTGATAGTCGGGCTGCCACCGGGCACTCCCGCTCACGGTGAAGCGCCTGCCGCCGAAATACCCGCCCCCGGACACCTCCAGCTCCGTGGACAGGCGACGGCCCTGGCTGGACGAGTACCGCAGGGAGGCCTCGCCGAAGCGGTAGTCCCCGATGGGTATGGGTGATTCGGGCCGCACGGGGAACGGCTCGTCCAGCCGCTCGAAGCGGTCCGTGTAGCTCGCGTTCAATCTTCCGCCATCCTGGAAGACGATCCCCAGGCCGAGGCGGCCTGTCCGGGTCTCCAATCCACTCGCGAGCTTCTCGATGTAGCGCACCTCGACGTATGGGTTGACCTCGAGGAGGCGCTCGACGGAGGGCCGCGGGTGCACGCCGAGGGTGGCGTAGGCGTCACGGATCCCTCGCCGCCGGACGAAGCCGATGCCTGGGTCGAAGGCGTTGCCGACGTGCCGAAAGGCCATCGAGGCGTTCCAGAAGCGATCGCGGTATCCGACCGCTACCCGGGCCGCTTCGTCTCGGGCCTCCGGAGTGTGGGTGACGGCCAGGAAGGAGTTGAGGAACAGGCCCACCCCGAATCGCAGGTTGGAATCCGCCCCGATGGCGCGATTGTACGCATCGCCATCGTTCGTCCCCGTGGACTCGCGGTTGGTAAAGATGAGGCCGACATCCGAGTTGTCGAACAGACGGTGACGCAGCCGCACGGCAGCGAAGTTCTCCGCGGGTCGATCCTCGAACGTCTCGCTCTGCACGTCCAGGATACCGAGCTCCAGCCCTCCGATGCGCCCGGTCAGGCGGGCTCCTCCCAGCAGCGGAACGGGGCGCCCCTGGTCCAGGCCGATCTCCCTGGAGTGAAACAGGGTGAAATCGCGGAGCGAGGTCCCGGAGCGCGGAGAGCCCGGGCCGTTGTCCACATCCCCGAAGGCGAAGGTTCCCGAGTTCTCCAGGAAGAACTCCCGGCGCTCCGGAAAGAACAGCGGGAATCGGGTGAGGTTCACCTGTTCCTGATCGACTTCCACCTGCGAGAAGTCGGTTCGATACGTCAGGTCCACTGTGAGCTGGGGCGTGATGCCGTACTTGACATCCACCCCGGCGTCGAGCTCGTTCCCGGAAGCGTCCCCGGCCAACGATCTTCCGCTGGAGCGTGTGGCCAGGGCGAAGGGCTTCACCGTCAGGTTCCGGCCGGCGGGAAGCTGGCGAAGGCCACGCACGGTCCCCGCCTTCGACATGCGGAAGAACCGGTCGCGGCGATCCAGGGGGGCCCAGTAGGAGACTTCATTCTTCCTGCGGATGCGCCTCAGGAGGTTCATCCCCCAGGTCTGCCGGTCACGACCGGGATCGAAGCGAAGCGTCTTCCAGGGAATGGCGATCTCGGCAGTCCACCCGCCGTCGTGCACGGTGGTCTTCACCTCCACCACCCCGTCCCACCCGTAATCGCGGATCCGGCCGTCGTCGAATCCCTGCCCGTCCTTCACGCCGCCACGGGGATTGACGAAGAAGATGAAGGAGTTGCGACGGTCCAGGAACGTGTCGAGGGTGACGCCGAAGGTGTCCATATCCTCGGAGAGGACGCCGGGAAAGTCCCGCTCCAGGGTCTGGACCACGAGCTCGTCCGGCTCGGAGTCGTGGCACAGCACTCCGAGGTAGAGGTACCCCGCGTCATGGACGATCCGCACCTCGGTCGTCTCGGAGGCCGGGTGTCCTTCGTCGGGCTGGGCCTGCACGAAGCGGGTGATGGGGTCGGCCTCTCTCCATGCGGCCTCGTCGAGTCGGCCGTCGATGACGATGCCGGTACCGGGGCCGATCCGGGTCTCGGGCCGCGGCCAGGTCTCCGGATCGGTGAGAGCTCCCTGGGTCTGAGCGGCGGCCGGGGCAGAGGTCAGAAGGGTCGCGACGACGGCCAGGAAGCGAGCGGGGAGGGCAAGCACGGCTCGCCGAGGTCGGGCCTTAGAGGGAGGCATGGTGCCCTTCCACGAGATGACACGCCACCCGGTGCCCCTCGCTCTTCGTCTCCAGCGGGGGCGTTGCCTGCCGACACACCGGCTGGGCCAGGGGACACCGCGGGGCGAAGGCGCATCCCTCGAGCTCGGTGGTGGCCGAGACCGGCTCTCCCCTCAGGCGGATCCTTTCCCTTTTCCTCTCCGGGTCGCCGGTGGGCACCGCGGAGAGAAGAGCCTGTGTGTACGGATGAAGAGGGCCGTCGACGAGCCTTCGGCTGTGCGCCTCCTCCACGATCCGCCCCCGGTACATCACGGCCACCCGGTCAGCCACCCGTTCCACCACGCTCAGGTCGTGGGAGATGAACAGCAGCGCTATTCCTTCCTTGCGTTGGAGCTCCAGGAGGATGTTGAGGATCGAGGCCTGAACCGAGACGTCCAGGGCCGACACGGGCTCGTCGGCCACGATGAAGTCCGGCTCCAGGGAAATAGCCCTGGCGATGGCGATGCGCTGGCGCTGTCCGCCGCTCATCTCGTGAGGGTAGCGGTGCATGAAGTAGGGCTCCAGGCCCACGGCGGTGAGTAGGGCCCGCACGCGCTCCCGGACCTGGCTCTTCGGGACGACGCGGTGCAGGACGAGGGGCTCAGCGATGATCTGGCCGATCTGCATGCGCGGACTCAGGGAGCTGTACGGATCCTGGAAGACGATCTGCATGCGGCGGCGCATCGCCCGGAGCCGCGCCCGCCCCAGCGTGGTGATGTCTACGCCGTCGAACTCCACCGCGCCACCCGTGGGCTCGATCAGGCGAAGAATGGACCGCCCCAGGGTCGTCTTGCCACTTCCGGACTCGCCCACGAGACCGAGCACCTTCCCACGCCCCACATCCAGGTCCACCCCATCCACTGCGCGCACCCATTGGCGCTTCCCCGCCCAACGGCCTCCGAAGGGGAAGTAGGTCCTCAGGTCGCGAACCGCGAGGAGGGGAATGCCGTTTGACCCGCCGCTGCCGGGTTCCTCCCCGAGAGGAGCTCGGGCGTGGAAGGTGGAGGTCGTGCCTATCATCCGTGCCTCGCCTTGTAGCAGGCGCAGCGCCGGCGGTACCCCACGTCCGTCATGGGCGGGAAGGTCGTGGCGCACTCCTCATCCGCCAGCTCACAGCGGGGGTGGAACGTGCACCCGCTCGGCAATTCGAGGAAGTCGGGCACCGCCCCCGCAATGCCCTGCAATGGCTCGTCCTGACCATTGCCGAGACGGGGAAAAGCACCCAGCAATCCCTTCGAGTAGGGGTGCCTCGGATCCCGAAAGAGGTCGGCGACGTCGGCCACCTCCACGAGGCGACCCGTGTACATCACCATGACCCTCTTGGCCACCTCGGCCACCACTCCGATGTCGTGCGTGATGAGGAGGATCGCCATGCGGTACTGCTCCTGAAGGCGCCTCAGGAGCTCCAGGGTTTCCGCCTGTACCGTGAGATCCAGGGCGGTGGTGGGCTCGTCGGCGATGAGCAGCCTGGGCTGTCCGGCCAGGGCGATGGCCGTGAGGGCCCGTTGCTGCATCCCTCCCGAGAGCTCAAAGGGATACGCACGGGCTCGCTTCTCGGGCTCCGGGATCCCGACCTCCCCCAGGAGCCGGATGGCCTCTCTCCAGGCAGCGGCGCCGCCAACGCCCTGATGGAGGGCCACCACGTCGGCAATCTGTCGCCCCACGCTGTGCACGGGGTTCAGGGCCGCCGAGGGCTCCTGAAAGATCATGCCGATCCCACCGCCCCGAACGCGGCGGAGCTCCTCCTGACTCATCCTCCGCAGGTCCTTGCCGTCGAAGAGGATCTGCCCGCTCACGATTCTCCCGGGGGGCTGGATCAGGTCCAGCAGCGAGAGGGCGACGATCGTCTTGCCGCAGCCCGACTCGCCCACCAGAGCCACGGTCTCGCCGACATCCACCTTGAACGAGACGCCGTTCACGGCCTTGAGCTCTCCCTCATCGAGGAAGAAGTAGCTGTGGAGGTCCCGGACCTCGAGGAGCATCGTTCAGCAGTCCTTACACGAAGCGCTGCATCAGGGCCTTGGGATCCAGGGCGTCCCGCAGTCCGTCGGCCAGGAGGCTGAAGGCGACGAGCGTGAGAGCCAGAAGGGCGCCGGGGAAGAACGCGACCCACCACGCCACCAGGAGAGCGTCCTGACCAGCGCTCACCATGTTCCCCCAGGAGGGCGTGGGAGGCCGAATGCCGAGGCCCAGGAAGGAGAGCCCGGCCTCGGCGCCGATCATCCCCGCAACGGAAAGGGCGGCGGTCACGAGCACGGGGGACAGGGCGCTGGGGATGAGATGACGGAAGATTACCTTGCGGGCGGGAAGCCCGATGGCCCGAGCGGCCTCGATGAACCCCTGTTCCTTGAGGGACAGGATCTCGCCGCGGATGAAGCGGGCCGTCCCCGTCCACGCCGTCAAACCCAAGATGAGGACCAGCACGATGATGTTCGCCTCGAAGACGCCCACCAGGATGAGCATGAGGTAGAACGTGGGGAAGGCGATGATGATGTCCACGAGGCGCATGAGCACCGCGTCAACCAGGCCGCCGAAATACGCGGCGATGGACCCGTACGTCGTGCCGATGGACTTGGCGATGAGCATCGCGAGAAGTCCCACGGAGAGGGAGACGCGGGCGCCGTACAGGGCTCTACTGAATAGATCCCGGCCGAACTCGTCGGTGCCGAACGGGTGTGCGGCGGAGGGCGCCAGGTAGCGCGTCTCCAGCACGTTGTCGATGGCCGCCGGATCGAAGGGCGCCACGATGGGGGCCACGATCGCCATGAAGTAGAAGAGGACGATGAGGTAGACCGACCACATGGCCAGCGTGTTTGCCTGAAACCGGCGCCAGGCCATCCGGAATGGGCTCTTTCGACGGGGGTCGGGGCCGGCTCGGGTCATGTGGCGGTGGACCCGCCACACGGAAAACGCCACGCAAGCCACCAGCGACGCGAGGAGAAAGACCGAGGCAGCCCAGCGGTCGAAGGAGCGAATGGTGAACGACTCGATGATCCGGTCCCAGCGCCACTCCACGATGAAGAGGACGCCCAGGAAGTAGATCAGCAGGTGAAGTCCGCTCCGCCAACGTCCCATAGCCATGTGACCGACCCCGGGCACGACGGAGAGTATCCGGGCGAGTCCCGCCACCTCGGAGGCCGCGGCCTCCTGACGATCGGCGCTAAGCCTGTCGTTTTCTCTCATACGAGACTCTCGGATCCACGAGAGCGTAGCTCACGTCGGCCAGGAGATTGCCCAGAATGGTGAGAAAGGCGGCCATGGTCGTCGTTGCCATGATGAGGGGGTAGTCCCGACCGCCCACGGCCTCCACGGTCAGCCGCCCCATGCCGGGCCACGCGAAGATGGTCTCGATGATGACGGCGCCTCCGAGGAGGAAGGGCAACGACATGCCGTAGATGGTTACGATGGGGATGAGGGCGTTGCGCACGGCATGCCTGAGGATCACGACCCTCTCCTTGAACCCCCGGGCCCGGGCGGCCAGCACGTACTCCTCGTTCAGGACCTCCAGAAGACGATTCCGCATGTACCGGGCGGTCGCCGCCGCGGAGGCGACCCCCAGCACGAACACGGGCAGGACCAAGTGCCAGAGCCGGTCTCCCATCTTCCCCCAGAAGGAGAAGAACTCGTAGTCCATGGATCGGGTCTGGGAGGTGGGAAACCAGCCCAGGTTCACGGAGAACACCAGCACCAGCATGAGCGCCAGCCAGAACCCGGGAATCGCGTAGATGATGAGTGATCCCAGGGTCACGGCCTTGTCCAGGGCCGTGTACTGTTTGACCGCGGATATGATGCCCAGGGCGATACCGATCAGGGCGTCGAAGATCATCGCCAGGATTGTGAGCTGAAGGGTGTAGGGGATGGCCTCGATCAAAAGGTCTCGGACCGGGCGCCGGTGACGGAACGACTCCCCGAAATCCCCCCGGATGAAGTTGCCAACCCACTTCACGTACTGGACGGGAAGGGGCTGATCGAGGCCGTACTTTTGTCTGAGGAGCTCGATCACCTCCGGGTCCACCTGCCGGTAGCGTGTGCTCTCCAGGTACATGTCCATGGGGTCGCCCGGGGCCAGGCGAATGATGAAGAAGGTGACCGTAATGATGCCCAGGGTCAGGGGCAGGGCGTAGAGCAGCCGTCTCAGGAGGTAACGGCCCATTCGTTCACTTCTTCAGGAGGTGAGAATCAGGGTTGAATTAGCGCGAGACGGAAGGGGGGGCAAGCGGGGGCTGGGTGCCCAGGTGTTGGCGAAGGGCCGCATCGTCGGGACTCGGCCCAGCGCGACGCTCCGCGGAGCGGCGGATACTCTGCGAAGGGATCGCCCCTTTCCGTTACGTCAAGCAGTCCGCAACGTAACGATCCGTGACGCTCGCCGTCCTCTCGCCGAAGAGGATCTCGTCCATTAACACGCTGGCATGAAATAACTTAGAGACACTGCACGTCGGGGGATCGACGCTTGCCAGGCTGGGGCCCGGGCTGGGCGGTGTTTCGTGCTCCAGATCCCGCGACGGGAGGTTGGCATGACCGAGCTCGGGCTCTTCCCCCTGGCCGAACTCCTCCACTCGCTCTCCACGTTTGTCCGGCTGGCCGCGGCCGGGGCCATTCTTCTGATCCTCTGGGGGGTGGCTCTCATCCTCGGGACTCTTCTCAGCTCCACCGCGGATCGTCCCGAGCGAGGCGCGGTGAGGTGACCGAAGAGGGTTTGCCATTCAATACGCGAAGGTGTGATTCTTCCCGGTGGGCCGGGGAGCGTGGGCCCGCACGCCTTCGCTGGACCTATGCTTCCCCCTTCTCGATGAGCGCGAACCATGCCCCGACGCGTCCTCCTCGTCGATGACGAACCCAACGTCCGTCGGTCGCTGGGAGAGGCGATCGCGGATTTCGGGACCGAAGTCGATGTGGCCGGGAGCGCCGAGGAGGCCCTCGCGAAGGTCGCCGCCACTCCTCCTGACCTGATCGTCTCCGACATTCGTATGCCGGGGCTCAGCGGTATCGAGCTCCTCACCCTCGTTCGCGAGAGGGCACCCGACGTCGACGTGGTGCTGATGACCGCGTACGACGACATGCCCACGGTCGTGTCCGCCATGCGGGAGGGCGCCTTCGACTTCCTGGTCAAGCCCGTCAACCTGGACGAGCTGGAGGAGGTCCTGCGCCGAGCCCTCAGGGATCGCCGCACCCGAGAGCGCTCGCGCCAGGTCGCGGAGGACGAGGCGCGGCCGTATCAGCTTGACGAGCTGGTGGGCCGAGATCCGAAGATGATCCAGATCTTCAAGCTGGTGGGCCAGCTCGCCTCGAGCCGGGTGAGCGTGCTTCTTCGCGGGGAGAGCGGCACCGGTAAGGAGATCGTGGCGCGGGCCATTCACTTCAATTCGCCGGACGCCTCCGAACCCTTCCTTCCCGTCAACTGCACGGCTCTTCCCGAGTCGCTCCTGGAATCGGAGCTATTCGGTCACGTTCGTGGGGCGTTCACCGGGGCCGTAAGAGATCGCCGGGGTCGCTTCGTCCTTGCGGGCCGAGGCACCCTTTTTCTGGACGAGATCGGTGACACGAGCCCGGAGTTCCAGGCCAGGCTGCTACGAGTTCTGGAAGACGGCGAAGTGTTCCCGGTGGGCGGCGAGCAGCCTGAGCCCACGGAAGCCCGGATCATCGCCGCGACGCATCGTGATCTGGAGAAGCGAGTAGAGGAAGGTTCGTTTCGGGAGGACCTCTACTACCGTCTGCGCGTCGTGGAGGTGTGCCTTCCCCCCCTGCGGGAGCGTCCAGGCGATATCCCGGTGTTGGGCCGGCACCTGGTGGCGAAGGCGTCGGACCGGCTGCACCGGCAGCCTCCAGCACTGCCCGACGAGACGGTGGAGGCACTCCTCGACCACGACTGGCCGGGCAACGTGCGTGAGCTGGAGAACTGCCTCACCCGTGCCATCGCCCTGGCCACGGGCGGCGTGATCCGGCCATCGCACCTGGGTCTGTCAGCGGGCGACGGACAGGCGAGCGGGGTGTTCCGGACCCTGGAGGAGGTGGAGGCCGAGCATGTTCTCCGAGTTCTCGAGGGTGTCGGCGGGAACAAGGCCAAGGCCGCGCGCGTGCTCGGAATCTCCAAGCCGCGACTGTACCGGATCCTTGAGAAGCACGGCCCGGAGCTCCGCCGCAGGACGCCGGAACTGGAATAGGAGGGGTCGATGAGACCCTTCGGCAACCTCAGTCTGAGAGGGCGATTTCTCGCCCTGGTGGTCCTGGGTGTGATCCTTCCCCTCGGGATTGTGGGGATGTGGGGAAGCTTCTCCGCTCGCAGGTCGGGCATCCAGCTCGTGCGCGCGGAGCTCGAGGAGTCCCTGGCCGAGACGGTGGAGACGTTTGGACAGCAGTGGGTGCAGCGCCTGTCCGAACTTCTGGACGTCGCGGATGCCAGGGCGGTGGTGGGGGCACTGAGCGTTGGGCCCTCCCTGCCCGATCTGCCTCCCGGTCCCGAGCGGGCCGAGCTGCTGGAGGTCTGGGTCGAGATCGCCGATTTCGTGGCTTCGGTCGACATACGGACCGAGGCGGGACTTCTGGTGGGGCGGCTTCCGGACGACCTGGGACCGGAGGCCCGCGTGAGCACCCGTTCCATCGGCTTCCTGGACTACGAGATTCCGGCGCGGGAGCGGCTCACCGGGGAGACCCTGGGGAAGCTGGACGTCCGCTTTCGCATCGACGGTCTTCTCCCTCCGGGGTTCCTCACCCTGGGTGTGGGAGGTTCGGTCCCGGCCGTTTTCGACAGTCGCACCGGTACTCCGCTCGCGCCCCTGCCCGTCGACGCCACGCGGTTCGGTGCGGCGGAGTTCGAGTGGAGGGGCGAGGAGTGGGTCACGGCCAACCGGATCCTCGGTGACCCACCGCTTCGGTTCGCCATGGCTGCTCCCATCGGTCCGGTGACCGCACCCTTCCGGCAGGCTGCGCGTCGGGGTGCTCTGGCCCTCTTGCTGGTCGTGGTGGTTTCCTTCGGCCTCGCCACCCTCTTCGCCCGTCGGCTTACCCGGCCTTTGGAGGAGCTCTCCCGAGCGGCGTCCGCCGTGGCCGGTGGAGATCTGGATGCCCGTGCGGAGGAGCGGGGGCCACCGGCGGTGCGCGACACGGCTCGCAGCTTCAACGCCATGAGCGCGACGCTCAGCCGCACCCTTTCCCAGCTGTCACGGCGGGAGGCAGCCGCAGCGGTGGGGGAGTTCGCCGCCTCACTGGCGCACGAGGTCCGCAACCCCCTCACCTCCATCCGCATGGACCTGGAGCGCTCGCAGCGGAAGCTGGACCGAGACCAGAAGGCCGCCCGGGTTCTCATTCAGCGCGCCATCACCGAGGTCGACCGGCTGAACGCTTCCGTGAGTGACTTCCTGCGCGTGGCACGAAGCGGCGACGTCAACCTCAGCGTCATCGACCTTCGGGTCCCGCTGGAAGCCGCCCTTCGCGCAGCCGAGCCCCGATGCGCAGAAGCGAGGTGCCGGTTGGAATATGATGCGTCGCGGGATCCGATCCTGGTCCGCGGCGACGAAAGCGCCCTGGAGCGGCTCGTACTCAACCTTATTCTGAACGCGGCCGAATCCGTGGATCCGGGCACTCGCGTCGGCCTGACCGCGAAAGAGAAGGATGGCCTGATCACGGTCTCGGTGTGGGACCACGGCCCGGGCATCGCCGAGGAGGCGCGCGACCGGATCTTCGAGCCCTTCTATACCACCAAAGAGCATGGCACCGGCCTGGGCCTCGCCATCGCTCAGCGCATCGCTCGGGCTCATGGAAGCGAGCTGGAGCTGGACAGCGCGCGGGAGGGGGGGGCCCTGTTTCGCTTCGTCTTGCCCGCGGCGAGTACCTGAAGGGCGGGAATCGTTCCGCCGCGGCTTGAGGAGGAGTCACGAATCGAGACGTCAGGCCGGGCGTCCAGGATCCTCGATCATCAGGTAAGTAAATGCAAAACGGAGACTTACAGGATCGTGCTCGTTCTGGACTGTCGATTGCCTCCACGTTGCCGTTCGGAAGAGGCTGTTCGAGCGGTACCGCCCACCCCGAAGGTGGGTGTCGAGACGTGGGAGGTAGGATCATGAGAACTGTTGCTTGCACGATCACGGCCGGATCGATTCTGGTCACGCTGGTAGGCCTGTGTCCCCCCGGCAATGTGGCGGTCCCGTTGGTTGGGGCTTCCCGGTTGGAAGCCCAGACCGCCGAATCGCTCACCTTCCGCCGCGTCTGGAAGGGGGAGGTTTCCAACATCTGCTGCGCGGCCCTTCCGGCGCCCTCCCCGGATGGTATGCGCGTGCCCGGTGTGGACTGGTCGACCGGTGACCTGGCCTACCTCGACCTGCGGACCGGGGAGTGGACTCGGGTCACCGACAAAGGAACCTGGAACGAATCCGTGGACTTCGCGATGAACGCGATCTTCTCGCCGGACGGAAGCCGGCTCGCGTACACCTGGTTCATCTTCAAGGGCGAGGAGAGCGAATTCGACCTCAGGGTCGCGGACCTCGATGGTTCCAACGTACGGGTTCTCATCCCGGGGTCCGAGAGTCCCTATGCCTGGCCCCTGGATTGGTCCAGGGACGGCCGTCACGTTCTGGCCGCAAAGACCCTCGAACCGAATTCTGCGCAAGCCGAACTCGTGTCGGTCTCCCTGGCCGATGGCGAACAGCGGGTGCTGAAGTACCTCGAATCCGAGTGGGACTGGAGTGAGGGATACCTGAGGGCGGCGTTCTCGCCGGACGGCCGGTACGTGGCCTACGAGCGGCCGGCGAGCGGATCCCCGATGCTGGATATCTACGCCGTTGCTGTGGACGGGGCTGCCGAACGACCCCTCGTTCGTGGTAACGGAACCGACCGGCTCATGGGTTGGGCGCGGGACGGCTCGGCGATGCTCTTTTACAGCGATCGGAATCTCACCCGGGCCATCTGGAGGCTCCCCGTCCGTGACGGGCGTCCAGCCGGAGACCCGGAGCTCCTCAAGGCCGACGTCTGGCAGCTGGAGCCCATGGGATTCGGCACTGCGGGTTTCTACTATGGCGTGTTCACGGAGGCGCCTCAGGTACACACCGCGGCGGTCGACCTCGACGAGGCTCGCATGCTCACTCCCTCCACTCCGGTTCGGGACGCTTCCGAGGGTTGGAGCCACTCGCCTGCCTGGTCGCCTGACGGCCGCCAGCTGGCCTTCATCGAATCCCGATCTCCGACGCTTGGTCCCGTTGGCGGAGCCTCGAAGCTCGTGATTCGCTCGCTGGAGACGGGGGAGACACGCCAGATGCCTCTCCCGTTCGAAGGTCCCGGGGCTCTGACCTGGCCTGCCGATGGCCGCAGCGTGACGGTTCGCGGCGGACACGAAGGGGAGCGGGGGTACTACCGACTGGATCTCCAGTCAGGGGAAGTCCTGCCGGTCGCCAGACTCTCCGAGCTTCCCCAGGGCTGTGGCGCCTTCTCTCCGGATGGCGAGACCCTGTACTGTCCAACGGGTGGATCGAATCTGCAGGGTCGTCTGGAGATCCGGTCCCGGGACGTCCGTAGCGGGCGGGAGACCACGGTGGCAGAGATCGAGGGCGGTCCGGGCGGCTACGGCGTGAGGGGTGGAGTCGGGGTCGTATCGGTCTCCGGGGACGGGCGGCTGCTCGCCGTGCTCACGGTCGTCCGGGGGGAGGGAGATGCCTCCCTGCTTGGCGGGGTTGTTCGGGTGCTGACCCTGCCCGCGAGCGGGGGAGAGCCCACGGTGGTCCACGAGGGGCCCTATCCCTTCCTGGGACTTCCCGACGTGGCGATCAGCTCGGACGGCGAACACATCGTGTTTGGCGGTTTCGGAGGAGAGGGAGGAAGCGGGCTCTACGTGGTTCCGTCCTCCGGGGGCGAGGCCCGGCTGATCATGGAGGGGGATGAGTTCCGCGACTTCGCCCTCAGCCCGGATGGCACGCGGATCGCCTACTGGAAGGGGGTGGCCCGCGGCGAGATCTGGGTGATCGAGGGGATGTAGGCTGAAGGCCTGTCTGTGCGCCGAGTGGGGGCTGCGATCCTCGGGGGTCGCGGCCCTCGCTTTGCTGGATCGAGCCGGGTCGCCCTAATTTTCTCTGCGTATGGGCCGTTCCATCCTCATCGTCGACGACGACCAGCGTATCCGGACCTCCCTGAGCCATGGACTCGCCAAGGTAGCGGACGAGCTCCGGACTGCCGAGGACGCGGAGAGGGGGCTGGCCACCCTCGCCGAGTTCTCTCCCGACGTGGTTCTCGCAGACGTGCGCATGCCGGGCATGGACGGTCTCGAGCTGCTTCGCATCCTCAGGGAGCGGGCCCCGGAGGTGTCGGTCATCATGATGACCGCCTTCGACGACCTCCCGACGGTCGCCACAGCCATGCGGGAGGGTGCCGTCGACTTCCTGGTCAAGCCCCTGGATCTGCACCAGCTGCGCAGCGTGATCGAGAGAGTGTTCGAGGATCGGCGGGCGCGGGCACGGGCCGCGAGCCGGAGCAAGCGCGAATCCGGCCGGGAGGACCCCTTCGAGCTCATCGGGCATCACACCGCCATGATCGAGATCTTCAAGGTCGTGGGGCAGGTGGCGGCCAGCCGGACCAACGTGGTGATCCGGGGCGAGAGCGGAACCGGCAAGGAGCTGATTGCGCGGGCCATCCACGCCAGCTCACCCTACGCTCCCGAGCCGTTCGTGCCCGTCAACTGCACGGCGCTACCGGCCACCCTGCTGGAGTCCGAGCTCTTCGGGCACGTCAAGGGATCCTTCACCGGTGCGTCCAGCGACCGGCGCGGCCGCTTCGCCCTGGCGGGGAAGGGCACGATCTTTTTGGACGAGATCGGCGATACGGCCTTGGACTTCCAGAGCAAGCTGCTCCGGGTGCTCCAGGAGCACGAGTTCTACCCGGTGGGTGCGGAGCGTCCGGATCGCACTGAAGCCCGGGTGATCGCGGCGACTCACCGGGATCTGGAGGAGCTCGTCTCGAAGGGCCGGTTCCGCGAGGACCTCTACTACCGCCTCCGCGTGGTCGAGATCGCGGTCCCGCCCCTGCGGGATCGTCTGTCGGACATTCCGGAGCTGGCGAAGCATCTGGTGGCCAAGGCCAGCAGAGCCATGGACCGTCGGCCGCCCATCGTGGCTCCAGAGGCAATCGACGCACTCCTGGCCCATTCCTGGCCGGGCAACGTGCGGGAGCTGGAGAATTGCCTCACGCGGGCGATCGTGCTTTCGATGGGAGAGGTGATCCGTCCGGAGCACCTGGCCCTCGGTCCGCCTGTTCCCGGCTCTCCAGCTCGCTTGACCACGCTCGAAGAGGTGGAGCGGGATCACGTCGCCCAGGTCCTCAAAGCCACGAACGGACACAAGTCCCGTTCCGCGGAGATTCTCGGGGTCTCGAGACCGCGCCTGGACCGGATGATCGAAAGGTACCAGCTCCACGAGCTGCTAAGGCGCGAAACGTGACCCGGGACCCCCGGGAGCGGAGTCCAACAGACTGAAGGAGTCATGCACGATGCCCCGGCCGCTCTCCTTCCGTGCCCGTATCCTGCTGATCGTGCTGGCCTTCGCCGTCGTCCCGTTGGCGCTGCTTGGATTCTGGCTCACGCGTGGAACGGCCCGCTCCGGCGAAGAGCTTCTTCGGAGGCGGCTGGAGGAGTCGCTGGACCAAACGGCCTCCCAGGTGGTCACGCGCTGGATCAGCCTGCGCTCCGCTCTCCTCTTCCTCACGGAGGACCCGGACGTCCAGCACGCTCTCGGCCGCTCCCCGGACTCCCTGGGGGCAGAGGGACCTCGGCGCATCTTCCGGGAACTGGATGCCTCGGTCCGGTCCGTCGCAGTCATGGACACCGCGGGCCGTGAGTATTTCCGTCTCGCTCGCGGGGCCGCGGATGAGGGTGCACTGCAGGCGTTCCCTCCACCACTGCGAGTGCCCATGGAGGTTCGGGACCGCTCGTCCGGACGTCTCCTGGGCACTATGGAGGTCAGCCTGTCCATCGCCGCCCTCCTCCCACCGGGGTCCGTCCCACCGGCGGTGGCCGGGATGATCCTGGGCATCTTCGAGCCGGGCACGGGCGTGTCCGTCTCACCGCTCCCCGTCGACCCGTCGCTCCTGGATGGCGAGGACTTCGACTGGGGCGGGGATCGCTGGTTGGCCTCCGAGAGGACCATCCAGGACCCACCGATTCGGATGGTGGTTGCGGCGCCTCTCAGCCCCTTCACCGAGCCGTTCCGGGCCGCGGCCCGACGGAGCACCTGGATGCTCCTCGTGGTTGCACTCGCTGGACTCGGCCTCGCCGCGCTTCTCGCCACGCGCCTAACCCGTTCTCTTGAACAGCTCGCGACCGCTGCGGAGGCCGTGTCGCGGGGCGAGCTGAGTCAGCGGGTGGAGATCGTGCGGGATGACGAGGTGGGGCGGGTCGCGCAAGCCTTCAACGCCATGACCGAAAGCCTGCAGCGTACCCTGAGGCAGCTATCCAGCCAGGAATCCCTGGCAGCGGTGGGGGAGTTCGCGGCGTCCCTGGCTCACGAAGTACGAAACCCCCTCACCGCGATCCGGCTCGACCTGCAGCTGGCTGAGGAAGGACTCGCCGAAGGCACGCCGGAGCACGAGGCCCAGGCCCGAGCCTTGCGAGAGATCGTGCGACTCGATGACACGGTGACCAAGGCTCTTCGGGTGGCCCGGAGCGGCGAGCGGAAGTCGAGCCTGGTCGACGTGCGGGAGCCGATGGGTGCCGCGGCCGATGCGGCCCTGCCGACCTTTCGGGAACGGGGTGCGGACCTGGTCGTCGAAGTGGGGGAGCTCGCTCTCCCCGTGGCGGGTGACGCGGGCGACCTGGAGCAGCTCTTCCTGAACCTGCTGCAGAATGCGGCGCACGCTCTGGACCCGAGGGGAGAGGCCCGGATGGGGGCAGAGGTCCTTGCGGATTGCGTGGTCGTGACGATCCGCGACACCGGGCACGGAGTCCCCGCGGAGATCCGCCACGGGGGTGAGATCGAGATCGAAAGCACCCCCGGTCGGGGAACCACCGTGATCGTCCGCCTTCCCTTGGGAAGGGACAGCGGCGAATCCGACTCGTCGATGTCACGCTCCGAGGCGTCGTTGTAAAGTGGCGTTACATGGACGGCGTTGCTCGGGCGCTGGCTGGACTCTCCTAACTACATATGTGGCCGAGAATTAGACGGCTGCCGCCGTTCGGGTCCGCTTCTTGACCCTACGTCCGACCGCACCGCGACGCGTGATCTGGTAGCGCGTCGCATCGATGGGAGCCGACCCCCCCACCTCGCCCGGGAATCCGCAGGCCCGGCGAAAAGAGCTCCGACCGCTTCCGGAGCGCTGGGACAGGCCCATTCAGGAGACTTGACGATGAGCATTCCTATCCGCAGGCTATGGGCACTTGCACTTCTTCTCCCGGGCGTTGCGTGCCACCCGGAACTGGAGGGGAAGAGCTTCGCTCTTGCACTCTCTGCTGCCTTTCCCGTCGCATCCGGCGCGACCCAGCAGTCCACCAGCGACCTCGTCATCCGCCGTGTCTGGGAGGGAGTGGAGCCCGACTTCTGGTCCGCCCATCCATCGCCCGACGGGCGCTTCATCACCGAGACCGATTGGACCACGGGTGACCTGGCCGTCATCGATCTTCAGTCCGGACGGCTCGAGCGGCTGACGGACAAGGGATCCTGGGTCGACCTCTCGGAGTGGGCAGAGACGTCGGTCTTCTCGCCCGACGGCCAGAAGGTCGCCTACACCTGGTGGCACGAGGACGACGAGGGCTACGAGATCCGCATGATGAACGTGGACGGGTCGGAGATGCGAGTGGTGCTGGAGAGCCCCGGGTCCCAATTCTACGCCATGCTGGAGGACTGGAGCGCAGATGGTGAGCAGCTTCTGACCCTCCTGTGGCCGGACGAGGAGAGGTTCCAGGTCGCGTTGGTTTCCGCACGCGACGGAGAGATCCAGGTCCTGAGGGAATGGTCCGAGACCCCGCTCTTCGTCTCCTGCGACCTGTCACCCGACGGACGTTACGTGGCTTGTGACCTGGCCCGGGAAAACGTACCGGAGGAGCGGGACATCTTCGTTCTGCCCGTGGGCGGCGGCGACCCGGTGCCCGTGGTGGAAGGTGCCGGCGAGGACCAGCTCATGGGTTGGGCTCCAGATGGACGAAGCCTCTTTTTTCACAGCGACCGAGGACTCACCGAGGGGATCTGGATGGTTCCCGTGACAGACGGCCGCGCGTCCGGTGACCCGGTTCTGCTGCGGGGTGACGTGTGGCGAATGGAGCCCATCGGGTTCTCGAGGGACGCGTTCTTCTTTGGAGTCACCACGCAGAGACTTCAGGTCCACACGGCCCTTGTCGACCTGACCGGCAACCGGATCGTGTCCCCTCCGTTCCCCGTGGAGGACCCCTCGGGAGCTGGCGGACCGCTCCGGACAAGCTCCTTCGGGGCCTGGTCCGGAGACGGCCGGTACCTCGCGTACTTCCGCTTTCCCAGGATGTTCACCTACAACCCGAAGCTGGTGATTCGCTCGGTGTCCGGCGACGAGACCCGGACCATCGATGTGCCTCTGGCCCGGGTAGCGGGGAACCGGGGGTGGTCGGCCGACGGCAACGGGATACTGGTCAATGGAGTGGCTCCGGGTGATGATCGAGTCGGGATCTTTCGAATCGACCTCAGGTCGGGCACGACCAGGGCGATCGTGTACCGTGAGGACCTGGAAGACGCCGTTTCTTGGACGGCCGTCCTGTCCCCCGACGGGAGGACCCTCTTCTACGCCAGGCGCCCGGAGGGCTCCGAGTCCGGGTCCTGGACCTCCTCGATGCCCTTCCCGGTCGTGGCCCGCGACCTGGCGAGCGGAACGGAGAGGGTCATCGCGGTCGTAACGGGTCTCATGAGCCTGGTGATCTCTCCCGACGGGGGCACGCTGGCGATGCAGACGTTCGACCGCGCGACGAGAACCTTCGGGATCGCCGTGCTCCCCGCGTCGGGAGGAGAGCCCCGGGAGCTTCACCGTGCCGAAGACCAGATGGTCGGATTCACCTGGACACCGGACGGACGGCATCTCCTCGGTGGCACACTCGCCGAGGGGACTTCCAAGCTCTGGAAGTTCGACGTGCGCGACGGAACCACCACTCCCCTCGCAGGAACCTTGGAGCCCGGAATCCTGGGCGGTCTTGCCAGCCTACAGATCCATCCGGACGGGAGACACCTGACCTTCGAATCGGGCGAGGGGCGGGGAGAGATCTGGATCGTGGAGAACCTGCCGGGGACGGGTGAGGCGCCCTACTCACCTTAAGGTAGTTGCGGATCATCAGGACCGCGGCGGCCCCCTCTCTGGCCGCCGACGCCACCTGCTTGGTGCTGGCCGCCCGCACGTCTCCCGCGGCGAAGATCCCGGCAACGCTGGTCTCCAGCGGGGCCGGGTCGGTCACCCCTCCACCCACACGTCCTCGATGTACCAGAGCGGGTCGTATCGATGCCAGCTCTCGAGCCCTTTGACGCGGTCGTTCACGACCCAGTTCCAGACGTTGGGATAGAGGACCGTTACGGGGATCTCCTCGTGGATGATCCTGCCGATCTCGCGGAACACCGCATCCAGGGCCTCGGCCTCCTTGACCACGCCGGCTTCGCGCAGGAGCGCGGAGACCCGGGGGTTCGCGTACTGAACCGGTCCACCCTCTCTGAGGAGGTACCCGAGACTCTGCGGGCTCGTACCTTCGCCCCCGTGCGAGAGGGTGAGGAGAAGAATGGCGTCGTAATCGCCTGCTTCGAGGAGCTCGAAAGGAGTCCCGAGCTGCCGGACTTCCGCCCGGACCCCCACCCGCCGAAGCTGATCCTGAACGAACACCGCCGCCTGCTGCTCCTCCTGGCCTGCGACGATGAGGGTGAGCTCCAGTGGGGTGCCATCTCGCTCCCGTGTCCCATCTCCGTCAAGGTCCCGCCAACCGGCTTCGTCCAGCAGCGCCGCGGCTGCCCCAGGGTCGTGAGGCCAGGGCTCGGGAGGCTCCCTTCGCTGCCAGTCCCCGGGGGCCACGGCGGCGTCCAGGATCGGAATGTCGTCCGGGAGGTTGAGGACCTGCATGAGTGCACGCCGGTCGATGGCCAGCGTAAGCGCCTTGCGGACCCGAACGTCTCCCAGGGCCGGGTGCGCGTGGTTCCAGATCAGGGCCTTCAGCTCCCTGGGATTGACGCTGTAGTAGGGTGTGAAACGTGGGTCGTCCTCGAGCTTGGATAGCTCCAGCCAGCTCACGTACGGCATCCCGTCCACCTCTCCGCCCAGAAGCTCGGTCACGGATTGGACCCCGAGCTTGAGGCGCACGCGCTCGACCCGAGGCGGACCCCGGAAGAAGTCCGGGTTGGCCTCCAGCTCGATGACAATGCCCGGGTCCGTGCGCACGTGGCGGTAGGGTCCGTTTCCCACCGGGGCCGTCCAGAACTCCCACTCGACGAAGCGGGCCGGCTCCATCCCCTCCAGGAGGTGCCGCGGATAGTACGTCTGCCAGAAGTCCTCGGGCGTGGCGATGCCCCGCCGGGTCACGATGGTATAGGTGGTGTCGTCCAGGACCGTGATGGAGTAGGCGGAGGGACCGACCCACGCGACGTCGGGATGGCTCAGGAGCTCCAGGGTGAACTCGATGTCCCGGGCCGTGAAGGGCTCGCCATCGTGCCAGCGAACGTCCGAGCGCAGATGCACGGTCCAGGTGTTCTCATCCACGCGCTCCCAGCCGCGAGCCAGATACGGCTCCACCCCGTCGCCGGACCTTCTCACGAGGGGCGAGAACACCAGGAACTGGGCCGTAAACCCCCCGTACGGGCTCAGGACGGTCTCCGCCATCCAACCCGGGACCGCGAAGGTGAGCGTGGAAGGCTGGTCGTGAGAGGCGCGCTCGACGCAGGCGAGGAGCGCAAGGAGGGGTACCAGGAGCAGGAGCCTGATGGGCGAAGCGTTCATGGAGGTCGGAATCCTGGAGCCCACGGCTTCGGCTCCGGCAAGAGGGCACAGCCACGACCATCACGGCCGCCCAACTGGCAAGATGCCGGTGGCGTCAGAAACTGGTCAAGCCAGCGGGCCGGGGCGGGGAGGTGGTAGGGCCTGTCCTCCATGGCGGTGAAGGCGAGCCGCGACTACCCTTCCATACCCTTGGTCGGATTTCACCACCGGAGGCTCCCATGCGCCGTGACCTCATCCCGACCCGTTCGGGCCGCGTCATGTTGTCCCTGGTCGTTGCCCTCACCGCGCCTTCTCCCCTGGCCACAGCGTGCGCTCCCGGTGAGGGGGGGGAGGGGGAGGGCGCCGCTTCCGAGGGTCAGCCTTTCGATCTCCTTCTGGTGGGCGGCACGGTGGTGGATGGCTCAGGGGATCCCCGGGTTCAGGCTGATGTGGCCCTCTCCGGTGACCGGATCGCAGCGGTGTCCCGTGAGGGCGTCGACCCGGCGGAGGCCGCCGTGGTGATCGATGTCTCCGGGCTGGTGGTGGCTCCTGGCTTCATCGACAACCACGCTCACATCCAGACCACCATTCACGAGCATCCCCTGGCCGAGAACTTCACCTGGCAGGGGATCACGACGATCATGGCGAGCCTCCACTCCGGAGACCAGCCGTGGCCGCTGGACGCGTATGCCGAGTCTCTGGACATCGCTCCCAATGTCGGCTTCTTCGCCGGCCACAGCTGGACCCGCAAGCGGGTGCTTGGGCTGGAGGACCGGGCGCCCACGCCCGAAGAGCTGGAGCACATGAGGGCGCTGGTCGACTCCACCATGCGCCAGGGAGCGCTGGGGCTGTCCACCGGACTCCTCTATGTGCCGGCCAACTACGCCGAGACCGAGGAAGTCATCGAGCTGGCGAAGGTGGCCAGCCGCCACGGTGGACTGTACGTGACGCACATGAGGAACGAGGCCTCGGGTCTGCTCGAGTCCGTGGCGGAGGTGATCCGTATCGCCGACGAGGCGGACATCCCCGCCCAGATCAACCACCACAAAGCGGCGGGCCGGGCCCAGTGGGGCCTCTCGGAGCGAACCCTGGCCATGATCGACTCGGCCCGGGCGGGGGGACTGGACGTGAAGCACGACCTCTATCCCTACGCGGCCTCCAGCACGGGCTCCAGCATCCTCTTCCCCCAATGGGTGTTGGCCGGGGGACGGGAGGAGATGATGGCCCGCTTCGACGATCCGGAGCTCCGGCCGCGGATCGAAGCGGAGATGCGGGCCCTGATTCTGAGCGACCGTCCCGGCAACGACATGCGGCGTATCCAGATCCGGGTTCTGCCCTCGGACGAGTCCTACAACGGTAAGACGGTAGCGGACGTCCTGGCCGACCGGGGACTGCCCAACAGCCTGGACGCCGCCATCCCGCTCTTGATTGAGCTCCAGAAGGCCGGAGGCTTCAGTGCCATCTATCACGCCATGGACGAGGGTGACGTGATCCGGATCCTCCAGCATCCATGGTCCATGGTCGAAACCGACGGCGACCCGGTCTCCTACGGCTTTGGGTTTCCCCATCCGCGAAGCTACGGCGCCTTTCCGCGGGTTCTCGCCCGGTACGTCCGCGGGATGGGAGTCATCACGCTGGAGGAGGCGATCCGGAAGATGACGCGGATGCCCGCGGAGCAATTCGGCCAGATGGAGCGGGGGCTGGTGGCGGAGGGGATGCTCGCCGACCTCACCGTCTTCGATCCCCAGACGGTGGCGGACCGGGCCACGTACACCAACCCGCACCAGTACTCGGTGGGGATTCACCATGTGATCGTGAACGGGGTACCGGTGATTCTGGCCGGCGCGCTCACGGGCGAGCGTCCGGGTCGCTGGCTGCGCGGCCCTGCCCGTCCGCACCGGGTGGCTGGGACAGACTAGAGGCCCTCTCCCGGGCCGTGGGGAGTCCGATTCGGCGAGGAGGTCCCGGTCACCTCGCGATGTCCTCGATCCACAGGTCCTCCATGTGACGCGCGGCGAAGGCTCGAAACGGGCTGCTCAGCCCCCGCACGCGTCGGTGCGCCACCACGGTCAGGACTCGAGGCACGAGGAAAGTGACGGGCAGGTCCTCCCGAAGAATCTTGGCCAGCTGCCGGAAGATGCGGTCCTCCTCGTCGGGACTCACGGCGACGGCAGCCTGTTCGAGCAGGGGATACACCTCGGGGTTGTGGTATCCGATGATGGACGAAGGGCCAAAGTACATCTGCAGACGTTCGGGAGTCCGTGTGAACATGAAGATGGACGCCGAGAGGTCTCCTCTCGTGACCCGTGCCGCCGCCGCCGCGGGGTCAAGGGGCAGAAGCTCCATGCCCACGCCGACTCGGCGGAGGCTCTGCTGAATGAAGACACCCATCCGCTCCCAATCAGGAACGCCGGGCATGAGGACCCTGAACCGGAATTCCTCTCCCTCTCGCTCCCGGATTCCGTCCCCGTCCGAATCCCGCCAGCCGACGTCATCCAGCAAGCGACCGGCCTCGCGCGGGTCGTAGGGGAGGGGCTCCGGTAGCTCGGCACGTCGGAACTGCTGCGTCGTGTACGGCGCGTCCGTGATGGGGACGTCTTCGGGCAAGTTCATCGTGCGGAGCAGCTCAGAACGGTCGATGGCCAGGGTCAACGCCCGGCGCACCCGAGAGTCTCTGAACAGCGGATCCATCTGGTACCAGAAGATCGCGCGGTTGATCACGGGATTGATCTGGTGGTAGGTGAGGAACCGGGCGTCATCAGAAACCGCCAGGGCGTCCACCGCATCCACATAGGGAATGACGTCCACGTTGCCGCTGATGAGCTCGGTGAGGTTGGGCGCCCCGAACCGAATGATCACGCGCTGGATGGCCGGCGCACCATCGTAGTAGTCCGGATTGGCCTCCAGCTCCAGCATGGTCTGGGGAGCGTGGCGCACGTAGCGGTAGGGGCCATTGCCCACGGGATGCATCCAGAAGTCCCATTCCAGGCACTCCGCGGGGTTGAGCCCCTCCAGCAGGTGCCTGGGATAGAAGACCGTCCACGTGAGATCGGTCCGCACGTCGAGCGCGGGCAGCTCTTGGTACGTGACCATGACGGTGCTGTCATCGACCGCTCGCGCGGACACCGAGCCGGGTGGATAGTAGCCAATGTTCTCGTGGCTCAGCAGGTCGAGGGTGAACTTCACGTCGTGCGCGGTCGCGGGGACACCGTCGTGCCAGCGGACGTCGGTGCGGAGGTGGAAGGTCCAGGTTCGGTAATCCCGGGAGTGCTCCCAGCTGCGGGCGAGCCGCCCCTCCATCTCCCCGTTCGCATCCAGCTTCGCGAGCGGGAGGAAAACCAGGAACTTGGGCTCCTCGTCGTGTCCCGGGCCCAGGATGCGCTCGTCGCCCTGGTAGAGGAGGGTGATAGTGGAGCCCTGGGAAGCCGGGTCCCGCGTGGGCCGCTCGCAGGCCATGAAGGTGGCGGCCGGGAACATCGTCAGGAGCCCGATGAGGGCTGCGTGGGGAGACACGCCCAGCACCGTGGGCCTCACCGGTCCTCCTCGATCCACAGAAACTCCGCGTTCCACAGCGGGTTCGCCCGGAACGGCGTGCTGAGCCCCCTCACCCGCCGATGAGCGACGTAGGTCTCCACGTTCTGCGTCAGGTAGGTCATGGGGACGCTGGCCCGGACGGAATCGGACAGCTCCGCGTAGATCGCGTCCAGGGTATCCGGATCCAGCGTGTGCCTTAGCCGTTCGATGAGCTCGATGACGCGGAGATTTCTGTACCCCAGGCGCGATTCCTCGCCGAGGAGTGCATCGAGGTCGTGTACGCCCGCTCCCGGCTCAGCCCACAGATACTGAATGGCGGCCTCGAAATCACCATTCTCCAGGCGCTCGCGCACCACGCTGCCGTCAAGAACGAGCACCTCCATCCTCACACCCACGGCACGGAGGCTCTGGTTGGCGTACACGGCCGCGCCTTCCCACTCGGTGTTCGTGATGACCGTGAACTCGAACGGCTCGCCGTTCCGCTCGCGAATGCCGTCGCCGTCCTCGTCTCGCCATCCGGCCTCCTCCAGAAGACGTGCCGCCTCGCCGGGGTCCAAGGGGAAGGGCGGCGGAAACTGGCCGCTCCAGTACTGCCGGGGGCTCACGAGCCCGTCGATGATGGGAAGCCCGGACCACATGAACAATGCCTCCCGGAGTTCCTCCCGGTTGATGGCCAGGGTGAGGGCGCGGCGAACCCTGGCGTCCTGAAAGAGCGGAGTCGATTGGTTCCAGAAGATGCACTGGAGGGCGGCCACGTCGTCCCAGACCTCGCGGTAGATTCGGAAGTCGGGGTTGCCGGCCAGGGTCTGCGTCTCCTTGCGACTCGCGAAGTTGACCGCGTCCACCTCTCCCGCCAGAAGCTCGGTGAAGCCGAGGGAGCCGAAGCGCACGATGAGCCGGTCGATGGCCGGTTTGCCCCGGTAGTAGTCTGGATTCGCTTCGAACTCGACCAGAGTACCCGGCAGGTGGCGCACCCACCGAAAGGGCCCGTTCCCGATGGGGTACTGCCAGTACTCCGACTGGTCGAAGCTGGACGGGTCCTCGTCCTCGAGCAGATGCTTCGGGTAGAACACCTGCCAGGCGCCGGGCAGCCACCAGGAAGCGAAGGGCCGCGACGGCGCGACTCGCATCACCAATGTCGTGTCGTCCACGACCGTGACGTCCTCGACGTAACGGAAGGCTCCGATCGCGGGATGCTTGCCGAACTCGACGCTGAACTTGACGTCGTGTGCCGTTACCGGAACGCCGTCATGCCAGCGAGCGTCGGAGCGGAGCCAGACGGTCCACGTGCGTCGGTCAAGCGCGTGCTCCCACCGCTGCGCCAGACGGCCTTCGAGCGTTCCGTCCTCGCGCATCCCAACCAGGGGAAGCAGGAAGACGAACGGACCTTCCTGGTCCAGGAAGGCCTGCAGTCCTGTCTCGGGGTAGAGGATGGTCAGGGTCGACGAGTCGTGAGGCCCGCGGCGACCTTCGGTGCATCCCCCGAGAAGCACCGCCGTGAGGAGAACGAGGGTCGGGACCCGTGCTCGAAGCTTCATGTCTGTTGCCGGTCCTGATGCAGTCGGCCCTCGCCGTACAACTCCGCGATCCAGAGCTCGCCCGGTCGCCATGAGCTTCTCATTCGGGCTCCTCGATCCAGAGCTTCTCGATGTTGGCGAGTGGGTCGGCATCCCAGGGGCTGCTGAGTCCCTGAACCCGCCGGTGGGCGATGGTGTGGGTCGCCCACGGGTGCAGCAGGGTGACCGGAAGGTCCGCCCGGAAGATCTCGGTCAATTCCAGGTAGAGCTGGTCCTTCGTGTCCGGGTCCGCCGTCTCCAGCCCCCGTTCGAGGAGTCCCTCCACTGCCGGATTGTGATATCCAAGAGGGGAACCTGCACCGAGGAAGTCCTCCAGCCATTCCAGTCCCATGTAGAACATCGTGATCGCGGCCTCGAAATCGCCGGCCCTCAGTCGCTCCTGAGCCAGCGTGAACTCAAGCGTCTGGATCTCCGCTCGGACGCCCACGCGACGGAGCTGATCCTGGATCAGAACAGCCTTCTCACCGGAGCCCGCGGTTCCATCGGTGAGGACCGTAAACTGCAAGTTCGCCCCGTCGCGCCCCCGAATTCCGTCCCCGTCGGGGTCGTGCCAGCCAGCCTCCTCGAGTAGCCCCTCGGCCAGCCCGCGGTCGTGCGGCAGAGGTGCTGGCAGATCGCCCCGCAGGAACTGACGTGACGTGACGAGCCCGTCCACCAGGGGAATCGTCTCGGGGAGACTCGAAGCGGCGCGGATCTCTCGGCGGTCAAGCGCGGCGGTGAGGGCGTGGCGAACGCGGGGGTCCCGAAACAGCGGGTGCCCGTTCTGCCAGTAGATCGCTACGAAGCTCAGAGGTGAGATCTGATGGTAGACACGGAATCGTGGGTCGTCCACGACCTTGGGAACATCTCGTGGAGTGGCCTGGGGGAACGTGATCATGTCTACGCCGCCGCCCAGGAGCTCGGCAAGGGCGGCCTCGGCGGTGAACTTGAGCACCACTCGCTCGATCGCCGGAGCAAGCCGGTAGTAGTCGAGGTTCCGTTGCAGCTCCGTGGCCGTCTCCGGAACGTAGCGCACGAAGCGATACGGACCGTTCCCGACCGGTCGCCTCCAGAACTCCCAGGTGGTGACCTCAGCGGGATCGAGCTGTTCCAGGAGATGCTTCGGCAAATACACGGTCCAGGCGTCCCCCCCGGCCTGGATCGGATGGTGATAGCGCACGGTGACCGTCGAATCGTTCAAGGCTTCAGCGGACACGCTGCCCGGGGTGTAGTAATACACGTCCGGATGGGTCAGCAGATGGAAGCTGAACTCGACATCGTGGGCGGTGAACGGGACACCGTCGTGCCAACGGACGTCCGTGCGCAGATGGTACGTCCAGTCCAGATAGTCCTGGGAGTGCTCCCAACGGTAGGCGAGACGCCCTTCGACATCTCCCCTCTCGTCGTAGGCGACCAGCGGAGCGAAGAGGAGGAACTGCGACGTGAGACCCAGCATGGGATTCAGGGCGTCGGCGCCGCAGCAGTAGGCCATCGTGATCGTCGAATCCACTGGAGAGGTCCGCTCGTCGGCTGGGCCGCAGGCCGCGCCGGCTACGAGCAAAGCCGAGACGCCAACGAGTAGGGCTGTGGCGCGTCTTGTCCCGCCCTGGTCCGGATCATCTCTACAAGGCCGGCCCCGGAGGTCGCTGCCTTGCGTCGGTGGTTGATCGGGTGGAGAACTCATTGCCGAGCGACCTCCTGCTCGATCCAGAGGTCCTCCATGTACCACACCGGGTCG
>JBDHKE010000027.1:0-43882 GCA_039586555.1 Gemmatimonadota bacterium | reverse complement strand
TCACGTGAAACCTCTGCCGGGACGTTCCACGTGGAACTTGAGCGGCCGAGAGACGCCCCCCGTCCTCTGCAGACTGCTCAGGTTCTGCGAAACTCGATGTGAGCCAGGGCCGGTTCAGGCGTGCCGTCGAGGTTGAAGTCGAAGTCGGTTGGACCGTCCAGTGTGAGGACTCCACCATCCAGCGTCCATGCGCTCGTGACGGGATCCCTGGGCTCCGGTTCCCTGGGCCGGAAGGTAATCGAAGATCCCGAAACCGTAAGCGTTCCCTTCTCGACGTTGTCTACCTGGAACGCCCGAAGGGTCGCCGTGTAGCGGCCGGAACCCTCGATGACTAACTGGAACGATGCGCCGCTGGCGAGAACATCCGCTGTGATGTCCTCGTCGCGGTGCCGGACTGTGAACGTCGTCGCTTCCCAGGAGCCGACGAGAGGTTCCAGCGCTGGGTCCACCACACCGTTGCCGCTGCCGCAGCCCAGCAGCATGCCGCAAGGGAGCAGCATGGCGTGGAGACCAAGTCGCCCGAGGGTGGATCCCAGATCGCGCATGGTCCAAGCCTGACTCCTAAGTAGCCCTCCAGGGGGAAGTTACGAACCCCTGGGCGTTCCCGGCCATAGTCGGGCTCTGGCGCAGCCAAGTCAACCCCAACCGCCGGCCATCGGCTTTACCCGACCGTTCAGTGACCGTATATTCCACCTCCCCGGATCTTACCTGCTCTGAGTCCACGGAGTAATGTCCCGCGTAATCGCTCTGGCAAACCAGAAGGGCGGTGTCGGAAAGACGACTACCGCCATCAACCTCGGAGCCTCCCTGGCGGTGGCTGAGCGTCGGACGCTCGTCGTGGATATGGATCCCCAGAGCAACGCCTCCAGCGGTCTGGGACACATCGGATCTGACGATACTCCAACGATTTATGACGTTCTGGTCAGGAGCCGTGTCCTCCAGGAGGCCATCGTTCACGGCGTACATTTCAGTCATCTGGACCTGGTGCCTGCCACCCGGGATCTGGTGGGCGCCGAAATCGAGCTCGTGGGCGCTGAAGGCCGGGAGACGGTTCTCAGGAGGGCTCTCGAGCCCCTCAGAGACGAATACGACTTCATCTTGGTTGATAGCCCCCCGTCCCTGGGTCTTCTTACCTTGAATGCTCTGACCGCGGCGGATTCCGTCCTCATCCCGATCCAGTGCGAGTTCTATGCACTGGAGGGTTTGAGCCAGCTTCTCAGAACGGTGCAGCTGGTGCAACGGGGCCTGAACCCGGCGCTGGAGATCGAGGGAGTCCTTCTGACAATGTTCGACACGCGCTTGAATCTCTCGAAGCAGGTGGCCAGGGAATCGAGGGAGTACTTCGGCAAGAGAGTCTTTCGGACCGTTGTTCCGCGGAATGTTCGACTGGCGGAAGCTCCCAGCTTCGGGAGCCCCATCGTGTTGTATGATGCTCTCTGTTCTGGCGCCCGGGCGTATCTCGCCGTGGCGCAGGAGCTGCTCTCGAGAATCGCCGAACCCGCCTCCGGGTCGATATCGCGACAAACGACCGGTGTGATCTGACCGTGCCTGAAGAGAAGAAGAAGGACCGGCTTGGGCGAGGCCTCGGTGCCCTCCTCGGCGACTACTTCGAGGAAGCCCCAGCAAGAGGTGAGGTCCAGACGGTTCTCGTGAATTCGATCTTGCCCAACCCCTTCCAACCGAGACGCGACTTCGACGACTCCGAGCTCGGCGAACTGGCGAAGTCCATCGATAGGAACGGGCTTCTCCAGCCGCTCGTGGTGCGCCCCGCACCGAAATCGCCACAGCGGTACGAGATGGTGGCGGGAGAACGGCGGCTTCGGGCTCTCCGCGACCTGGGATGGAAGGAGGTCCCGGTCATCGTCCGTGAGGCGGACGACGAGACTCTCCTCGTCCTGGCTCTGGTGGAGAACCTCCAACGGGAGGCGCTCGGCCCCTTGGAGGAGGCGGAGGGATATCGCGTGCTCTCGGAAGGTTTCGGTCTCACGCAACAGGAGATCGCGACGGCTGTTGGGAGAGATCGGTCCACGGTGGCAAACGTGCTTCGGCTTCTCAAGCTTCCGCCGTCGGTCCGAAGGCTGGTGGAGGAAGGTTCGCTCTCGATGGGACACGCCCGGGCACTCCTGGCCCTCGAAGACCCGGTGATGGCTGGCGAGATGGCTCGACGGGCCGTCTCGAGCGGCTGGTCCGTGCGGGAGGTCGAACGCCAGGTCGCTTCCTCCTCGGGTCGCCGGAAGGCGAAACGTCGCAAGAGCGGGGGTGACGCCATGACCCGGGCGCTGGAGGAGGAACTCAGCCAATCGCTCGGGACCCGAGTCAGAATCCGGGCGGTGAAGGACGGTCGGGGTATCATCGAAGTCTCGTTCCTGGGACCTGAAGACTTCGAGAGAGTCTTCGCGCTCATGAGCGGGAAAGAGGCGACAGAGGTCGTCGGGTAGCGGGCCATGTCCACTGATCGTCCCGATCTCACGATTCTTCTGGTTCCGGAAGGAGGCCAGGCATCACGGACGTTCCGGGTCAGCTACAGGAAGCTCAAGGTGGCTGCCGCCTTCGGGGCTCTCGCGGCACTTCTTTTCCTGACGATCGTTGGCAGCTGGCTGTACCTGGCCGCCCGCGCCTCCCGAGCGGAGCAACTGGAGAACCGAGTCGCGCAGCTCGAGGAGGAAAACCGCCGAACGGCGGCCATCGCCCAGCAACTCGCGGCCCTGGAGGCACAATACGAACAGATTCGGTATTTGTTCGGGGCAGGTGCTGCGGAAACCACCCCTGAGCTGTGGCTCCCCCCCTCTGGTGGTCGAGGCGCTCCGGCGGAAAGAGGGAGCGCCGGGGAAGGTAGCAACCTCCCTTCCAGCTGGCCGTTGACCGATCGTGGTTTCATCACGCAAGCTCTGTTGGAGGGTGGGCAGGGCGATCACCCCGGCCTGGACATTGCAGTGCCCTCAGGGTCGTACGTCCGAGCGGCGGGCGCCGGCATCATCCAGGAGGTTGGCAACGATTCGGTCTACGGCAACTACGTCGTGATCGATCACGGTGGGGGATACCGGTCCATGTATGCTCACGCGTCGTTGAATCTGGTGGAAAAAGACCGGAGTGTGAGGCAAAACGAGGTGATCGCCCTCAGTGGCTCGTCGGGACGCTCAACAGCTCCCCATCTTCACTTCGAGATCCTTCTGAACGGAGAACCTGTCGACCCACTGACCATGGTTCGGAGAAGATGAACCGCGAAGGCAATCGGTGGCCGAAACCCCAAGACCTGAAGGATGACATCATGGCACGAGAACGCCCTCCTACAACGACCGCTCAGGAGGCGGTGATTTCGATTGTGGGACCCGGGATGAGAGTGGTGGGGGACTGTGAGACCGATGGGACGGTACGTGTGGAAGGGAATGTGAATGGTAGCGTGAAGGCCGGCAAGGCGGTGGTCATCGGGAAGGAGGGTGTCGTCGAAGGTGACATCATCACTCAAGATGCGGTGGTGTCCGGCACCGTTCGCGGGACGCTGACGGCCGATTCCCGCCTGGAGATCCAATCCACCGCCAAGATCGAGGGTAAGATACGGGCGCGCCGCATGCAACTGGAAGAGGGCGCCCTTCTGAACGGGACGGTGGAGATGGGAGAGGTTCGCGAGCCCACAAAGCCGGCCTCGCGGGCCGACGTGAAGGTTCTCGAGGCGGCGCCCAAGGCAACAACCGGCACGGTGCCCGCTTCCCCAGGGGGGCGGGAGTAAGAGACGGCGACAGCCGGCCTTCTCCACACTTGTGGAAAAGGATTGTAAATCGTTGTACGAATATTAGTTAACGGAGTTCGCCGTCATCGGGCAACAGACACATTCTGGTAATTTATCCACAACGCTCTCGACAGGGTCACCCGGTTGATCGATGGAATTAGAACGCATCGTTCAATATCTGGACGGTTACCTGGGCATCCCGGATTATCCGGACCATCCCCATGCACTGAACGGACTCCAAGTCGCTGGAAATCAGGAGGTTGCGCGAATCGCTGCTGCGGTGGACGCGGCGGAGGCATCGATCGAGGAGTCAGTCACCCGTGGGTGCGACCTCCTCCTCGCCCACCACGGGTTGTTCTGGGGTGGGCTGAGGCCGCTGGTCGGTCGACACTACCGCAGGATCGCCAAGCTGGTGTCCAATCGCATTGCCTTGTACTCTGCGCATCTTCCGCTCGATGCGCATCCGGAGGTGGGAAACTGCGTGTTGCTGGCGCGAGAGATCGGAATCTCACCGCAGGGTCGACTGGGTCGCTTCGAGGGCGTCGAGATTGGATGGTGGGGCGAGCTAGAGGCTGGGCGTGACGACCTGGAGCAGAGAACGGCCCGGGCCGTAGGTGGGCCCGTGCGAACAATTCCGGGCGGTCCCGAGCTGATCAGGAGGGTGGCGGTGGTGACGGGGTCCGGCGCCTCCGCGCTGGAAGAGGCCGCGAGAGAAGGGATGGACGCCCTGATCACCGGCGAGTGCAGCCACCATAACTTCTCCGACGCGATGGAGCTGGGGGTGAACCTCCTGCTTGCGGGGCACTATCGTACGGAGACGCTGGGAGTCCGTGCCCTCGCTGGGCAGCTTGAGGAGGTCTTCGGGCTACCCTGGGAGTTCATCGATCTGCCAACCGGTCTCTGACGCCCTACCTGACGGATGGTGGCGAGGGCAGGGAACCGCGTCCGTAAGCGTGCCTGATCAATTCCGCAGTCCCCGCAGCGACATCCGTTGCGCGCCGTGATCGGCGGCCTCCCACGTGAGTGCCTGAGGGACAAAACACCTGCGGGATCCACAGCCCCGAAGCGGTTGCCGCGGGTAGCGCTGAGCGGTACCATCCTGCGTCCCGAACATCCACGATGGAGGGCATCCATGCTTCGCCGGCTTCTGATGCTGCAGTGCATCGTCCTGATGGCGGCTGGGACCCTGGGAGCACAGGAGGTTCCAACCCCCCTGTCCTACTTCGGCTTCGAAATCGGAGCGCACCGCAAGCTGGCTAACTGGGATCAGCTCACATCCTACTACGAAACGCTGGCCCGGACGAGTCCCCGGGTCCGTGTCGACACCCTGGGAATGACGACGAAGGGTCTTCCGTTCGTGATGCTGGTCCACACGAGTCCGGAGAACCATGCACAGCTCGATGAGCTTCGCGAAATGCAGCTCAAGCTTGCCGATCCACGGACGCTTTCCGGACCGACGGAGCTGGAGCAGCTCCTACAAGCGGGTAGGACGGTGGTACTGATCACCCACGGGATCCATGCCACCGAGGTGGGAGGGCCCCAGATGGCTGCCCGGCTAGCGTACCGGATGGCGGCGTCGAACGATCCGCGAATTCTGGAGATCCTGGACAATGTGGTCTTCCTCCAGATTCCAAGCCTGAATCCGGACGGTCTCCAGTGGATCGTGGACTGGTACAACCGCTGGGTGGGATCGGAATACGAAGCCGCGTCGCTTCCCTGGCTCTACCACTTCTACGTCGGGCACGACAACAACCGTGACTGGTATGCCTTCACACAGGTGGAGACGCAGCTGACGGTGACAGAGGCACACAACGCATGGCATCCCCAGATCGTCCATGACATTCATCAGATGGGGGGTGCCGGCGCTCGGATCTTCTTCCCGCCCTACATCGATCCAGTGGAGAGGAACGTGGATCCGGGACTCGTGAGCGCGCTGAACCAATTGGGGGCCTACATGGCGGCCGAGCTCACGGCTCAGGGGAAGAAGGGAGCGGTAATCAGCGCCATCTACGATGCGTTTACGCCGGCTCGGGCCTACCAGCACTACCACGGCGGGGTGCGAATCCTGAGCGAGACGGCGTCTGCACGCCTGGCCTCACCCGTGGAAATCGAGCAGGGATCGATCCGGGGGGGACGTGGTTACGACGCCGGCACGAGTAGTTGGAGGCTTCCAGACCCTTGGACCGGTGGGGAGTGGGGCCTGCCCGACATCGTCGACTACATGGAGGCTGGGGCCCTGGCCCTGCTCACCAACGCGGCGAAGAATCGTCGCTTCTGGCTGGAGAGTTTCTATGGGATCAACAGGCGGGCCGTGGATGGTTGGCCGCAGTGGCCCCAAGCTTGGGTGATCCCTACGGATCAGGAGAACCAGACCGGTCTCGATGCGGTTCTCAGGATACTGACCATGGGAGACGTGGAGGTGAGGAGGGCCCGCACACCTTTCCAGGCGACGGGGCGCTCGTTCTCGGCCGGAAGCTACGTGATTCCCATGAACCAACCCTACGCGGCCTTTGCCCAGACTCTGCTGGAGAGACAGGAATATCCGGATCTCAGGGAATACCCCGGAGGACCCCCGAGAAGGCCGTATGACGTGACCGCCCACACCCTTCCTCTCCTCATGGGCATGGAGGCTGTGCCGGTGGAGGGTCCCGTGAACGTGGCGCTCTCGGATCCAATTCGGATCCGGTCTGTGGAATACCGACTGCCTGCCGAGCTCCAGGGGCCTGACGCGCCCCGGGTCGCTCTGTACAAGTCCTGGCGAGAGCCCATGGAAGAGGGCTGGAGAGGGGCGGTCTGGCCGACCGGTACGATGTCCTGGTGCTCCAGAACCAGGGCGCAGAGGCCATCGCCGAGGGCTGGCCTCCCGATGAAATGCCCGCTCCGTACGCCGGTGGTCTCGGCGAGGAGGGTACGCTCGCGATTCGTGACTTCGTTCGGAACGGGGGACGCTTGGTGGCCGTCGAGGAAGCCTCCGACTTCGCCATCGACCTCTTCGACCTGAGGGTGTCCAATGCAGTCGATCGCCTGCCCGCTCAGGACTTCTACATCCCGGGGTCGATTTTGGCCCTCGACGTGGACACGGACCATCCCATCGGACGGTGGTCCGACTCGGGGACGGTAGCCTGGTTCTGGCGGAGCAGCCGGGCCTTTGATGTCAACGATCCCACCTACGACATCGTGGCCCGCTACGGAGAGGGGAATCCTCTGCTCTCCGGATGGGTATTGGGCCCCGAGCAGGTGGCCGGGAAACCATCCATAGTAGAGGCCAGCGTGGGTCGAGGGTCTGTGGTGCTCTTCGGCTTTCAGCCCAACTACCGCGGTCAAACTCTCGCGACCTGGCCTCTTCTGTTCGCGGCCATGGCGGTGGGGAAACGACAGGAGACCCGAACCGGTGGGTGATCGAGAGGACGCCGGGCGGAGGTCGGAAAGGGTGACGGTTTGCATGAACTGCTCGCGCTGCGGTGCTGAGGTTCAGGGAAAATTCTGCCCCGAATGCGGACAGCCAGCCAAGGTTGGGACGTGCACTGCATGCGGGGCGAGGACATCGGCAGCAGCTCGATTTTGCACCCGGTGCGGGGCGGCGGTGCGTCTGACGGGCCCACCGAGTGGCCTTGTAGGCTCCAATGTGGGTTGGTGGGTCGCGGGCGGCCTTCTGGTCGCTCTCATAGTGGTGTCGGCGCTGCCAGTGCTTCGTCGGGGGAGCGAAGAAGCTTCATCCTCCCAGTCCCAGCCAGCTGCCGCTCCCGTGGGCACGGGTGCGATGGATCTCTCCAGCATGGCCCCCAGGGAGATTGCCGATCGGCTCTTCAATCGGGTGATGTCTTCCGCCGAGGCAGGAGATTCGGCCGACGTCGCGTTCTTCCTGGCGAAGGCCGTCACGTCGTACGAGATGGCGCGGCCCCTTGACTCGGACGGCCTGTATCACCTGGCGCTTCTTCACCAGACGGGTGGAGACTACGAGGCCTCGCTTGCGGCCGCTCGCGAGGTGCTGGACCGTGAACCCGATCATCTGCTTAACCTATCGGCCGCCGCCGAGGCGGCGGTGCGGCTCGGAGACAGAGAGAGGGCCGAGGGGTTCTACCGGCATCTGCTCGAAGTCTTTGATGCGGAGACGGCGAAAGGGCTCTCGGAGTACCTGCTCCACTCCACCGTGATCTCGCGCCTCAGGTCGGAAGCGGAGGCCTTTCTGGGCTCCCGTTAGGCGGCCGCTCCAACCTTTGACCAGCCGGGTCCCCAGGGCACGGACTGGCAGCTGGACCACCGCAGAAGAGGCCTGGCCTGGGCGCCCGGCGCCGACCACCTGCCCGAATCCGGAAAACGGAGAACCATTGGATGAGCGACTCGAAGGATCCCAAGAATCGGACAAGGCACGACAACGAATGGTCACAGCGGGAGCAGGAGGAGGTCGTCCTTCCTCCGCCACCCTCCCGGGAGACGGAGGACGAGCGCTTCCTGCAAACCCAGGTGGAGGTGGTGGAGGCGAGCCCCGCCATGAAGGTGGCCAAGGACGGCTGGCGGGTGTTTCGAATCATGGGGGAGTTCGTCGAAGGATTCGACGAGCTGGCGAAGCTAGGGCCGGCGGTTTCGTTCTTCGGGTCCGCCCGCATCACTCCAGCGAACCCCATGTATCGGCTGTGTGTGGATACCGCAAGGCTGATCGGGGAGGCGGGTTATGCCATCATCACCGGTGGCGGGCCCGGCATCATGGAGGCGGCCAATCGAGGAGCGAGGGAGGCGGGCGTCCCGTCGGTGGGCTGCAACATCGAGCTGCCCTTCGAACAACGGGCCAATGGCTACGCCAACATCCAGATCGACTTCCGATATTTCTTCGTACGCAAGACCATGTTCATGAAGTACGCGGAAGCCTTCGTGATCTTCCCGGGCGGCTTCGGCACGATGGACGAGTTGTTTGAGTCCCTCACGCTTATTCAAACAGGCAAGATCCGGAGCTTTCCGGTAATCCTCTTCGGGAAGGACTACTGGGGTCCCCTTGTGCAGTGGCTCCGGGATCGGGTCGCCCTTGAGGGCAAGATCGCCTCTCGGGATCTAGACCTCTTCTTCTGCACCGACTCCCCCGAGGAAGCAGTGGCGTACCTCGAGGCCCATGGACTGCGGGAGAGGTTCTCTCGAGCGTCGGGCGGGACGTGATCGGCCAGCCCCTGCTGCTGGTGGCCATCATCGCAGGGGCCGCTGCCTTCGCCTTCTGGCTCGAATACAGATTCCGCAGACTCAGAAAGATCGGGTCAGCACTGCTGGCCATCGGCCTGGGGGCCCTGCTCTCCAATGCCGGAATCGTGACGGCTGCATCGCCCGTTTACGACGCCGTGAGCGGCCCGGTGACATCTCTAGCCATCGCCTGGTTGCTTCTGGCCGTGAACCTCCGGGATCTGCGAAAAGCAGGCGGGCGCATGCTTGGAGCTTTTCTCCTCGCGGCATTGGGGACCTGCGTCGGGGCCATGGTAGGTGCCTTTGCTTTCGGATCGTTCTTCGGCGATGCGACGTGGAAGTTGGCCGGCACGCTCACGGGTACCTATTCGGGGGGCTCGCTCAACTTCGTCGCGGTGGGGAACGCTCTGGGCCTTTCGGAGTCCCTCTTCGCGGGAGCTACCGCAGCGGATGCGGCCACCACCGCATTCTGGCTCGGTGTTACCATTCTCGCTCCGGTCTGGCTCCGGAACCTCTTCCCGAAACCTCTGAATGAGGTCGAGGTGGACGACGACGGGAGCGCCGATCGTGAGAGCCCCGAGCATCCGCTCCACGAGCGGGCGTCGCTGTCCACGGCCGATCTGGGCATCCTCCTGGCCGTCGGATTCGCCCTCCTGGTGGCTGCCGACGGCATGGCCGAGCTCGTCCCGTCGATTCCCTCGGTGCTATGGCTGACCACGTTCGCCCTCGTGGTGGGCCACTTCGGACGTTTCAAGGAGGCCCGGGGAGCGTTCCAGCTGGGGAGCGCGGCCCTTCAGCTCTTCTTCGTGATCATCGGGATCTACTCACGGATCGCCGAGATCCTCGTGGTGGGAGTGGAGGTCTTCTTCTTCACCGTGGTGGTGGTTCTGGTACACGGTGTGCTGGTGTTCGGAATAGGACGGCTGGCGCGGCTGGACGCGGCAACTCTCGCCGTGGCCTCGCAAGCGGCCGTCGGAGGTCCATCGAGCGCGCTGGCCGTAGCGGTGTCCGGCAGGTGGCACCGCCTCGTTCTGCCTGGGATCATCGTGGGCCTTCTGGGATATGCCGTAGGTACCTACCTGGGTTTCGGGGTCGCGTACGCGGTGAGAGGCCTGGGTGTGGGGCTCTGACCCTGAGCCCTCCCTCGAGGAAAGAGATGGACAGGTTCGGGGTGGAAGGACCGTGTCAAGGGGCGGAACGGAAGACCGATCTGCTTGATCTGGCCGAAGGAACGGTGCTATCGTCTTTGTTGCTCCCGAGCTGGCTCGCGCCGTCGCCGTCGGCTGCTGTTTCGCGGCCTTCAGCGATCCCCTGGGGAGTCTTTTTGCGGTAGGGTGGCGTTCGTCGTCCGGGAGGACCGCCGAGTGACCAAGATGTTGACTCAGGACCGGGGGTACGCGCCCTCCGGAAAGAATACAGGGATCGTCAAGCCCAAGGGAGCCAGTGAGATCCGGGCTCACGAGGACGTGGACACGATCCCCATGAGGGCTCGCAAGCCTGGCTGGCTCAAGGTGAGATCCCCCGGGGGATCCAACTACCTTCGGCTCCAGAGGCTCATGCGCATCCAGTCCCTGCACACCGTGTGCGAGGAGGCGGGATGTCCGAACGTGGGAGAGTGTTGGGAGGCGGGCACCGCCACGTTCATGATCCTGGGCGACGTGTGCACCCGGGCCTGCAAGTACTGCGCAGTGGCTCACGGGATGCCCGCCGGACTGGACCTGGAAGAGCCACGCCGAGTGGCCGACAGCGTCAGAGCCATGGGCCTGGACCACGCGGTCATCACCAGCGTGAACCGGGACGAGCTGCCGGATGGCGGAGCCGGTGTCTACGCGCAGACCATCCGGGAGATCCACACTATGGTGCCGGGATGTTCCGTCGAAGTCCTCATCCCCGACTTCAAGGGGGACGAGCGAGCGCTTCAGGCGGTCATGGATGCCGAGCCCGACATCCTGGGGCATAACTTGGAGACCGTTGAGCGGCTGCACCCCGAGGTGCGCCCAGGGGGCAGGTACTGGCGTTCGATTTCTCTGCTTGGGGCTGCCAAGCGCATGGTTCCAACGGGGCTGACCAAGACGGGGATCATCCTCGGAATGGGTGAAGCAGCTAACGAGATCCTGCAGGCCATGCGGGACATCCGCGAGGCCGCCGTCGATATCCTGACCCTGGGCCAGTACCTTCGTCCCTCGCCCAGACACATCCCGGTGGCACGGTGGGTGAGCCCGGACGAGTTCGCGGAATGGAAGCAGGTCGGCGAGGAAGAGCTCGGATTCAAGCACGTGGAGTCCGGTCCACTGGTTCGGTCCAGCTACCATGCGAAGGAACAGGCTCGAGAGCTGGCAGCAGGCGGGCCCGGCCGCCTCCAGGAGGTGTTGGAAGCCTATCTGCCGGCAACGGCCGAGGTCCCTCCGCTTGTTCGGCTTGAGATGGGACGTCCCGGCGCATCTCCGGACGGGGGTTGACAGGGCACGATGGCGGATCCGAAAACGGCCGTGAAGAACGGACAGGCTTCTGGTCCCCCCCCCGCGTCCCAGAAAGAGGGAGGACTGGGAGGCTTTGCGAGCGTGGAGCTGCTCGGGTTCCTGCGGGAGATGCTGCTCTTCCGTCGGTTCGAGGAGAAGGCGGAAGAGGCGTACGCCATCGGGAAGATCGGTGGCTTCTGCCACCTTCACATCGGCCAGGAGGGAGCCGCCGTGGGGTGCATTGGGCCCCTCCGCACTGACGACTACGTGATCGCGGCCTATCGAGAGCACACACAGGCCCTTGCGAAGGGCGCCGATCCGGGCGAGGTCATGGCCGAGCTCTACGGACGGCGCACGGGCGTCTCCGGAGGACGCGGGGGGTCAATGCATCTCTTCGACGCCGAGGTGGGTTTTCTGGGGGGCCACGGCATCGTCGGAGGACAGATACCCCTCGGGGCCGGGATCGCCTGGGCGATTCGCTACCGACGAGAGGACCGGGTGTGCGTTTGCTTCCTTGGGGATGCCGCAGTGAACCAGGGTGCGTTTCATGAGACGCTCAACATGGCCGCCGTCTGGAGCCTCCCCGTGATCTTCGTGGTGGAGAACAACGAGTACGGGATGGGGACTGCATTCCGCCGCGTTTCCGTCACGGACATCGTGGATCGGGCGTGCTCCTATGGAATCCCCGCTGCTCGGATCAACGGACAGGATGTGGTCGAAACCTACGCGAGGATGCGGGATCTCATTGCTGAGGTCCGGGGCGGGGGGGGTCCCAGACTGGTAGAGGTCCGCACCTATCGGTTCAAGGGGCACTCCATGTCGGATCCCGTCTCCGGGACCTACCGATCCAAGGAGGAGGTGACTCGCCGCACGGAGGAAGATGACCCCATCAGCATTCTTCGGGACCGGCTCTTCGAGGCGGGGTTCTTGAGCCAGGGAGAGCTCGAGGCCATCGATGCCGAAGTTCGGGCGCGGGTGGACGCGGCCGCCGAATTCGCAGAGTCGGCTCCCGCTCCGGACCCCGCGGAGCTCTACGACCACGTCTATTCGGATCTCAACGAGCACGGGCGACTGTTCCTCGACGGACGGAATCGCTAGTCGCCTGCTCCTCTCACGACCTTATCCTTGGATCATGCCTGAGCTGACGTACCGGGAAGCCCTCAACGAAGCCCTCGCGGAAGAGATGGAGCGAGACGAGACGGTCTTCCTTATGGGCGAGGAGGTGGCGGAGTATGATGGGGCCTACAAGGTCTCCAGGGGGCTGTTGGACCGCTTCGGCGAGATGCGGGTGGTGGACACGCCCATCAGTGAGCTGGGGTTCGCGGGGATCGGTGTGGGAGCCGCCATGGCGGGCCTCCGACCGATCATCGAGTTCATGACCTTCAATTTCTCCATCCTGGCCCTAGATCAGGTGATCAATGGTGCCGCGAAGATGCTCTACATGTCTGGAGGACAGCTCAAAATCCCCATGGTTTTCCGGGGGCCCAACGGCGCGGCGCTCCAACTCTCGGCTCAGCACTCGCAGGCATGTGAGACGTGGTACGTTCACGCCCCAGGGGTGAAGGTCGTGACTCCGGCAACGCCCGCCGATGCCAAGGGGCTTCTCAAGGCGGCGATCCGAGACAACGATCCGGTGGCTTTTCTCGAAGGTGAGTTGCTGTACAACATCAAAGGCGAGGTGCCCGAGGGGGAGCACGTGGTGCCCCTGGGGGTGGCGGACCTGAAGCGGGAGGGAGCCGACGTCTCCATCATCACCCACGGAAAGATGGTTCACGTCGCCCTTCAAGCCGCAGGCAAGCTGGCCAGAGACGAAGTCGAGGCCGACGTTCTGGATCTCCGCTCGCTCCGCCCGCTGGACGTGGAAGCGATCCTGGCCACTGTCCGCAAGACCAACCGAGCGGTGTACGTGGAAGAGGGATGGCCCTTCGCGGGAGTGGGGGCTCAGATCGTGTCCGTCATCCAGGAGGAAGCCTTCGACGACCTTGACGCGCCGGTGCTTCGGGTGACGCAGGCGGACGTCCCTATGCCGTACGCCAGGAACATGGAGAAGATTGCCAAGCCCAGCGCCGACCACGTGGTGGAAGCCTGCCACCGGGTACTCTACCGCGGCTGACCGAGCCAACCTGGATCCTGCTCATGGCAACGAAAGTCCACATGGAAGCTCTGTCCCCGACCATGGAAGAGGGACAGTTGGTGAAGTGGCTCAAGAAAGAAGGTGATCCCGTCTCGAAGGGGGAGGTCCTGGCCGAGATCGAGACGGACAAGGCCACCATGGAGCTCGTGGCACGCCGCGACGGCATCCTGCGCGAGATACTGCTGCCTGAGGGAGGGGTCGCGCCGGTCGGCCACGTGATCGCCCTCATCGCAGCGGAAGGCGAGGAGGTCTCCGAGCCGGTGTCGGATGTCGGAGAGGAAGTGGCTGGGACTCTGACACCACCGGCTGACGCGGAGATGGAGAGTGAGGGCCCAGAGCGGTTGGTGACCGTGGTGGGAGAGGATTCCGTGGTGGCATCGGAGACGGGAGCGCCGGTCTCCGGGGATGGGCGCGTCAAGGCCTCCCCCCTGGCGCGGCGGATGGCGGCCCAGGCCGGGTTGGCTCTGGTGGAGGTTCAGGGATCGGGACCCGGCGGTCGAGTCGTCAAGCGGGATGTGGAGGGCGCTCTCGAGGATCGCGCCGAGGCGGTTAGCCCGTCACCCACAGGGTTCGCAGGGGCCCCGGCCCCGGAAGGACCAGATTTCGAGGACGTCGCACTCACACAGCTCCGCAAGACCATTGCCCGACGCCTTGCCGAGTCCATCGGTCCCGTTCCCCACTACTTCCTCACCGTCCACGTGAACATGGAGCGGACCCTGGAGGCGCGGGAGCGGATCAACCAGGTGCTAGAGGCGCATGGGGGGAAGGTGTCCGTGAACGACATGATCGTTCGGGCAACCGCAGCGGCCCTACGCCTGCATCCGGCAGTAAATTCCGCCTGGATGGGAGAGTTCATCCGTAGGCACAATCGCGTGCACATCGGAGTGGCGGTAGCCGTGGAGGACGGGCTCATCACTCCGGTGGTTAGAGACGCGGACCGGAAGGGCGTCGCCGAGATCGCTGCGGTGGTGAAAGAGCTGGCGGCACGGGCTAGAGAGAAGCGACTGATGCCGGAGGAATACACCGGGTCCACCTTCACCGTCTCGAACCTCGGAATGTTCGACATCGAGGAGTTCACCGGCGTAATCAACCCCCCTGAGGCGGGTCTGCTTGCGGTGGGTGCGGTGGAGGCCCAGCCGGTGGTGGAGGGGAATCAGGTGGTGATCCAAAGGCGCATGCGGATGACCATGAGCTGCGACCACCGGGTAATCGACGGCGCCACAGGATCGCACTTCCTCGCCACGTTGAAGGCCATGCTGGAAGAACCCGGGGTGGCGCTCCTATAGTCTCCAGGGAGTCTAGAGGAAAGGGCTGTCACCTGGAGCGATCCAGAGGAATGGGCGGGGTCCCCGGTCAGAACCCTCCTCCCCCTCCCCCTCCGAAGCCCCCTCCGCTGAACCCCCCTCCCCCTCCCCCGAAGCCCGACCCTCCGCTGCTTCGGGGCTGTGAGGTCATGGTGGACCCGGTCTTCACGGACATCGCCGACAGGTCTCCGACGAAGCGGGTCGTGGTGAAGGATGTGGGGTCCCGGCCGACGTACCAGTCAGGCTGCTGCTTGAAGATCCCTTCGAATGCTCTTGCCCACTTCTTCTCCACCTTCAACGCCATGGCGAAGGGGAGGAAGGCCTCGAACATCTCTGGAGAGGTGATCATTCGCCGGAAGCGGTCCGAATCCACCCGATTCATGAACTCCTGGAACCCGAGGACGCGCTCCAGAACCCGGGTCCCCATGACCGTACGAGCTGGCATGAACGCCCCGAAAACGAAGACGGGAAATGCCGCGAGAACGGCGGCCAACACGGCAGTGACCGGAGAGAGGGTGAGTCGACTCGCCAGGAACAGGCCGAGGGCGATGCCCAACCCGAGAACCGCCACTCCGAGGATCATGTACCTGGTGAGAACCTTGTCTGGGCGACGGGCATAATAGCCGAGCTCGACCAGGCGATCATAGATTCCGTTTCGGATGTCGGACAGGCTGCGGTAGAACTCGTTCTGGAGGTCGGACAGGTAGACCGAGTCACTGGCCCCGTTCTTGAAGAGGGCATCGAGGATCCTGCGCTCGTGGGTGTGGAGCCCATCGGTGTCGGGGGCGCGCAAGCGGACGAAGCGGTAGTCCGTGTCCGAGAAGAGGCCGAGTAGCTTCGACTTCTCCTCCTCTTCGATCCTCAGATACCCTCGCACCGCCAGGTCGACCACCGAGGCCGTCAGGTCGTGAATGTCGGGCCGGTTGTCCACGAGCGTGCCGACTTCTCCAGGCGAGAGTCCTTCGGGGGGCTGGTACTGCGGCGACACCGGGCGTCTCGCGGGATCGCGGCCCCGCGTGCTCCACAGACGACACATGATCCCCAGAGAGACAAGCGGCAGCAGCAACATCCAGTTGCCGTAAAGGAACCAGCGGGTCCTGGCCAGCCATCCTGGACGGGCCACCACGCCGGGGTCCCAGGCGACGGCAATCGTCAGACCTTCTCTAGAGCGGAGCGGTTGGGTGGCGCGAAAGTAGAATCCGTCGTCCAGATCCTGGATGACCACGGCCCGCCCGGTGGAGCCGTATCCTCCCGTCCAGGCGTCGGCTCGAAGGCCGGTGATTCCGTCGGGGAGTCGAACCTCGGCGCTCGCCGACTCGATGGGGATCTCCCATTCGTCCCCGGTGACGTTCCAATACAGCTCGTCGTGACCCTGGGCGAACTCCGCGTCCTCCTCGAAGAACCGCAGGGCGTTGGGGACGGAGTAGCGAATGTGAACGGTCCGTGTCGCGTCACGGGCATCCGGTACCCAGACTTTGATCTTCCGGTACGGGCCTTGGCGGGACACCTCGTGCCGGAGGGATCGGCCGGCCTCGTCGGTCACGCTCTCCACATCCAGGAGCAGGCGGTAGCTGAAGCCGCTGGTTGGAGTCCGGTATTCCACGGGGATCGTGCGGTAGATGCCGTTCCAGGATCCTGTGAATCGGGGCGAGACGGACTCTCGGACGCGGATGCCTCCATTCTGCTCCACTTGGATGGTGGAGTGGAATTCCTCGATGACCAGGCTCCTTTGCGCCAGGGCCGACGTGGGGAGGGATGCGCTCGCGAGCGTCGCCAGAATTCCGGCCCCTACGATCCGATGGAGGCGAGACCAGTATCCAGGGGAGTTCAAGTGGTGTTTCACGTCCCTGTCCTCTCATCGAATGCTGCGCTTGTCAGTCTGGCGAATGCCTCAGGCCTCACCGGCCCTCGGCGGAACGGACGATGAGTGACATGATGATCCTGGAACGGTGCGAGACTCAGCCCGGTGCGTGCGCCGGGCGAGGAAGGCCACCCGATGCCCGTGATCAGGCCTCACGGGCCAACCAGGTCTTCAGCCCCTCACCCACCGAAGTCCACCTCCGGCACCGCCCTTTCCGCTTCAGCGGTTTCGAAGAACTCACGCTCCTTGAAGCCGAACGTGCGGGCCACGATGTTGGACGGGATCTGCCCGATCTTGGTATTGTAGTCCCGGATCACGGCGTTGTAATAGCGCCGGGCCTGTTGGATGTGATCCTCCAGATCTGCCAGCGTGGTCTGCAAGTCCAGGAAGTTCTCGGCAGCCTTCAGGTCGGGGTAGGACTCGGAAAGGGCGAACAGGGACTTCAGAGCTCCTGTGAGCATGTTCTCGGCCTGTCCCTGGGCGGCAGGACCCTGGGCGGACATGGCCGCCGAACGGGCGCTGATCACCGCCTCCAGAGTGTCCCGCTCGTGGCCTGCGTATCCTTTGACGGTCTCCACCAGATTGGGGATGAGATCGTGCCGACGTTTGAGCTGGACGTCGATGTCCGCCCAGGCCGCGTCACCCTGCTCTCTGAGTTTCACCAGCCGATTGTAGATCAGGACCGTGAATAACACGATGAGGGCGAGGACGATAGGCACCCACATGGTCGGCACTCCCTTCCGCGTCTCGGCGAATATACTGCGACTCGTTTTTCCAGCCAGGTGCAGAATAAGGGGTGGGGTTGCAGGCTGTAAAGCGGCTTGTTGGCTCATCGCCGGGTATCTTGATCGGGCCTTGATCCCGCTTGTCGGGGTGGGTTGGGACGCGAGCGGCTTCCCGTCTGTGCGGCCCGCCTGTAAGCCCTCGGTACGTGTCCACGGGGTCAGCAGCTCAGGTGTCGGGGAGACGACGATGGCCCGTGTTGGCGGAATGGCGGCGGTGAAGCGATTGCCCACCCCCAGGACTGCGCCTACCTTCTTGCCCGCCCCCGATCCCCGGCGGTCCACTGGGGCGAGAAGATCCGTGGGGGTGGTAGAGGGGAGAACCGGATGGGTAGAGCGGGGTTTGAAATGCGGTGGGTGCGGATGGTTCCACCTTGGGCGTCAACAAATCGCGGTAGGGCAGGAGTTCGATGAGCGAAACGGGCTTTGATCTGATCGTGGTGGGAGCAGGACCGGGCGGGTATGTCGCCGCCATCCGGGCAGCGCAGTTGGGCATGAATGTGGCGTGCGTGGAGGCGGACAAGCTCGGCGGTGTCTGCCTCAACATTGGGTGTATTCCCACGAAGGCTCTCCTGAGTAGTGCCCTGCTTGTGAACGAGATGAAGAAGGCGGCTGCCCATGGTATCCACATCGAGGGGATGACGGTGGACCTGGGACCGGCGCAGGAGCGAAGTCGGAACGTGGCGGCTCAGCTGAACCGCGGCGTGGGCTTCCTGTTCAAGAAGAACAAGGTGACCCACGTGGATGGGTATGGACGGATCGTGGATCGGGGGAAGGTCGAGGTCTCGGACCGGGACGGGCAGAAGACGATCCACGAGGCGCCCAACATCCTGCTGGCCACAGGGTCCCGACCCAAAGACCTCCCCGTTCTCAAGATCGACGGCGAGCGGATCTGGTCCTCCACCGACGCCCTCTTTCAGAAGCGGGCGCCGGAAAGCCTCGCCATTGTGGGGGCGGGAGCGGTGGGGATGGAGTTTGCTGACATTTACAACGCGTTCGGGACCCGGGTCACGGTCATCGAGATGCTGGATCGTGTCCTCCCTCTCGAGGACCGCGAGAGCTCCGCGGCGGTCGCGCGGAGCTACAAGAGGAGAGGGATCGACATCCATACCTCAGCGCGCCTGGAGGACACGGAAGTGGGCTCCTCGGGCGTCCACGTCCGCTACACGGACGGGAACGGAAGTGAGCAGAGCCTGGAGGTGGAGTACGTGCTTTCGGCGGTTGGCCGCACACCGAACACGGAGGGTCTCGGCCTTGATTCCGTCGGTGTGACCCTAACCGAAGCCGGCTTCATTGCCATCGACGAGCGGATGCGCACCAACGTCGGGGGGATTCTAGCCGTAGGAGACTGCGCGGGTCCTCCCCTTCTCGCGCACAAGGCTTCACACGAAGGGATCGCGGCGGTGGAGTTCCTGGCCGGCCTGGCCCATGCCGGCGTCGATTACGGAAACATCCCGAACTGCACGTACTGTCATCCGGAGGTGGCATCTGTCGGTCTCACCGAGGAGCAGGCGATCGAACAGGGGTACGAGATCGAGGTGGGGAGATTCCCATTTGTCGGGAATGGAAGGGCCCTGGCGGCGGGCGATGCCGAAGGGTTCGTGAAGGTGATTCGCGACAGACGATACTCCGAGATCATTGGCGCCCATATCGTCGGGCCTTCCGCCACTGAGCTCATCGCCGAGTTCGTGGTCGGACGGCACCTCGAGTCCACCGTGGAGGAGATCGAGAAGGCGACCCATCCCCATCCGACCCTGTCCGAGGCCGTAGCCGAGGGGGCCCTGGCGGCGCTGGGCCGGCCGATTCACATCTGAGCCCGGTTCGGTTGGCGGCTTGGTCGGTCAACGCATGGGGCAAGGCGGATGCTCGGAAGTGAAGGAATGGCAGTGAGTCAGAAAGGCGAGAGTTCCCCGGAACGACTGGATGCGCCGGCGGAACGGAGCTGGCCTCCCTCTCAAGAGCGGGCTCTGAGGCTGTGGATAGCCCTTGCTCGCTGCTACATGTCATTTTCCCGGGTCGTGGCCTCGAAAGTCGCGGAATACGGTCTCACCCCGCCCCAGTTTGGGATTCTGGAGGCGCTCTACCACCTGGGTCCTCTCACCCTGGGTGAGCTTGCTGACAAGCTTCTGGTCACCGGAGGAAACGTCACCTACGTGATGGACCGATTGGAGGAGCAGGGCTTGGTAACCAGGGAGAGGTCGGCTTCCGATCGGCGTGTGGTCCGGGCCCACCTGACGCAGGCGGGACGAGATGTCATCCGAGACGTCTTTCCCGGTCACGCGGAATTCATTCGGGAGCTCGTCTCCACTTTGCCTGCGCAGCAGCAGGGGGAGCTGCGGGAGCTGCTCAAGCGGCTGGGCAAGGGCATCGCCTCGCGCAACAGTTGATTCGTGTCAGACCGGCTGGGGCTCCGGAATCCCCTCCGGCATCTCCGCGTCCAGGCCACGGATCTTCAGAATGCGAACCAGCGCCTCTCCGATCTTGTTATTCGGGGTGGAAGCGCCGGCGGTGATTCCTAGCTGGAACGGACCCTCGGGCAGCCAGGATTGCTCCACGCGCTCCGGGGTCTGCATCCCGAGCTCCGGCTTGTGACGGATCATCCCGGAGTTCACGTTGATGCATGCGGCGTCCTCGATGTGGTAGGTGGTGGTATGCTCTCTGCACATGTGGGCGAGGTGATTCGTGTTAGACGAGTTGTATCCTCCGATCACGATCATGATGTCGGGAGGCTCATCCATCATCTTCATCACGGCGTCCTGACGCTCCTGAGTTGCTGAGCAGATGGTCCCGAACGAACGGAAGTTGGCGGCGGCGTACTCCTCTCCTTCCCGCTCGGCCATGGCCTCCCGGATTCTCGCGCCGATGGCCAGGGACTGGTTTGCCAGCATGGTGGTCTGGTTGGCCACGCCGATCTTCGCCAGGTCTCGATCCGGATCGAAGCCCTCTGAGGCCTTATGGGCGAACATCTCGAGGAAGCGCTCCTTCGAGACTCGCCCCGGCCGCTGTGCGATGTAGTCGCACACGATCTCCGCCTCGGTCATGTCGCGCACGATAAGGTACTTTCCGTCTGGGTACCGGCTCACCTGCGAGGCTGTGGCTCGGGACTCCTCGTGTGCGTACTTCCCGTGGATGACGGCGGTGAATCCATCGCGTGCGTAGGACTCCACTCTCTTCCACACCACGAGAACCGATCCACAGGTCGTGTCTACCAGAACGCAACCGATGGAGCGAAGGGTATCGAAGTCCTGCAGGGTCACGCCGAAGGCGGGGATGATGACCACGTCGTCGCTCGTGACGTGCGAGAAGTCGAACCCACCGTCGCCCCCTGGATAGATGCATTCGATCCCCATGTCCCGCATGCGCTGGTTTACATGGGGGTTGTGGATGATCTCGCCGACCAGATACACCTTCTTGTCGGGGAACTTGTGCCTGGTCTCGTACGCGTAGTCCACGGCACGGTCGACGCCGTAGCAGAAACCGAACTCCTCGGCCAATCGCACGGTCACGTCCCCAAAGGCATCCGTGTATCCTCGGGCACGGATGCGGTCCACGAGGGCGGAGTGGTACTCCGAATCGATGAGGGGCCGCACCTCGGACTTCAGTCCGAATCCCCTTCGGAAGTATGTCTTCTCCATGGTCGTCCATGGTCTTGAGGTCGCTGAGTGCGTGCTTCCACCCGGCTGAACAGGGGAGGTTCCGGATGCGTGCGCCAACGCGTCCCAGGTGTCTGGGGTGGATGCTCGCTTCGCCGACCCCGTTGGCTGTCCGTGGTTCGGATCGTTCTTGCGACGGGAGGGGTACGGACGCGATGGAAAGGACCATCCGAATATGCTTGCCCGACTCGCTCTTCTCTTCGTTCTCGTGCCAATGGCAGAGTTGGCCCTGCTGATCCAGGTGGGTCAGTGGGTAGGGCTTTGGCCCACCCTGGGCCTCGTGGTCGTCACGGGAATCGCAGGCGCGGCTCTCGCGCGTCGAGAGGGGATTCGTACCTTCCTGCGCTTCCAGCGCGAGCTGTCACAAGGCCGCCTTCCGGGGCAGTCCCTCTTTGACGGGCTTGCCATCCTCCTGGGAGGGGCGTTCCTGTTGACTCCCGGGCTGCTCACAGATGTGCTCGGCTTCTCCCTCGTCCTGCCTCCGACGCGGCGCCTGATCCAGCGATCCTTGCGGGAGAGGTTCGCCCAGCGGCTTCAGGACGGCACCGTCCAGGTGGAGGTCCTGAGCTCGCATCTCGGCTCGCCTCCTTCGGAAGAGTCGCCTCCTGTTGGGCTGGACTGACGCCCGCTCGCCTTCATACTTTCCCGAGCTTCCATCCGGCGAACGCCGGTGACCAACGAGTTGCCTCCTACTTGGCGGGGACGTAGATGGCCAGCGGAACGGACTTTCTCGAGCGGCTCCTCGACGCAGCGGCGCCTTCCGGCTTCGAGTATCGCGCTGCCCGTGTCTGGCGGGACGAAGCGGAGAAGATTGCCGACGAAGTCTCCGTCGACCTCACGGGGAACTCCCTGGCGGTTCTCAATCCAGGGGGCCGGCCCCGGGTTATGCTTGCGGGACACATCGACGAGATCGGCCTCCAGGTGACGCACATCGACGACGAGGGATTCCTCTTCGTCGATGAGATCGGGGGATGGGACCCATTGGTTCTGGTGGGAAACAGGGTCCGCATCCTAGGTCAACGGGGCGATGTCGTCGGTGTCGTGGGCAAGAAGCCGATCCACCTGATGAAGGAGGAGGAACGGCAGAAGGCGCCGAAGGTCCGCGATCTCTGGCTGGATCTCGGCGCCTCGGGACGGGATGCCGTTCTGGATCTTGGGGTTCGCGTGGGCGATCCCGTGGTGGTGGAGGCCGGCATGATCCGTCTCGCAGGAGACCGTATCGCCTCGCGGGCCATCGATGACCGCATTGGAGCGTTCGTCGTTCTCGAGGCGCTTCGGCTTCTACGCGAGGACGTTCCGGATGCCGAGATCGTGGCTGTGGCCACGGTGCAGGAAGAGATCGGCTACACGGGAGGCGGAGCCAAGACCAGTGCGTACGGCCTAGAGCCCGGAGTGGCCATCGTGGTGGACGTGACGTTCTCCACCGACGTCCCAGAGATGGAGAAGAAGGAGCTGGGCGATCACAAGATCGGCGGCGGCCCGGTCTTGAGCCGCGGATCGGCGGTGCATCCGGCCGTGTTCGAGCGGCTTGCGGCCGTCGCTCGCGAGAGCGGAATCGGTCACACGATCCAGGCGGCGCCACGGGCGACACGCACGGACGCGGACGGAATCCATCTGGTGCGGCGCGGCATTCCCACGGGGCTAGTATCGGTGCCCAACCGATACATGCACTCTCCCAATGAGATCGTGAGCCTGGAGGATCTCGGGAACGCCTCTCGCCTGCTGGCTGCATTCGTGCGCAGCCTCGACACGGAAACGGATTTCACGCCCAGATAGCCGAACAGGAGCTTGACGACGAGCGCCCGCGGGGTCTACCCTAGCTCGCTCGACGAATGTCCGGGGCACCGGACCAGCGATCCGTCGGCCAACAGGATGAGGTCAGGAATGCTCGATTCAGCCGAGTTGGTGAAGGAAATACAGGACATGCGAGAGGCCGGTCACCTCTCTGATGCGCTGCTGCGCCGCGCCGTCAAGGCGATCGGACGGTCGGATGACCGGTACGATTGGGTGGGTGTGTATCTCCTGGATGAGGATAAAGGCGAGCTATGGCTCCACAACTATGTGGGGCCGCCCACGGATCATTCGCGGATTCCGGTTGGAGAGGGAGTCCAGGGGCGAGCAATAACCGAGGGGTCGAATCTCAACATTGCTGACCTATCGGCGGAAGAAAGCCCCTACACTGGCTCCATGACCGAAGCCCAGATAGTTGTGTTGATTCGAGCTGGCGACGACGTCTTCGGTGAGCTCGGCGTCGAGAGCTCCCGGTCCGGAGCCCTTGGGGAAGAGGACGAGCTCCGGTTACAGACCGTGGCGGACAAGCTGGCGGAGCAGCTGGTGGCCGAACGCCGCTGACGTCGCTCTCGAATAGTGGGGCGGGACGATGAACGGCCCGCGGGTTCTCAACGCTGGGAACCGGGGGCCGTTTGCGTTGGATGGCACCCGCACGTTCATCCTGGGGAGCCGACATCTCGCGATTGTGGATCCCGGCCCAGACCTGGAGGGTCATCTCCAGGCTATTCTGTCCGCCGTCGCCCCCTCCGGGCGAAAGCCTGATAGCGCCGATGTTCTCGTCACGCACGGACACACCGATCATGGCGGCCTGGCCCCGGCCCTGCTCGTGCGCCTGAAGTCCCTCCTTCGCGAGAGCGGTGGTCGGGTGCGCCTTCTGGGTCCTGGCCCACCCGCGGAGACGGTCCTGCAAGATGGTGGCCAGGTGCACACGGACGAAGGGGATCTGGTTGCGCTCCAAACGCCAGGTCACACCCGCGATCACCTCGCATTCCATTGGCCCGAACGCAGGGCCCTCTTTGCCGGTGACCTCGTCCTCGGGGAAGGAAGCTCCACATGGGTGGGGGAGTACGCGGGGTGCGTGGCGGACTACCTGCGGTCGCTCGACCGGATCGAGTCCTTGGGCCTGGAGCTCATCTACCCGGCCCACGGCCCTCCCATCCGCAACGTGCCGGAGGTGATACAGAGATACCGGAGCCATCGCGAGGAGAGGATCGCCCAGGTCGATGAGGCACTTCGCTCCGATCCGGGAGCCTCGCCAGAACAGCTGCTGGCGGCGGTCTACGGACGCGATCTTCCCGGGCCGCTGAGAGCTGCAGCTCTACGAAGCATAGAAGCCATCGTCCACCACCTGATTCCTGAGCGGCCCATCCGCTGAATCGGCTCTGCGTCCGCATGGCAACACAGGGCCTGAGGCCGCAGATCCTCCGGGTCCACCGCCCCCCGGACGCCTCGCTTGCGAAGCCGAGAACGGGAGTCGTATCCTGACTCTCCGTGGCCGGTTCCGGCGGTCGGTGCTCGGGCGGTGCGCGGGCAAACATCCGCACGGAGTCCGGCCGTTCTCGTTCCCAGCTTCGTCGAGCGAGCACGGTGGTGGAATCCCTGCCCCTGCAGACCATCGTTGACCTGCGGGCAATTGTGGGTGCGGACGGTGTCATCACCGATCCCGCCCGGCTTCTCGTCTACGAGTCCGATGGGCTAACGACCTACCGGCGGCGCCCCCTTGCCGTGGTCCTCCCCAGGAGCACGGACGAGGTGAGCCGTGTGGTGCGACGCCTCGGAAGAGAGCGTGTGCCGTTGGTGCCACGGGGTGCCGGCACCGGCCTTTCGGGGGGTGCGCTCGCGGATACCGACGCGGTCGTGATCTCGACGCCCCGCATGAATCGTATTCTCGAGGTTGATCCGGCGAATCGACGGGCTCGTATCCAGGCGGGCGTGGTGAACACTCAGCTCTCCGAGGCGACCCGTCCCTTCGGACTCTACTATCCACCCGACCCCTCGTCCCAGACTGCCTGCACGATCGGTGGCAATGTCGCCGAGAACTCTGGGGGACCCCACTGTCTCAAATACGGAGTGACATGCCGCTATATCACGGGCCTGACGGTGGTTCTGTCCGATGGCTCCATCGCGGAGTTCGGCGGCATGGGAAGGGAGGCGCCGGGATTCGACTTGGTGGGTCTCTTCGTGGGCTCGGAGGGCTGCTTCGGCGTCGCCACCGAGATCGAGGTGAGCCTGTCGCCTATTCCCGAAAGCGCCAGAACTCTTCTGGCCATCTTCGACCACCTGGAGGATGCGGGCAGGGCGGTGACCGCCATCATTGCGAGAGGTCTTCTTCCTGCAGCTCTGGAGATTATCGACAGGGAGACCATTCGCGCCGTGGAGGCGAGCGTCTACGCGGCAGGATATCCGACGGATGCCGCGGCGGCCCTGGTCGCGGAGTTCGACGGCCTGGAGGCCGGACTGGACCGGGAGGCCATGCTGGCCGAGGAATGCTGCGTAGCCGCCGGAGCGCGGGAGATTCGCAGGGCTACGAGCGAGGAAGACCGAGCCGCACTGTGGAAGGGCCGCAAGAAGGCCTTCGGAGCGATGGGACGGATCGCGCCGGACCTGCTGGTGCAGGATGCCACGGTTCCACGGACCCGACTTCCGGAGGTCCTGAGCGCCATCTCCGAGATCGCGAGCCGGTATCGTCTCACGGTGGCCAATGTCTTCCACGCGGGCGATGGCAACCTGCACCCCAACATCCTGTTTGACCACCGGGATGACGACGAGTCGCGTCGTGTCGAACAGGCGTCGAGAGAGATCATGCAGGCGTGCATCAACGCTGGAGGGACCATCACGGGGGAACACGGCGTGGGCGTGGACAAGACCAAGTACATGAGCCTCATCTATCCTCCCGAAACGCTGGAAGCCATGCGGGCAGTTCGGCGCGTATTCGATCCGGTGCACCGTTTCAACCCCGGTAAGGTCCTGCCCGAGCCCGAAGAACAGGACCCCGGTGCACCGCCCGCCAGCGAGGCAGTCCCCCGCAGCCGACCGGAGATACCATGAGTCGGCACCCTGACCGGGTCCTCCGGTCCCTTCTCCCCGGCTCCGCTCTGCCCGGACGCGAGGAGGCCCGACAGTGGCTGCTCGGGTCTCCTGGAGCAACCGTCGTGTGTCCGGGTTCCGCGGAGGAAGTGGCCCGCACGATGGCGGTGGCCTCGGAGGAAGGTTGGCGCGTGCAGCCTTTAGGGGCCGGCACCTGGCCGTCCCACGCCGGTCGGCAGGAGGCTGCCGATCTGGTGGTGAGCACGGTGCGCATCAGGGGCATCGTGGAGTACGAGCCCGGCGATCTGACGATCACTTGCGGGGCCGGCATGACCGGAGGAGGCCTGAGCGAGCGCGTCGGAAGGCACAGGCAGTGGCTACCGCTGGACCCCGCAGGATGGCGTGCGGGAACGATAGGAGCCACCCTGGCCAACGCGTCCACAGGCTCACTGAGAGCCGGCTACGGGGCTCCCAGGGATCAGGTGCTCGGGCTGACGATGGTGACCGGTGACGGGCGAGTCCTGGAGTTGGGTGGGAGGGTCGTCAAGAACGTGGCGGGATTCGACCTCGTGCGACTCGCTGTCGGGAGCGCGGGAACGCTTGGAGTGGTGACCTCGGCAACTCTTCGCCTTCATCCCATGCCGGAACTCGACCGGACTCTTCTGGTGCGAGGCCTCGAACGGGGAGAGCTCGTGCAGATGGCACGGGCCCTGGCTGTGGCACCGGTTCCCATCGCGGCCCTGGAGCTGGGGGGGCTCACTTTGGCCGTCGGCGGCGAGGTCCCTCAGGGTCCGTTCCTCATGGCCCGTCTCTGTGGCGCCAGCGAGACGGTAGAGGCCGTGGAGGAGCTCCTCAGGCCGATCATCCAAGCAGGAGACACCGTCAGGCTGGAGGAAGAGGAGGCGGACGAGCTGCGCTCGCTGATCGAGGCCCAGGAGGCGGAGTCGGACGTCGTCGTTCGGTTGACCCTGCTTCCGTCCCGACTGGGCACGCTGCTGGAGGTGGCGGACGGTCTCGAGGAGGAGCTGAGTCCTGCCGACAGAGGGACGGCCGATGGGAAGGCTGCGGGCTGGCTCGCTCATGTCTCCTGGGGGATCGTTCGATTGCTCCTGCCCTACACAAAGGGAATGGGGGGGCTGGGAGCCCGGCTGATCGAAGCCCGTTCATGGCTGGAAAGAGAAGGGGGATCTCTCAGGCTCGTCCAGGGATCGATGGATCTGGCGGAGGAGGTGGGACCCCGTGAGCTTCCGGAAGCAGCGAGAGAAATCTCGGAGGGTCTCAAGAGGGAGTTCGACCCAGCCGGGATCCTGCCGCACGGGGGACCTGCATTGTGACGAACCCACCCATGACCCCTGTGCCACCAGGTGCGCCGGAAAGCGCCGCCGCAGACGAGACGCTGGAGGCGCCCGTGAGCGATGTCGGCGGGGGAGTCAAAGAAATCGTGCTCCGTAGCCCACTGGACGGCTCACCCTTGGGGTCGGTTCCACTGCAGAGATTCGAAGAAGTCCGAGATGCTATTGAGCGATCGAGAGGGGCGCAGCGGGGTTGGGCCGATCTCTCCGTCAGGGACAGGGCGCGGCGGATCGCCAGGTTGCGAACGGAGGTGGGAAGGCGGGCGGACGAGCTGATTGATACCGTCTGCCGTGAGACCGGGAAACCGGAGACGGAGGCCGTGGCCGAGGTACTCGTCGTCGTGGATCTCATGCGCTTCTTCGAGAAGGCGGCTCCTGACGTTCTCGGCCCCAGAAGGGTGGGGACGGGGTGGATGGTATGGAAGAAGGCCCACACGATTCGTGAGCCTTTCGGCGTTGTGGGGCTGATTACGCCCTGGAACTACCCTTTCATCCTCCCCATGGAGCCTCTGGTCACGGCGCTGTTCGCCGGAAACGGCGTCGTCCTCAAGCCGTCCGAGTACGCCTCCCACACGGGTCTGCTGATCGAGACGCTGTGTCGCGACGCCGGTCTGCCAGGAAACCTGGTGGTCACGGTCACCGGGGACGGATCGACGGGGGCGGCCCTGGTCACAGGAGGGGCAGACAAGATTCACTTCGTCGGGGGTCCGGCTACCGGTCGCCGTGTCATGGCTGCCGCGGCGGAACGGCTCGTTCCTGTGACCCTCGAGCTGGGGGGCAAGGATGCCGCGATCGTCCTCGAGGACGCCGATCTAGAGCGGGCTGCGCGAGGTGTGGTGTTCGGCGCCTTCTTCAACGCCGGGCAGACCTGCGTCTCCGTCGAGCGAGCGTTCGTCGTGGACGAGATCTATGACCGCTTCGTGCGCCGTGTGGTGCAGTTGACCGGGCGACTGTCGGTGGGGTCGTCCGGCGAAAAGGACGTTGGGCCGCTCACCACGCCGGAGCAGCTGGAAGTGGTGGAGCAGCACCTGAAGGACGCCGTCGAGAGGGGAGCTCGCGTCCTGATCGGGGGAGAGCGCACCGACCCCGCGTCCAACGTGTTTCGACCGACGGTGCTGGTGGACGTCGATCCTGCGAGCAAGCTGATGACCGAGGAGACCTTCGGACCACTCCTTCCTGTAGTCCGCGTGCGGGATCAGGACGAGGCCGTGCGCCTAGCCAACGCGAGTCGATTCGGTCTGTTCGCGAGCGTGTGGACGGGGGACGAACGAACGGGGCTCTCCCTGTCCCGTCAGCTCCGGACGGGGGGCGTCTCAATCAACGACGTTCTGAGTCATTGGGCGGTGCCGGGTCTGCCTATCGGCGGTGTGGGGGAGAGTGGGTTCGGGAGGAGCAAGGGGGCGGAGGGCCTGCGGGAGATGAGCCGCTCCAAGTCCATCCTCACGCAGCGGTTCGGGCCGAGGCGCGAGATCTGGTGGTATCCGTACACTCGGGGGAGTCGCTCTCTCGTGCGGGCTCTTATCGACCTTCGCGCCAAGGGTGGCGTGGAAGGCCTCGTGAGCGCCGGCCGGCGACTCATGAGCTGGAGGGGCCGGTGAGCCTGACCGGGTCCGTCCGAGAGCACGAGGCTCGTCTGGCAAACTGTGTCCACTGCGGTTTCTGTTTGCCGGTCTGTCCCACCTACCGACGCCTCGGCGATGAAGCGGACTCTCCTCGTGGAAGGCTGTACTTCATGCGAGCCGTTGTGGAAGGGCGGCTAGACGTGGGAGAGGACGCATTCCGGACGCATATCGATCGCTGCCTGGGCTGCCGAGCTTGCGAGACCGTGTGCCCCTCGGGGGTGGAGTACGGGCACCTTCTGGAAGAAGCCCGGGAGGCGGCGAACGAACGTCACACCATGCCCCTCGTGACGAGGTTGGCTCTGGCCGTCTTTCTTCGGCCCGAACTCCTGCGAGGCGCCCTACTGGCTTTGAGGCTCTTTCGAGGCACCGGGCTACCCGGCCTTGCTGTGCGTCTGCTCCCCTCCAGGGGCTTTCTCCAGCAGGTGCGACTGGGACTCGGGATGCTGGCTTCCTCCGCTCCACCGACGATACCTGGCCACAGCGCACGAAACGCCACCGACGGCGAGGTGGCTCGTGGTTCTCGTGAAGCAGCGGGCGAGGCGGCTCCAGTGACCGGAATGCGCGACCCCGAGAGGGTGGCCCTGCTGCGAGGTTGCGTGCAGGCGGGGCTGTTCGGGCGGGTGAACGAGGCGACTTGTCGGGTCCTCGAGGCGAATGGTTACCTCGTGGAGTGGCCGCGGGGGCAGGTCTGCTGCGGGGCGCTTCACGCCCACGCCGGTAGCCTTCACCACGCTCGGGCGCTGGCGAAGCGGAACGTCGACGCCTTCGACCGGACGAGCGCGGAATGGATTGGAGTCAACGCAGCGGGCTGTGGAGCCACGATGAAGGAGTATGGACGCCTGCTGGAATCCGATCCTGCCTACCGAGAACGGGCCCAGCGCTTCGCGGCGCGGGTTCGTGACCTCTCGGAGCTCCTCGCTGATCACGGACCCAGAGCCGGGGGGACGCTGCCCATATGTGTCGCCTACGACGCTCCGTGCCACCTGCTGCATGCCCAGGGTGTGGCGGAAGCACCGCTCGAAATGCTTCGTGCAATCCCGGGCCTCGCGCTCGTACTGCTGGAGCGGGCGGATGAGTGCTGCGGCGGTGCGGGCATCTATGGCGTGACCCACGCGAAGCTGGGTTCGTGGATCGGGGTGGACAAGCTCCAGGAGGTCGAGAGCAGTGGAGCCGACGCCGTGGCGACGCCCAACCCAGGGTGCATAATGCAGATTGGCGCGTGGGCCCGAATTCGACGTCTGGACGTGAGCGTCTGGCATCCAGCAGAACTCTTGGATCTGAGCTATCGCCTTGGTGGCTTGTACGATCGAGGTGCCTAAGGAGGCGACCGCGCGGACCGGACGAATCGCTCGCAGGGTCGTGGGCTCGGCCGAGACGCGTGAGCTGCCGGAGGCAGGTTTCGGCGGTGGAGTTTTGCGCATTAACTGTCAACCGTACCACTTTGAAGTAGAGCTGCTGGGTGCCGTGGCCATGTCTCCGCCCGCTCGTCGGGTTTCGGCGCCGGTGAGGAGGTCATGGTCTCCGGCGGCGAGACTGTACGAGGGCGCAGAGCCGGCTGGTCGAGTCGCGATTGCCACAACGGTGAAGACGAGAGGTTGATGCAGCAGACTGGCAAGCGAGAGGGCATCGAGATCCGGGAAGCCCGCGAGGCCGACATACCTCAGATCCGGGAGGTGTTCCTCGCGAGTTACGGCCCTGACTACACCTATCCCGAGTTCTACGACGAGCGGTGCCTCAAGAAGCTGGTCTTCGGCGACGACACTCTGGTTCTGGTAGCGGAGGATACCCTCGCGGGTCAGGTCGTGGGCTCGGCCTCCGTGGTGCTTGAGATCGGTGCGTACACCGATCTGGTGGGCGAGTTCGGCAGGCTCGTGGTCCACCCCGATTGGCGAGGTCGCGGGATCGGAAAACTCCTCATGAAGGGACGGATCGACCGGGTGCGGAACCGGCTTCACGTTGGCTACGTAGAGGCCCGAGTCGTCCATCCGTTCTCGGTTCGGATTGCCCAGCGCTTCGGCTTTGCGCCCGTGGGCTACGTGCCTTTGAAGCTCAGGTACGGAAGTCGGCGGGAGGATCTGGCCGTTCTCGTTCAGCACTTCGGGAGCTCGCTGGATCTCCGACGGAACCACCCGAGAATCATCCCCGAGGCGTACCGCCTGGCAGGTACGGCAATGGAAAACGTAGGCCTGGACCTGGACGCCGTGGTGGATGAAGTCACGCCCTCTTACCCCCAAGGGGAACACTTCGAGATTCAGGAGCTCACTCAGGAGGGATATTCATCGCTTCTGCGCATTGAGCGGGGAAGGGTGAGGAAGAGGGACATCTATGGCCCACTTCGGCTGCACTACGGCTTCTTCAAGCTTGCCACGAGTCGCTCGGGCTATCTTCTCGCTCGCCAGGATGGCCGTATCGCGGGAGCCGTGGGGTTCACGCACGATGATCACGAGAACCTGGTGCGCGTCTTCGAGCTCATCTGTCTGAGGGAGGAATCCGTCCGCTTCCTTCTCGGCGAGCTCGTTCGGCGGGCCCGGGACGAGATGGCCGTCGCCACCATCGAGATCGACGTGAACGCCCACGCGCCGCGGATGCAGCGCACCCTGCTGGAGCTCGGATTCGTACCCGCTGCCTTCCTCCCGGCCATGGCCTTCGAGCAGGTGGAGCGTCTGGACCTCATCAAGATGACCCGAGTACTCCTTCCGCTGAGGCCACCACCCCTGAACATCCCCTCGCCCACGGGCGAGGTAGCCCAGCTGGTTCTCGGTGCATACGCCCAGCGGGAGGTTCTGTCCAGAATCGGTGTGGTCGTGGATCAGGTCGGTCTCTTCGAAGGGATGACTCAGGAACAGGTGCGTCGAGTGGCGGCAATGTTCTCCTATCGTTCCTTTGAGCCGGGCAGCAAGGCATTCTCCTGGGGAGAGTCCAGCGAGGAGATGTTCGTGGTGCTCGATGGGAAGTTCGCGATCCAGATGCCGGGTGCCAGTGACCACGTGGGTGTGGTGGCCCCCGGAGAATGCCTGGGAGAGGTGGCCTTCCTTTCCGAAGTGCCCCACTCGGCCTCTGCCGTGGCGCTGAGTGCAGTGGAAGCGGGTGTTCTCACGAGATCGAATCTCGCACAGCTGGTCCGACAGCGCCCGGACATCGGCGTCATCCTCTACCAGAACGTGGCCAAGGGCCTGGGGGACAAGCTTTGCAAGGCCGACAGTCTGTGGGTGTCCGGGCGCGATCGGCACCGGGGATGGTACAGGGCCGCGAAGAAGTGACCAGCTACTCCATTCGGCCGCTTCGAACACTCGAAGACTATCAGCAGTGCGTGCGCCTGCAGGAAGAGGTCTGGGGGCAGGGCTTCTCCGAACGGGCTCCTCTCTCTCTACTCAAGGTTTCTCAGCGTCTGGGCGGAGTGGTGGCCGGGGCGTTCGCGGCTGACGGCTTTCTGCTGGGTTTCGTATTCGGACTCACCGGCCTGGAGGAGGGCCGCCCAGTGCACTGGTCCGACATGCTGGCGGTGCGCCCGGGTCTTCGGGATTCAGGGATTGGGACGCAGCTGAAGTCCTTCCAGAGAGCGGAGTGCATGGCTCGAGGCGTGAGGAGAATGTACTGGACCTTCGATCCGCTGGAATCTCGCAACGCCTATCTCAACTTCGGCAAGCTGGGAGCGACGAGCCACGAGTATGTGCGGGACATGTACGGTCACAGCGACTCCCCTCTGCACTTGGAGATTGGAACAGATCGCCTCGTGGTCACCTGGGACCTCGACTCTCCCCGTGTCATCGAACGTTTGAGCCATCGTTATCGACCACTGCGAGCGGAGGATGTCGAGGGCGTCCCGGCGGCGTTCGAAGTGGTTCGGAAGGAGAAGGTCCCTTTGCCGGGCGAATCCCGTCTCGACGCCGGCGCGCAGAAGGACGCGTCAAACTCACCCGTTGCCGGAGGGATGCTGGTTCCGATACCCGCGGACGTGCAACAGCTGAAGGGCCGATCGAAATCCGGCGCTGTTGCCTGGCGGAAGGCCACCCGGGCCGCGTTCCTGCACTCCCTGCAGAGGGGCTTGACGGTCCGTGACTTCGTTCCGGGGGAGGAGCTCTCTCACTATCTGCTGGTTCCGGAGCTGGCGTCGACGGGGTGAGGGTTGACGGCTACGTGGCCATCGGGTTGCGCGACCCCACGCAGGGGACGAACGGAATCAGCGCTGACGCCCATCGCTGCCGGAGAACTCGAAGGTATCCGTGCGGGTCCTGAAGCGAAGCGCCGGAAGTCCCAACGCCCGGACGAAGAAGCGCTTCAGGCCACGTCCCACCGCGCTTTCCATGTCCTGCTCTTCCCGAACCACCGGAGCTAGCTCCCCCTGCAGCCAACGTTCCAGCTCTTCGAGGTCCGAAAGGGAGAGAGTCTCCAGCTCCACGGTGGTCAGATAGTAGTAGCGACCCGGAGTGCCGGGCCGGACCGTGATCGGCAGGCTCTGCCCGAGCTGGACCCTCACCTCTTCCAGTGTGGCCACCGCGAGATCCACCGCCGGCGATTCTGCGGCCGTTACTTGGTAACGGCGCTCCAGAGGATCGTAGGTCACCGAGGCGCGCCATTCCACCACACCCTCCTGCGAATCGAAGAAGCGGTCCCTCCAGAGCTCGGTCTCGACGCGGATCCGTAACGGCAGGCCCGAATGGAGCGCGTCAATCATCTCGGGATCGGCCAGGAGATCACCGAGGAAGAGGGTGGCTGATCCCTCCCGGGAATCGACGTTGAGTCTTGCTGGTGGAAGTCTCTCCTGAGCCCGGACTGGCGAGGTGACCGGGACCACGAAAAGGAATCCGAGAAGGAGCCTCTGGGGGGGGTGCACGGACGGGTCAGAACCTCCTGGACAAGCGGACGAAGAAGTTGACACCTCGATGGTCACCGTTGAGCGGAATCGCCCAATAGAGGCCGATGTCCCCCAGAAAGATGCCGAAGCCGAGGTCGGACAGGGTCTCGGTGTCCATCCCGCGGAATCCCTCGAGGGCGTCTTCAGATAGGGACCAACCCCGACCCACGTTGAGGAAGACCGCCCAACTGGGCTCGAAGAACATATTCGACCAGAAGCCCCAGTCCTCGGGGTCGTTCCATCCGAAGTCCCACCAGAAGCCGCCCCGGTACTCCGCCTGGAAGAGGGCTATGCGGTCGCAGCCGTAGGCGGGGAAAGCGGGCACATTAGCCGGCACACCATCCTCGCGGGTCGCGATCTCGACTCTGCGGCTGCGTGCACCGCAGTCCGCTGAGAAGAGACCATATCCCGGAATTGATCCCTCTCCGCCCGGTGCATGCTGGAACTGGGGCGGCAGCGGATCTCCGGTGAGAGAGCCCCCTAATAGGGCCCGGAGATTGAGCTGTGAGTACGGCCCGAGGCGAGAGTATCGGGTCACGTCCAGGAAGCCGGAGGAGAAGTCCGTCTCCACTTCCCGGGCCGGCAGATCCAGGGGATCGGCGCTGCCATCCGGCACCGGAGACTCGGGGATGGCCGTCTGCTCGGGAAGCTCAAGGGTTCCCCCGACACCGACATGGGCTCGAGCCTCCACGAACCAGCCGTCGGACGGGTCCTCGGGGTCGTTTCGAGCGTCCAGAGTGAGCTTGCCTCCAAGGGATCGGAGCCTGCCTTCCGCGATCACCGGCTGGGGGCGCCACGGATCGTCGTTGTCCTTCAGAGCCCAGGGGCTTCCGACGGGTGCGTATTCGTGATCCTCGTCCCTGTACTCGAAGCTCAGCACCAGCGGGGTGCGATCCGGTCGTAGGGTGACGAATGCAGACCAACCTGTCTCCTCGTAGTAATCGCGGTAGTCTTTGTGTAAGAGGAAGGTCGCGAGCGACGCCTCGAGATCGACTAGCCCCCAGCTCTCAATGGGGCGGATCTCCGAGTGAACCGTTCCACCCACGGCCAACGCGTCCCGCGGACCGAAGCTCTGCTCCACCTGTACCCGGTAGCCGAGCTCGTCCCCATCGAGGCTCAGGCCATTGTCCGTGCGCCAGATGGCGAAGGCGTCCAGACGGAACTGGTTAGGCCGTTCCGTTCGCACCACGGGACCGAACATCACGGGCAGGCCCTCGATGCGGTTGTAGTTGGTCCCTGCCCGGACCGAGAATCGGGAGCTCCCCCACCGTAGAGTGGGGAAGGTCCGGGTCCTGCGGGGTCGGGTTCCCTCGTACTCCATCCTGTCCCCGCGGTAGGAGTAGCGAAGGGCCTCGTCATAGACGGTCAGGGTCCCTCCGATGGCCCCCGGCTCCTGTCCGCTCACACGCCCTGCCAGGACCGTGACGTCTCCTGTGACCACTCCCCCTGGCTCGAAGGTCAGATCTCCATTCACGACCATGAGGTTCCCGTCGATCTCCCCACCTACGATGAACGGTCCGCTCAGCACTCCCACGTCCCCGACGATGATGCGATCCGGGGGAATCCCGGATCGGCCGCTGAAGCGGATCGTTCCCGGGTCGTTGAAGAACTCGATTACTTCGTTGGCCACGTGAATCGGAAGATCGGCCTCCTCCACTTCCTGGGCCACGATCCCCGGCGCCAGCAGAAACGCCGCGGCGATCCCGAGGGCCACTCCCTTGGTCATGCTACCCTCCCACGCCAGAGTCTCTCCATCGAGTACCCTCTCCGGCACGGGGCATACCAATCGGACACGTTTCACGTAAGCGACTCTCGACCATGTGCTTAGGCTGTATCCAGACCCCTGTCGAGGGGGTGAGGAGCGCGTGTGCTCTCATCTACAGGGCGTGTCATATCGACACTCTCCGGGCTCAGCCGATGGGGCGTCGCATCCCCAATCTGCGCATCCGCCTATAGAGGTTGGCCCGGTCCGTCTGAAGGCGCCGACCCGCGTCGGCGACGTTGCCACTCGTTGCCGCGAGTGCGCCCTGGATGAGCTCCCGCTCGTAGGTTTCGAGGCGATCCTTGAGAGGGCGCGCGTCATCGTCTCGATAGCCGGGAACGGCGCCGGCTGGGCTTGCCGAAACCGGAAGCACGGCCTCCACCTGTTCTGCCCCCACTTCGGCACCGCTGCCGAGAATCGCGAGGCGCTCCAGGATGTTGAACAGCTCGCGCACGTTTCCCGGCCAGGAGTACCGGGTCAGGGAATCCACGGCCCCGGCCGTCAGATGGGGCGAAGGAAGACCATACTTCACGCGCAGGCGCTCCAGGCAATGTTCCGTAAGCAGGGGAATGTCCCCCCTCCGCTCTCTCAGAGCGGGCATGTGGATGGGCACGACGTCCAGGCGAAAGAGAAGATCTTCCCGGAATGCCCCCTTTTGCGCCGCCGCGCGCAGATCCCGATTCGTGGCGGCGATCACCCGCACGTCCACCTTGATCGGTTGGCTGCCGCCGACGCGCTCCACAACCCCTGACTCGATAGCCCTCAGGAGCTTTGCCTGGGCCTCTGGCCCCAGATCGGCCACCTCGTCGAGGAAGAGCGTGCCCCCCTCGGCGAGCTCGAAGCGGCCTCTTCGGCGCTCGGTGGCTCCCGTGAACGACCCCCTTTCGTGGCCGAACATCTCGCTTTCCACGAGATCCTTGGGAATAGCCGCGCTGTTCACACGCACGAAAGGACCGCCGCGCCGAGCCGAAAGGCCGTGAATTGCGATGGAGGTGAGCTCCTTGCCGGTGCCACTTTCGCCGGTGATGAGGACACGGGCGTCGGTGGGAGCGACCTTTCGAATCGTCTCGCGGACCTGCTCCATCGCGGCGCTGCGACCCACGAGCTCCGCCCCAGGCCCGAGCTCCTTCTGGAGGGCGATTGACAGGTCCCGTGCCCGGCTCACCTCGAGGGCTCCCCGCACTGTGAGGAGCACCGCCTCGGGAGTGAGGGGCTTCTCGATGAAGTGGAACGCGCCCAGCCGGGTCGCTTGCACGGCATCCGACAGAGTCGCCCGGCCACTCATCATCACCACGGGCGTCCCAGGGGAGGCCTCCTGGAGGCGCGGAATGGCCTCGAGCCCACTCATGCCGGGGAGCGCCAGGTCCAGCAGGATCACCTCGGGCGGGCTCTCTCTCACCCGAATGATCGCGTCTTCCGCCGTGGGCGCCTCCCTGACGTCGTAGCCTTCGGCCTCCAGGAGGGCTCTGAGCATTCGGCGGAGGTTGCCTTCGTCGTCTACGATGAAGATTCCCATGCGCATCTCGACTCGGGGCCGGATCCAGGTGCTCCGGGACCGCTCCCGCCAGGTGTGACGGCGGCCTGGGTCCAAGGCCCGCGATCACCGTGTGACATTTAACAAGCTCGGCGCCTGCACGCTGAAGATAGGGGGAACGAGACGCAAGGAGAGAGGTAGAGTGTCACGGGCGACGCTCCCTTCACTCCGGTGGATGGGCGGCTCCCGCGCCGCCCGCCCCCCTCGTGGGCAGGGAGACCGTCACCTTTGCTCCTCCCTCTGGCCGGTTGCGCACCTCCACCTTCCCCCGATGAGCGTGTACAGTCTGGCGTACGAGAGGAAGCCCGAGGCCGGTTCCCCGGCTCTTGGTCGTGAAGTCCGGCTCCCAGATTCTGTCCAGTGCTTCGGTGGGGAAGCCCGGCCCTGAGTCCTGGATGGACACTTCCACCGAGTCTGGCCGGGCGCGAATCGCCACCAGGATGTCGGCGGGCACGTCTGCGGCTCCTCCGGCTGCTTCCATCGCGTTGACGAGAAGGTTCCGGAAGACCCGCACCAACGCCTCGTAGTGGCCCAGGATCAGGGGCACGTCCTCCGATGTTCGTATCTCGATCCGGCTGTCAGGGCTCCCGTGCTGTCGGACGAGAGCGGTCACGAGCTCCGTGAGATCGATCTCCGAAGGCGGCCCCTCGGGCATGCGCCCGAATTGAGAGAACGACCGGGCCATCTCGTCGAGGCGGTTGATCTCCTCCAGAAGCACTTCCCCCGCCTGTGCCCCTGAGGGGTCAGAAGATCTCGCCACCGTGGCGGCCGCGATTCGCATGGGTGTCAGGGGGTTCTTGATTTCGTGAGCGACTCGCCGCGCCATCTCGGTCCAGCTCCGAAGCCTGGCCGCTTCCAGGTCCCGCCGTCTCCCCTCCTCCAGCTCGGAGGCCATGCCCCTCAGGGCTTCCCGGAGCCTCTCGAAATCCCGAACCTCTGATGATTCCTCGGGTGCGGGAGGAGGAAGAGCCTCCCGGCGAGCGATTCTCTCGGTCCATCCGACGAGGTCCTCGATGGGTCTGGAGAACCCTCGGGCCAATCGCTGGGCCGTGGCGAAGGCGAGGAGCCCGGTCACGGCGGCAAGCCCCAGCACGAGCACCGGAAGCACGCGAAGGAAGCGATCGGAGAGAAACGCGTACCTGCGAGAGAGGAGCATGGACTCCGAAAGCGCCGTCCGGTGCCGCGCGGCCGCCTCCTCGAGGTCGGTATCGGGTGGGCCTTCTCCCTCCAGTGCATCCAACAGGACCCGCCCGGACTCCGCAACGGAATCCCACGGGCCTGCCGTTCCCGATACTTCCACCATCTGGCGGAGTGCTGCGGTCGCAGACAGGAGCACCAGCGCTGCCGGGGCCAGGGCCACGGTGAGAAGCGCCAGGAGCACCCGTCTCTGAAAGCTCCGGCTGAGGAGCATGGATTCGCCTCTCGAGGCGTTTGCGGGTGGTAGCGGCGTATGTGCCGCCGGGTCCTCCTACGGACCTGGGAAAGGTAGATGCCCCAGGGGACCCGTGCTACTCCTGCAGGTAGTACCGCTTTCGGAGGCACCAGGGGCAGAATCGCCAGCCTGTTCGCGTCTCCTCCCCACAAACACACATGTGGGTCCGCACCCTGCCGCATTCGGGACATCCGAGCGCTCCCATGGGGACGGACGTGCCGCAGGAATCGCAGGGAAAGGCGACGGACGGGTCAGCGCGGAGGACCCGGCTCACCTCAGCGTCCCCTGTCACCCCTTCCGCGACCTTTCGCCGCGCATCTTCTGCCAGAGACCTCATTCCTCCCTTTGATGAGAGACGGCGGAGTTCCGTGGTGGAGGCCCCGCGCATCACCTCGTCTCGAAGCTCGTCACTCATGGCGAGAACCTGAAACACTCCGGTTCGACCGCGGAAGCCGAGAACACATCGAACGCAGCCTTCCGGATGGCCGCGGCAGTGAGGGCACAGGCGCCGTACGAGACGCTGAGCGATCACACCAGAGAGCCCTCCGGCCACGAGGAACGGCGGCACGCCCATGTTGAGGAGCCGCGTGACGGCGCTGGGTGCGTCGATAGTGTGAATCGTCGAGAGCACCAGATGTCCGGTCACGGCCGCCGTCATGGCGATCTCCGCAGTTTCCCGGTCCCGGATCTCTCCAACCATGACCACGTCGGGGTCCTGCCTCAGGACCGACCTGAGGGCGGCCGGGAAGGTGAGGCCCGCCTTGGGGTCCATTTGCACCTGGTGGACGTTCGTGACTCGGTATTCTATGGGGTCTTCCAGGGTGACGATGTTGAGCGCCTCTCGATCCAGCTCGCCGAGTGCCCCGAACAGACTGCTGCTCTTTCCGCTTCCCGTCGGTCCGGCTGCCAGGATCACCCCCTGACCTGCTCGCAGCAGTGCCCGTACCGCATCCAGGTCCCGATCCGAGAACCCGAGAGAGTCCAGATTTGTCGGAGCATTGTCCGGGTCGAGGATCCGCATCACCGCCTTCTCCCCACCCTCGGATGGAAGGGTCGAGACGCGGATGTTGAGCAATCCCTCGCTGTGGCGGTGCTGGAAGCCGCCGTCCTGAGGACGTCGCTTCACCGAGATGTCCATTCCGGCCATGACCTTGATGCGGGACAACAGCGCTCCGTGAGTGGCCCGCGGCAGCTCCATGATGCGGGTCAGGACTCCGTCGATGCGAAAGCGGATGCACAGGTGCTCCTCCTGGACCTCCGCGTGAATGTCGCTGGCCCGCTCACCCACAGCTCGATTCAGCACGTGGTCGACGAGGCGCACCACCGGTGCGGCCCTGGCCGCCTCTTCGAGGACACTCCGGTCGCTCTCCCGCAGTCGGACGAGCCGTTCCGGCAATTGCCTGAGGAGCTCCGAAAGTTGACCCTCGGCAAGACGAGAGGCGGCCTGGTGGATTGCGGTGGACGACGCCACTTCGGGGACGATCCGACGACTGAGCTGAAATCGCAGGTCATCCAGGACGGAAAGGTCCAGAGGATCAGCCATGGCGAGCCGTAAGGTGCGGGACGTGGCTGACAACGGCAGGATCGCCCGCTCCCGGATCATGTCCGGAGAGACCAGCACGGCGACTTCAGGGGTGGGATGAAGGGGTGGAGCCGCATAGGGCAAGGTGAGCTGCAGGGAGAGCGCGCGGGCGACGAGTTCTTCGTCTGTCGAACCGGAGCGAATCAGGATCTCCCCGATTCGCCCCCCGGATCGTTCCTGCGCGGAAAGAGCGGAGGCAAGAGCCGACGAGGTAACCCCTCCCAATCCCATGAGGATTTGGCCCAGAGCCCTGCCTGTAGTTCGCACGGAAGGGAAGATGTCTTGTGTAGGGGGGCGCGGGAATGACGGGTTGTTTCACCTGGGGAGGGGCCGCTGGTTGCGGGAGATCTCTACCTGCAGGAGCCTGAGGACCAGGGGATGGATGTCCGTGATGGCCTGGGGCGAATCGAGATGTTCCGGGATCACATCCCCTGCCACCAGCCCGAAAGCCGGGTTCGAGGTGTGACGTCCGGTAAGCTCCTCGATGTTTCCGTGGTCGCTGCCGGCGACGAGGATTGCATGGGCGGGCAGCGTCTCCAGGATACCTCCGAGAAAACGGTCGACGCGCTCCAGTGCCCGGACGGCCCCAGACATGGTTCCGCCGTGACCTGCGTGATCAGTCGCGTAGTGAGCGAACACGGTCAGATCGGCTTCGCCAGCGATCCGTCCGAGGTTGCGTCCCGCTTCTTCCGGCGAGATCCGGGGGAGATGCACATGCCCGAGGCGGACCCGCCACCCCGTGTTGATGATTTCGCTGGCCACGGCGTCACCTCGGGCCAGGGCGTCCGCGTGTCGGTTCAGGAGGCCGGCCGAGTGAGCTGCGAGGGGCGGAGCGGCCAAACGACGCCCTCGAGTATAGGCCAGATAATTCCGAGGATAGGCGTTGGCGAAGTTCACTCGCCGGCCGGCCCCGCGAGCCCGGACCATGAGGTTCTCGCTGGTCAGTAGGGGCCGGAGCTTCACGGGAGTCCAGGGCCCGAAATGCCGCCCAAAGATCTCCGGAGCGTTCCTCCCCGTCAGGAACGCGGTCTGTCCGGTGCCGCTCTGGGGGGTGCCGTCCACCCCCAGGGACGCGTCCATGGGGAAGGCGCGGCCGCGCTTTCCGCCCAGTCGAGGATTAGGATGTGTGGGAATCTCCCCCCCCAGCACCTCGCGGAGGACGGGAAGCCGGGCCTTCAGGAAGGGGTTCCGATCAGCGTCGGCGGGGCCGATGCCCACTCCATCTAGAAAGAGGAGCAGAACCTTCGGCGCCCTCACGAGCCCAGCCTTCTGTACGCTTCCTGCACATCGATTCCGGAGACGCGGAGGATCTTGCTACGACTTGAGAGGCCATGCACGATGGAAACCGAGGCACGGGGAACCCCGAGCCGTTTGGCCACGATCTTCACGAGCTCCGAGTTGGCGGCTCCATCGACAGGCGGTGCCGCGAGCCGGACCTTGAGGGAATCTCCCATCTGGCCGACGACCTCACTCCGGCTTGTCCGGGCCTGAACGCGGACCCGGAGCTGGATACCGTCTTTGGTGGGGCTGATCATGGACTCGAGGCTCCGTACACCCCAGAGCTGATGCTACTGCCGGTCCGAGAGCGGCGGGCGGCGACCCTCCCACCATCTCCGCTGCTATCGTCAGTGATTCTCGGGATGCTCCAGCTCGGCTCGCGTATAGGCGGCGCCGCCCCGGATCACCAGCGCCACCCTGCGCACGTTTTGGATATCCTCGAGTGGGTCGGCGTCGAGCACCACTACGTCTGCGATCTTGCCCTTCTCCAGTGTGCCGAAGTCGTCCAAGCGGCGCATGGCCAGGGCTCCGTTCCGCGTCGCGGCCACGAGGACCTCCATCGGCGAGAGCCCGGCCTCCTGCATGGCCTCCATCTCGGCGTTCACCGATGGACCATGCAGGGTCAGCGGGTTGCCCGCGTCGGTGCCCATGGCCACGACGATGCCGGCCTCGTGAACGTGCCTCAGGTTAGCCAACATCACGCGGTACTGCTCCCGCGCCGCCTCCGCCGCGCGGGCCAGGGACTCGACGTCCTGCTCCAGCGGTAGTGATCGGGTGAGGCGAGCCTTCTGGCGCGTCTCGGGATCGACGCATTCCATGGCGTAGCGGTCTTCATCGAACCCTCGTGAGCGGAGCTCGACATACCCGCGGAAGACCGTGAGAGTCGGTGTGTAGATGATGCGCCCTCGGCGGGCCAACTGGAGGAACTCGTGGTCCACCTCCCGGTCGTAGACGGAGTGGACGAGGAGTTGGGCCCCCGCCTTCAACGCGTCCTTCGCCTGCCAGAGACCGGTGGCGTGAACGATGAGCGGCAGCTCCCGCTCGGAGGCCACTCTCGCGCCGACCCGCAGCAGCTCTTTGAACCGCGCCGTATCTGGTGAAGTGGCGCCCACCAGGTACCAGACCTTCAGAGCGTCGGTCCCGCTTCCTGCGAGATACCGGGCGTCCCGCTCTACCGCCTCCTCGTCGGACATGTAGAGGAATTGCCGTTCGCCGGGCAGGTTCAACCAGTGATCCCGGGTGGACAGAAGTGGGCCCGCCGCTGCCACGTGCGGCGCAAAGGGGCTCCCTTCGGCCACAGGTCGCAAGCCCCAGGTCCACGGGAAGCCGCCCACATCGAACGTCGCGGTCACTCCCGAGCAGAGGTACGACCGGAAGAAGCGCTGGGGATTCTCGCGGAGTTCCGCGATCGTTCGATCGTACGGATAGAGAGCCCGGGCGTCGTATGCATCGGGTCGGCCGTCGGCCCAGCCTGTCTGAGAGTAGTGGACGTGGGCGTCTACGAGGCCGGGAATGATCCACTTCCCGGTGGCGTCGATCTCCACCATCCCCGCCGGAACGGGACATCTCGAGTGGCTGCCGACGCAGTCGAGTCGCCCGTCCTGAACGATGACCACGGCATCTGCGATAGCGTCGCGCCCCGTTCCATCAACGACCCACCCGCCCACCAGAGCGAAAGACGGAGGCTGAGCCCCATCCAGGAAGGCCGACGGCTCCGCGTGGCCGACCCTTTCACCGGGTATCGATTGGAGGTAGGAGGACAGCTGGATGGCCCGTCCGGCAAAAGGAGCTTCGTCCCGGGTCTGAGCCGCCGCCTGCCGGGAGTGGGCTGCAAGCGACGCAGGGAAGATCAGGAACAGCGAGAGAAGCCGTGAGGATCGATCCGATGCGGGATTCACCTCTTCACTCGGCGGGCCGGAGGTCCACCGTTACCTGTACCGCCACGTGGCCCATGTCCCCTCGCTCACGCAGGCCCTCGCGGATCCGGGGCTCGATGCGCTTGTAGGCCGCTGCCACGCCGTCTCGCAGCCTCTCGCGAAGGACCTTCAGGGCGTTCACGTCCGGGCGGCTGTTCTTGGTCACTTTCTTCGCTTCGTCGAGATGCTCCGGCGTGATCTCGAAGGGAGCCATGCCCACGTCATCATCCCTGGGGGCGTCCACATAGTGCACCGCGACCGTGACGTCACCCTTCGCGTGGCGGTGGCTGATGTCGCCGATAGCCTGGAATCTCGCGGCAAGGCGACGAAGATCGTCGCTCTGAGCGGTCTGGACGTAGGCCCGCTCCACGATGCCGAAGATCCGTCTCGCTCGCTCGGTTACCGTAGCTCCGGACGGGGGGATCTCGGTGTCCAACTCCCGCCCGCTCGCCTGCCGGGCGTAGGAGATCAGGCCCTCATCGGCCCGGGCCCGGGACCGATCGATGTTCTCGAGGATCCGATCCGGGTTCGTTCGATAGCTCATTTCAATGGCTCTCCAAGGCTGCACCCCGTGCTCCGTGGCCGAGTGACGCTCTGGAGACGGGGTTCGTCGGTAACATGAGGATAATGGGGGATCGTGCAGGG
>JBDHKE010000127.1:0-10496 GCA_039586555.1 Gemmatimonadota bacterium | reverse complement strand
TCGCCTCAATAGGTTCGTGAAAGGTTCATATTACTCATTATGATCGCAACTGCAGAAGGTCTGCTTCTGACGACGTCCCAGGTGGCGCAGCTGCTCCGGGCTCATCCCTCGTCGGTCAAGCGATGGTGCAACGAGGGCGAGCTTCCCTTCGCGAAGACAGAGGGTGGCCACCGCCGAATCCATCTTCGTGACGCCCTGCAACTGGCTCGCTCCAGGGACATTGCCACCTTTCTGGACCCGTTCGCTCCGTACGAGGGGCACGTATGGAGCGCCGTGGCGGACATCGCGGCCGGCCGCGGCTTCTACACCCTCAACTCCCTGGCGCTGGGGTGGGCCATGCGGGGGTATGCGGAGCGCGTCGGCCAGCTGTACGGGGATCTGTTGCGCTTGGGACAACCCCCCATGCACGACGTGTTCGACGAGGGCATCCGCGAGTTGATGCGGCTGGTGGGTGAAGCGTGGCGTGACGGCCGGTTGCGGGTGGGCGAGGAGCACCTCACCAGTCAGTCGATCCTCGAAGCTCTGATCCGCTTTCGGCTGGAGATGCCCACCGCCAGTCGCAACGGCCGAGGCGTACCGCCACCCCGGCGGGCAGTGGTCGGCTGCATGGAGGGGGTCCAGCACCAGCTGGGCGCGATGTGCGCTCGACTGTCGCTGGAACGGGAGGGTTGGGAGGTCCTCTACCTCGGGCCGGACGTACCGGTGGAGGAGCTCGCGGCGGTCCAGAGATCGCGCGAAGCCGAGCTTCTCTGCGTGTCATTCGCCGGAGTGGGGTCGATCGGTGACGTGCGACGTTGCGTGCGCATCCTGGGCGAGTTCTACCGGCCGGCGCAGCCGTACTCGCTTGTTCTCGGGGGATCGGTGGAGGACGAATTGGATCTCCCACCGAAGCCGTTCAAGGAAGTGGTGCTTGTCGAATCTTCGAAGAAATTCGTCTCCTGGCTGAGCACGCGGGAGGCCTCTTGATGAGGGGCCACCGCGAGAGATTCTGGCAGAGCGTCCGATCCCTGGAGTGGAGCGCCCTGTGGGTATTGTGTGGCTTCACGGCCGTGGCGGTGGCGGGCTATTGGCTCTTCGCACTGAACCCGGAGCGGCTGGCTCTTTCGCCTGGGGCTCTCCGGTTCTATGCCGTCTCGTTCCGCTTCTTCGCCCAGAGCCACATTCTCCTTGCCGGGATCGTTCTGGGGCTTGTCCTCTTCCGGGCAGCCAGGTGGCGGTGGCTCGCCGCTCTCGCAGCGGTCTACCTGCTGAGCTTCGCGAGCGAGTTCATGAGCACCGGGTTTGGATTCCCCTTCGGAGACTATCGCTACACGGCCTTGCTGGGACCCAAGCTGGGAGGGAGAGTGCCCTTCGTCATCCCCCTGAGCTGGTTCCTCATGGCACTCCCTGCGTACGGACTCGCCGCCGCGCGGTTCCGAGGAGCCGGAGCCCGAACAAGCCGGATTGCCCTCGCCGCGGTCCTGCTCACGGCCTGGGACCTCGCCCTCGATCCCGCCATGAGCCACCTCACCGCCTACTGGATCTGGGAACAGCCCGGATCCTACTACGGAATGCCCTGGGTGAACCTGGCCGGCTGGTACGGGACGAGCCTGGCGCTCATGATCGCCCTTGAGGTCCTTCGGACCTCGACCTGGGTCGGCGCGCTGGAGACCCGCTGGCTCGCGGGCTACTACGCCACCGTGCTGGCCATGCCCGTTGGCATGCTCGCCGCGGCCGGCGCGTGGGGCGCCGTGGCGGTGACCCTCGGCGGGCTGGGGATCTGCGCCCTGCTGGTACGCTCGCCCAAGCGGGAGGACGCCTCCCTTCCCCGCACTGTCCTCGCACCCTCGGAGCCGTCATGACCGCTCCCAGCCCCGCAGTCGAGCTGCTCCGCGAGACCCGCGCCGAGGTGTCTTGCGGCCTTACTCTCGCTGCCAACCGGATGCGGGACCTGGGGCTGCCGGTGCCCACCATCGGGGGCAAGCTCCTCCGCCCCGTGGCGGGCTTTGCAATGACTCCCGAGTCCGGGCCCGACCTGGATGAGCCCCTGTGGATGGGCCTGTTGGCCGTGCAGATGATTCACGAAGCTTCCCTGCTCCACGACGACATCCTGGACGGGTCAAGTGTCCGCCGGGGCCAGCCCACCGTGGCCGGTGAGGAGGGGATCTCCGCTGCGCTGGTCAAGGGCGACCATCTGCTGACCGCGGCGTACCGCGCCGCCGCATCCACTGAATCCGGTGATTTCCTGCGGTGCTTCATCCGAGCCGTGGAGCGCACGGTTCACGGAGAGCTCCATCAGGGACGCCTCGCTGGCGAATGGCTGGACGACGATCGCTACCTGGACGTCGTGGAGGCCAAGTCGGGTGAGCTCTTCGGCTGCGCCCTTTCCCTCGCTCCGTCGCTGTACGGGGGCGTTGAGCCTCAGCGCGCGCACGAGCTGGGACGCCGTCTGGGGAGCTTCTATCAGATGTTGGACGACTTCGTCGACTACTGCCCGAACGCCGCGAGCGGCAAGCCGCCCTTGCAGGACTACCGGCAGCGCAAGTGGACGTGGCCCCTGGGCATAGCCGGCCTGACGGACTTCCCGAGCGATGCGGACACGCTGCTCGACCGGCTGTTCACGCCCGAACCGGGCAGCCATTCGAGCCCGATGCAGCAGGCCTTCCGGCGGCTTCGCGAAGAAGAGAGGGAGCTGGCGTCGGAGTGCCGGGAGATCGCCCCGCGCAGCCAGATTCTCATCGCGATTCTGGACTCGTGGCTCGAGGTGGCCCGGTCCGCGCTGGCCCAGGAAGACAACCGGCGGCGTGCGGGGGAGCCAGCGGGTGGTCCAAGGAAGGTGAGGTCCGCCGCGCCGGCCCCCGCCCCTTCTGACGCCCTTCCCCTGGAGACGACCGCGTCCCTTCGCGTGGAAATGGCGACAGTGGAAATGGCGACACCCGTTCCCCCGACCGATGCCGCCGACGAGGCGAGGGGGAGCGTGGTCGCCCAGGCCGCGTCCCTCGGGGGAAGCGAGGGGTGGATGGAGTACTTCGGCCGCAACAGCCGGTCGTTCCGCTTCGCCGCGCGGCTCTTCCCCCCCGGCCCTCGCCGCCAGGTGGCCGGCGTATACGCGTTCTGCCGATTCACGGACGATCTCGTGGACGCCCATCCCGAGCTTACGGTCACGGAACGCGAGGCCCGCCTCGATGCCTGGGCCGACCTGGCGCGGGCGGCGTACGAGAGAGCGCCCACGGGGATTCCGCTCCTGGACGAGGTGATGGGATCCAGCGCGAGAGCCGAGGTGCCATTCCGCTACGCCGAACAGCTCATCGAGGGCGTCCGAATGGACCTTCGGCCCCTGGAGTACGCGACCCTGACCGACCTGTATCGCTACACGTACAGTGTGGCTTCCGTGGTCGGTTGCTGGCTAACGGAGCTGTTCGGGGTCCGGAGCGGCTGGGTGCTGGGACGGGCGGCGGCCCTCGGCCACGCCATGCAGATCACCAACATTCTCCGCGACGTCGGCGAGGACGCGCGCTCGGGACGCCTCTATCTGCCACTGGACCTGCTGAGCGAGCACGGCCTCGACAGGGACGCGATCGGCGATATGGCCACGAAGGGGGGCCCGATCCCGCGGCCGTACAAGGAGGTCATCGAGCGCTTGATGCGGGTGGCCGAGGCGCATTACGACGAGGCGTTCGAGGCCATCCCCGAGTTGCCGGGCTTCTTCCAGAGGCCCGTGGCGGTGGCTGCCCACGTGTACCGCGGCATCCACCGGGAGATTCGCGCCAACGGCTACGACAACCTGAGCCGCCGGGCCTACACGTCGCTCCCGGCCAAGGTGCGCTTGGGGAGCGGCGCGCTCCTGGCGCTGCGCCGGCTCCGGGGGAGGCCCTCCGCAGACGTCCCCCTCGCGCCGCCCGTCGTCTCGGCTCCCGGGGAGCGGTCGCGTGCGTAGGGACTCCTCCAGGGTGGCCTGGCGTCTGTTCGAGACGGCCTTCCTTCCCTGGATGAGCTCGAAGATCGCGGCGGTTCGCCTGGCGGGACTGCCCCACGAGGTTCCCCGGGACACGCCGGTGCTCGTGTGCGCCAACCACGTGAGCTGGTGGGACGGCTTCCTGGTCCGCCGGCTCCAGCGGGCCGTGCGGCCGGATGCTCCGCTGTTCACGGTAATGCTGGAACGGGAGCTGGCGCCGCGCCCCTACCTTCGCAGGCTGGGCGCCCTGGGTCTTGAACCCGGATCGCTCGCGTCTCTGCGCGGGATGCTGCGCTTCCTGAAAGACCAGCGGAGTCGGACGCCGGAGCTCGTTCTGGCCTTCTTCCCGCAAGGCGAGCTGTGGCCTTCCACCCGCCGGCCCCTGGGCTTCCGCCGGGGGGTCAGCCTGTTCGCGAAGGCCATCGCTCCCCTCAGGTTCCTGCCCGTCGGGATCCACATGGAGCCCGGAACCCGGTCGGCACCGGCTGCCTATCTTTCCGCAGGGCCCCTGCTGGACCCCGAAGAGGCCGATGTCACCGAGGCGTCCCTGGAGGACAGGGTCACCACGGAGCTCGACGCCATCCTCCTCTTCCTCGGCACGCACGGCGAACGAGCGGCGCACGCGTGGCCCGACGATCCTCGGGAGTGCTTGCCAAGACCCGTCTCCGGTCTCCGCCCTCCGCGCGCCGCAGAGGGCGCGCTCGCGCGGTGAAACCAGCTGTGTCCATGACCACCACGACGAAGAACGAAAGTCCCGAGACTCCGACGACGATGAGCGAGAGTCCCGGGACCGTGACGCCGAAGGACGACGGTACCGACACCGTCATCATCGGTAGCGGATTCGGTGGACTCGCCCTGGCGGTTCGCCTCCAGGCCGCCGGCAGGAAGGTGACCCTTCTCGAGAAACGGGAGCGCATCGGTGGGCGTGCGTATCAGATCGTGGATCGGGGCTACACCTTCGACATGGGGCCGAGCCTGGTCACGGCTCCGTACATCATCGAGTCCATCTTCGCGGCGGCGGGACGCCGGCTGTCCGACTACGTGGACCTGATTCCCCTGGACCCCTACTACCGGATCTACTTTCACGACGGCACCCACATCGACTACGTGGGCGACGCTGAGCGGATCAAGGCGCAGATGCGGCGCTTCGACGCCGGCGACGCCGAGCGTTTCGATGCGTTCATGGAGAGGGTCCGTCCGATCTACGACGCCGTCATCGGCGACCGTCTGGGCTCCAAGCCGTTCGACACCTGGGGCGCCATGGCGCGCTTCATCCCGAGGGTGGTGAAGCTCTCCGCCTTCTGGCCCGTCACCTCGCTCGTGAATCGCTACTTCAAGGACTTCCGCCACCGCTTCCTCTACTCGTTCCACCCCCTCTTCGTGGGAGGAAACCCGTTCTCCACACCCTCCATCTACCTGATGATCCCGTATCTCGAGCGGAGGGGCGGCGTGTGGTTCTCCAGGGGCGGCATGTACTCGATCGTGAAGGCCCTGGGCGCCGTCTTCGAGGAGCTGGGAGGACGGATCCTGACCGGTCACGAGGTCACCTCGATCGAGGTCGAGGACGGCCGCGTTCGCGGCGTGCACGCGGGTGGCCGCTTCTTCCCGGCGGAGGTCGTGGTCAGCAACGCCGATGTCGGGCACACCTACCGGGACCTCGTGGACCCCCGCAAGCGGCGGCGCTGGACGGACCGGAAGGTCGAGGGTCTCGAGTATACCATGAGCTGTTTTCTGCTCTACCTCGGCGTGCGGAAGCAGTACCCTCGGCTCGAGCACCACACGCTGATCCTGAGCGAGCGGTACAGGGAGCTGCTGAAGGACATCTTCCGGAGGAAGATTCTGCCCGACGACTTCAGCATGTACCTGCACGTGCCGACGCGCACGGACGACTCCATGGCCCCCGAGGGCTGCGAGAGCATGTATGTGCTGATTCCGGTGGCCAACCTCCAGTCCGGCATCGACTGGGAGTCCGAGAAGGACGCGTTTGCCGACAGGGTGCTCGCGTTCCTGGAGGAGTGGGGGCTCGCCGGCCTCCGAGGGCACCTGGAGGTGCTTCACACCTTCACGCCGAAGGACTTCGAGACGGAGCTCAACGCGTTCCATGGAAACGCGTTCGCCATCGAGCCCCGGTTCACCCAGACCGCGTGGTTCCGCCCCCATAACCGCAGCGAGGACGTGCGAGGTCTGTACCTGGTGGGAGCCGGGACGCATCCCGGAGCCGGGGTGCCCGGGGTGATGCTGTCGGCCGAGACCACCTACGGGTGCATCGCCCAGGACCTGGGCCTTCCCGACCAGTGGAACTGGGCTGAGCCCGGCCGTGTCGAGCTTGAGGAGGTGCCTGAGGCCGACCCTGCCGCAGCCTCACCGTCCGGATAGGCGCGGCGGCTCCGCGAGGAATGCCTCGGGGGTCTCCACGGCCCCCAACGGCCTGTGGGCCTGGGCGGGACGGATCAGGCGAGGTCGAGCGCCGCCTGGTGGCCCTCGCCCCCTGAAGCCCCCGGGCCGTAGCGCTTCAGATATTCGTCGACGCTCACCTTACGGCGCGTGGATTCCGACGTCATGCTGCGCACCTTGCCGTATACGGCCCGTTCGGGCCAGCCCCGGTCGTACCTTCCGAGGGTCCAGAAGATGCCGCCGTAGGAGTTGGGATCGCGGCCGTCCAACGCGTACTTGTTGTTCAGCTCGATCATCACATCCAGGGCCTTCCGCGGCGTCCGCGTCCACTCCAGGATCTTCTTGCCCCACAGCATGCGGAGGTAGTTGTGGATCCGCCCCTCGACCAGCAGTTCCCTCTGACCGGCGTTCCAGAGTGGATCGTGGGTCTTGGCCTCCTCGAACTCGTCGAGGGTGTAGACTTCAGGTCTGGGGTCGGCCTCGTGCTCGGCCAGCGTCTCCCGGGACCATTCGGGCAGGGAGTCGTAGCGCTCGTAGTCGGGGAGCGTCGCCGAGGTGTTGTAGCTCAGCTCCCGCCAGGTGACCAGCTCGTCCAGGAACGATTCCGCGTTCTGCCCCATCCCCCACCATCCGCTCCGGCGCCCGTCGGCCCGCTGCGAGAGCCGCGCCGGGCTCCAGCGCTCCCGCTCGGCCACGGCCCTGAACACTTCGTGGACCGAGACGTGTCCCCAATGCAGATAGGGAGACAGCCTGCTGGTAGCCTCCAGGTCGGGATGATTGCGGGCCTCGGCATACCGGTCCAGATCCCGGTCCAGGAACTCGGACAGCCGCTGGCGTGCCGCGCCGGAGCCCCCGGAGGTGGGAGCCGGCGGCACGTCGTGATCGATGGGCAGCGCAGCGATGAAGTCGTCCGCCGCCAACTGCTCCCGGCCCGCTGCTGGCCACTTCCGGAGGATCGTCTCCGGCAGTGACGCCAGCTCCGGGAAGCAAGGGTCCTCGAGCGGTCCCGGATCCGGCGATGCCATCAGGTGGTCCGGCAGCGTCTGGTGCAGGAATCGTCGAAAGGAATACGCCGTCGTGAACGCCCGGTCGGCGGCTCGGAGGGGAAGGAGGCCGTTCGAATCCACCAGCTCCAGCCGCACGGGGAGAATCTCTCCAGCCCGGCCCAGCATCCTGGGCAGGAAGAACGCCGGGTAGTCATCGGATACGACGACGCAGGCGCGGCTACCGAGATCGTGTAGGAGCCCCTTCCCCGCTCCAGCCTCGGGCTCGACGTAGGGGTAATAGAACGGGCGGGCACCCGTGAGGAGCCCCGCGTGCTCTGCCATACCGTCCAGGGCGAAACGGTGAAGCCGGTCGCTCGCCCACGGATAGGCGACGCGCAGCGCCTCCAGAATCATGAGAGGCCGGTCGAGGGACTCGGCCAGCTCCACGGCCCGCTGAAGAGCGAAGTTCCAACCCAGCCGGCGGAGGGCGACCATCCAGTAGAGGACGTACTCGCCGTCCGGGTTCGTCCGGGCCATATTGCCGGCCCGGATGCGTAGCGGCGGTGTCTTGGGCATGGTGGTGCCCTCCGGCGGAACGAGGCGTCTGGGAAATGGCGGGTCAACGGCGTCCGGGAACATACGCACCGGCTCGCTCTCGAGCGAAAGGGCAAAGGACGCCGCACTCGCGCCCGGCCTTCACCCGTTGTATCTTTTCAAGGACAGCCGCACCACAGAACCGGGCCGCCGAGGCCCAACAACTGACCGCTGGACCCCGCCGCCCATCGGCCGGATTGCTGGACCCGACGGCCTGATCACCATTTGCTGTGAGGCGGTGCGATATGGTCCTCGCTACCTCGCCAGGGGAGGCCCCCTCCCTGGGCACCGATCATCCCTCGGCACCTCATACCTCAGCAACTCCTCCATTCGCAAACGCGCTGCTCTCGCCAGTGCTCGCTCATCGTCGGAGGTTCCCCATGCGGACGTTATTGAAGGCTCTTCTCACACTTGTTCCTGGCATGGCGATGCTGATCGCCGGGTGCGAGAGCGACTCGTTCCAGCCGGAGGCCCCTCCGCTCCATGTGCAGCAGGGCACCAGCGCCGAGGAAGTGGCCTTGCTCGCCGGGCAAGACGGTGGGGCCACGGTGATCAAGGAATTCGGCTGCGTGCTGGGCCCGTCCGAATGGGGTGGCCCAATTCCTCTCTACACGGAGAACAGTCAGTCCGTCATCACGCCCAGCGGCAACACCAGGCTGAGTTGTCAGTTCGACATTCCAGACGGCCTCGAGCCGCCCAAGGCCGTTCGCAACAGTGGATTCATCTGCTACACCTTCATGGGGCAGACCAACGACTCGGAGGCCGTGGCAACCCCAGGAGGCAAGGCCAGCCTCAGCTGCGTGATCCATCCGCTCCGGGTCAATACCACCGATGACCTGGACGACGGGCTGTGCGACGACACGCACTGCAGCCTGCGCGAGGCCATCAACGCCTCCAACGCCTTGCCCGTCTGGAACTACATCCACTTCCGCATTCCGGGGCCCGGACCCCACACGATCCGGCCCAACGAGGCCCTGCCCCCGCTGTTCGACCCGGTGACCATTGATGGAACGTCGGAGCCGGACTTCGAGGGAACGCCGGTCATCGAGCTGGATGGTTCTGGTATCGGTGGCGAGGCACACGGATTGGAACTTGTAGCTGGGAACACGACGGTCCGCGGGCTCGTGATCAACCGATTCAGCCTCAACGGCATCGTGATCGACGGACCGGGCTCCTCGGGGAATGTGGTGGAGGGCAACTACATCGGCACGGATGTCGCGGGCACGGCGCCACTCGGCAACGGCCTGCACGGCGTATCCATTGTCAGCGCTCCCGGCAACACGGTTGGGGGAGCTACGGCGGGGGCGCGCAACGTAATCTCGGGGAATGCCGTCCACGGCGTCGAGATCATCTTCCCCGGCTCGAGTGGAAACTCGGTCCAGGGCAACTTCATTGGCACGGACTACACGGGCACCGCGCCATTGGGTAACGGCGAGCACGGCGTGCTCATCGTTGACGCTCCCGGAAACACGGTGGGCGGAGCCTCCCCGGCCGCGGGCAACCTGGTCTCCGGGAATGCCGTCCACGGCGTCCACATCATCGCCCCCGGCGCCAACGGGAATTCGGTTCAGGGCAACTACATCGGCACGGACTACACGGGCACCGCGCCGTTGGGCAACGGCCTACACGGTGTGTCCATCGCTGACGCTTCCGGCAACATGGTAGGCGGAGGCGCGGCGGCCGCCCGCAACGTGATCTCGGGGAATGCCCACCACGGCGTCGAGATCATCTTCCCCGGCGCGAACGGGAATTCGGTTCAGGGCAACTACATCGGCACAGACGAAATGGGCACCGGGCCATTGGGTAACGGAGAGCACGGCGTGGTCATCGTCGACGCTCCCGGCAACACGGTGGGCGGGACCACCCCGGAAGCGGGCAATGTGATCTCCGGGAACGCAGTCCACGGTGTCCACATCGTTGCCCCGGGCGCGAACGGCAACTCGGTGCAGGGTAACTTCATCGGCACGGACTTCGCGGGAATGGCGGCACTAGGCAACGGTCTGCACGGAGTGTCCATTGTGGATGCCCCCGGCAACGTTGTGGGCGGGGCCACCGCCGCCGCGCGCAACGTCATCTCGGGGAATGTCCAGCAGGGCGTCGAGATCGTCGCCCCGGGTGCGAGCGCAAACTCGGTCCAGGGCAACTACATCGGCACGGACGTCACCGGCAAGGTGGACCTCGGTAACGGGGCGTCGGGGGTGATCGTGGTCGCGGCCCCAGACAACGTGATTGGTGGGCCCGACGAGGCGGCGAGGAACATCATCTCGGGGAATGGAAATGAGGGAGTCTCGATCGTGGAGCCTCCCGCGACCGGGAACCTGGTGCAGGGCAACTACATCGGCACCGACGTGACGGGAGCGGCCTCGCTCGGTAACCGCTTGCACGGCGTGATCGTCCTTAACGCTCCCGGCAACACGATAGGAGGAACCGCCCCAGGCGCGGGCAACGTGATCTCGGGGAACGGCGAATTCGGTGTCTTGGTCCTTCTCCCCGGCGCCAACGCGAACTTGGTGCAGGGCAACTACATCGGCACCGATGAGAGCGGCACCGATGCCCTGGGCAACGGCGCGAGTGGCGTGCTCATCGTG
>JBDHKE010000291.1:0-2571 GCA_039586555.1 Gemmatimonadota bacterium | reverse complement strand
CTCCGGTCCCAACTCGCAGACCTGCACAAACGCCTTGTGTACATCGAGTCCGTAGAACATCCTTTCTCCCGAGCGTCCTGGAAGAGTGCTTGGGGAATCCGACAGCTATCTATTGTGCGCCAGGCTAAGCCTGGGAAGGGGGGATGAGAGATGCACGATCCGTGATCTCTGAAACCCTTCGACGGGAGCCCTGCGGGTAGCTACTCCCGCCCGGCAAAGGCTGGCCACCAGCCGGAACCGAGTGTTGCGTGACTCGGGAGCAATCCCGAGCTGCGAAGCGTACACAGGGAGCACGTAGGCCGCGGGATTGAGCCTCGAAAGTGTGAACCTCGCGAGAGCCGACGCTGTAATAGATAGGCGGAAGGCTGTACTGGCGCGCCGAGCAGGCCGGGCGCGGCGGTCTCGCCGGGGTCGAAGACCGGGGCATGCGTGCAAGAGGGCTCCTCCAGGAACCTGGGAGGCCTCGTCGTCTCCGTCGGAGTGCTCGGTCGGGGGACCGATGATCAAAATCCAGGCCCCATTGCGGTGCGTCTCCTGCGATGCGGGAGCGAAGAAGTAGACGCGAGACGGTATCGCCAAGCGAAGGCAACGAAGCGCGGCGAGAGGGACGGCGAGGCGTCGGAGTGCCTCGTAGTACCGATGCAGCCGGGGAATCCCGCCCGGGGAGACCCGGTGAAGGGAAGGGGGCACCGAGTTGGGGAACCGCTTGAGGGCAAGATGTCGGAGACTCCGAGCTCCAGAAGCGTCTTAACGAAACTCGAGCGGGTAGCCGAGCTGGCCAGACGCTACCCGGGGCGGGCGCTCACGACTCTGGCCCACCACATCGACGTCGATCTCTTGCGGGAGGCCTACCGGGTCACCCGAAAGGATGGCGCCGTCGGCATCGACGGGCAGACGGCGGAAGAGTATGCGAAGGACCTGGGAGCAAATCTCCGCTCGCTGCTCGACCGTCTCAAGACCGGTTCGTACTGGGCCCCGGCCGTGCGGCGGGTGCACATCCCGAAGAGGGATGGCCGATCGACCCGACCCATCGGGGTGCCGACGTTCGAGGACAAGGTCCTCCAGCGTGCGGTCGCCATGGTGGTCGGGGCGGTGTACGAGCAGGGGTTTCTGCCGTGCAGCTACGGGTTTCGTCCTGGACGATCGGCTCATCAGGCCCTGCGAGACCTCTGGCAGGGAGTGATGGCGATGGGGGGTGGCTGGGTCGTGGACGTAGATATCCAGGACTTCTTCGGGTCGCTGGATCACCACCACCTGCGGAGCTTTCTGGATCAGCGGGTGCGTGACGGCGTGTTGCGTCGCGCGATCGACAAATGGCTGAAAGCAGGGGTGCTGGAGGAAGGCCAGCTCCATCGGCCCGAAGAGGGCACGCCCCAGGGCGGGGTGATCTCTCCGCTCCTGGCCAACATCTATCTGCACGTGGTGCTGGATGAGTGGTTTGAGGGCGTCGTCCGCGCACGGCTCCGGGGCAGAGCGGTCTTGATCCGGTACGGGGACGATTTTGTTGTGTTGTGCGCCCGTGAAGACGATGCGAAGCGGGTGTTTGCGGTGCTGCCGAAGCGGTTGGGGAAGTACGGTCTGCTGGTGCACCCGGGGAAGACGAGGCTCGTGCGCTTTCGGCCCAATCCAGCGGGAAAGCTCGAGCGCGGCGGTCGCCCGGGAACGTTTGATTTCCTGGGCTTCACCCACTATTGGGGGCGGTCGCGTCGGGGCCAGTGGATCGTGCGGCGCAAGACGGCGAGTGATCGCCAGCGTCGAGCGTTACGCGAGGTCGGCCTCTGGCTCAAACGTCATCGTCACTCGTCGATCGCAACGCAGCATGAGGCGCTATCGCGGAAGCTCCGCGGGCACTTCGCGTACTACGGGATTACGGGGAACGCGCGGCGCCTTGGTGGCTTTCGCTTCTTCACGATGCGCCTGTGGCAGAAGTGGCTGAACCGGCGGTCGCAGCGGAGGCGCATGACTTGGGAGCGCTTCAATGTGCTCCTGAAGCGCTATCCGTTGCCTTATCCGGTCATTACCCACTCCGCCTTCCGGCGTGCAGCGAGTCCCTGATCTTGAGGAGCCGGATGCGTCAATTGCGCACGTCCGGATCTGAAGGGGGGCCTGGGCGGGCAACCGCCCGGGTCTACCCGACCGCGCTCGCAGCGCACACGGATGGGTCGTAGGGCGGCCAGTTACACTCGCGGGCTCGAAGCCCATATCACGGACGGCCGTCCCCGCAGCCTCCGGTCCTCTCAGGACGCTTCCCTCTCCCCCCACCAGGGCTGCTCCCAGGTCCGCATCCCTGAGGGGAACCCTCCAGGAACGCTCCTGCAAGGCTGGCCGCAACACGAAGAACTGCATACCCGTTACACTGGACGGGAGCGCAGGACCCATGGCCCGCCTGCTGCTCCTCAGCCTGATCGTGCTCCTGGCGCCCCTCCCGAACTCGTGGGGAATTCCTGTGTTGCAGGCACAGAAGCACCCCACGAAAGGAGGCACCAACGGAACGAGAGCTCGGATTGGACGTCCATGCCCAGAGCTGCACCTTGGCCGTGGTTTCTCCGGCCGGGAAGAGGCTCAAGGACC
>JBDHKE010000290.1:0-2571 GCA_039586555.1 Gemmatimonadota bacterium | reverse complement strand
GTCCTTCCTGGGGACGTTGAGTTTCCGGCGGGCGACGCGGGTGATCGCCTTGGGATCGATGGGGGGCGGCTTCTTGTCGGCGTAGAGAGCCTCGAGGGCCATGATCAGCACGGAAACCGAGTACACCTTGCGGAGGGGCTGACGGCGCGCCCACTTGAAACCCTTGATGATCGGTTCTTCCCCCCGGCGGCACCCCGACTTGAGCAGGGCCAGGAGGGAGAGGGCGGTCTCACCCAAGGGGTATCTATGGTTGGGATCTTTATACTTCGACCAGGCTCCCGGGAAAGAACCGTCCGGACTCTGCTTGGAAAGAAGCCACTGCTTGCCTTTCTCGATGGCGTTGTTGATCTTGAGCTTCAGGGCGTCGTCGCGATCTCCCATCTTCAGTTTTTTCTCGTCCTTTTCCCTGCCCCAACACCAGGGAGAAAACGCCGCGAACAGGACCGCCACAGAGAATATGAAGGCAGGACCCCTCATCTCGAGTCCCTCCAATGCACACCGTCATTATATAGCACGGGGCGCCGATTCCCAGGGATCCGTCCGATCGGTCTCCGGCCGGATTCCGCTGCAAGATCTTAGGGCCGGGAGACCACGCCGCAAACGGGACACTTGTAGGCCTCGTCCGGCGCCGCGTCCGGAACCTCCTCCATGATCACCCGGCACTTCTGGCAGATCGGCTTGGTCCGCTTGTTCGAAGGGCATTCGGGGTTCACGCAGGCTTTCTCATTCCCCCCCTCGTCCACCAATACCGATCCGCAGGTCCTGCATTTCCCCTCGTCTTGGTTCCGATCCACGATCGATCCCTTTCACTTCACTTCATTTCGACTCGTCGGAATCCTCCTCGATGGGCGGCTCACCACAAGCCCCCCCCTCGGGATTCCGAACCCCGATCACCGTGATCCCCTCCCGGTCGGCGAGTGCCAGGTTTTCCTCTACTCCCAGGATGAGGGTGCAATCGGCTTCCACGACGAGAATCCTCCCGCCCGCTTTCTTCATGTTCCGGATCGTATCCGGGCCCACCGCCGGGACATCGAATCGCGGGTCCTGCCGCGGTTTGCTGACTTTCACCAGGACGAATCCACCGCTGGCCAGCGATCCCGCCCGAAGGATGGCCTCGTCCGTTCCCTCGATGGCTTCCACGGCAAGGACCGCCTTCTCCTTCACCGCCACCGACTGCCCAACGTCCAAGCCCCCCATCGCCTTGGCCAGCCGCCAGGCGAATCGAACGTCCTCTTCCTCCTGCGGGGTGGGAGGCCGGCCGGCGAGCAGGCCTTCGCGGGCCAGGAAATCCTCCCCGAAAAGCAGCGAACTCTCCAGATGAATCCCCTCCCCCGCGAGTTCGGCGGCCACGGCGCCGAGCAGGGTGTCGTCCTTCTTGTCCCCCGTCCTCTGGAACCAAAGGCGAAGTGTCCTCAGGTCGGGGAGCAAACGAAGAAGGCGAAGGGGGGTGAACATCCACGTTTTTCGGACCTTCCCAGCCATGACCGCCCGATCGATCCCCTCCTGCTTGAAAAGCCGTATCAGGCGTCCCACCCGGGCTACGCCGCACCAGTAGAACTTCTCGACGTGCGCGGCGAGTTCGGGGGAGGCTTCATGGCGGATGCCCACGGCCACGACGCGGATGCCGCGTTCCCGGGCTTTCTGGGCGAATAGGAGTGGGAACTTCCCGTACCCCGCGATCAGGCCGATCCGTTCCGGCGGCTTCGCCTTATCCTCCATCCTCGGAAGCTCCCTTGCGCCCTTCCAGCGCCCGGATCTGCGCCCTCATCGTGCGCACCTCACGGCGGATGTCCGGAAGGAACCGAACCAACGTCAGGACCTTCTTCGCCTCCGCGATGGGGATGGCCGGAAGGCCCAACACCTTGGTTCCCGGCGGAACGTTGTCCACCACGCCGGACTTCGCGCCCACTTCCGCCCCGTCCCCGATCCGGATGTGACCGGCCACGCCGACCTGTCCCGCCAGCGTGACCTGATTGCCGATGACGGAACTTCCCGAGATCCCCACCTGAGCCACCACCAGGCAATGCTCACCGATCGTGACGTTGTGGCCCACCTGGATGAGGTTGTCCATCTTCGTGCCGCGACCGATCCGCGTCTCTCCGAGCACCGCGCGGTCGATGGCGCAATTCGAACCCACTTCCACGTCGTCCTCGATCACCACCCGCCCCACCTGCTGGATCTTCACCTTCGTCTCCCCGTCCGGGGCGAAACCGAAGCCGTCGCTTCCCACCACCACGCCCGCGTGGAGGATCACTCGGGCGCCCACTTCGGTTTCCGGGTAGAGGACCACGTTCGCATGGAGTATCGAGTTCGCGCCGACGGTGACGTCGGCGCCGACGTAGGCTCCGGGGTGGAGAACGCATCCGTCTCCGATCCGGGAGCGGGGTCCTACAAAAACCCCGGGATAGACGCTGACGCCCTCGCCGAGGGCCGCGCTTCCGTCCACGAAGGCCCCATCCATTACTCCCTTGGGGGATTCGGTCGCCTCCGGGTGGAACAGATCGATGGTCTTCGCGAAAGCGAGGTAGGAATTGGGCGTGACCAACAGGTTCAATTCGGGAGCCTTCACGT
>JBDHKE010000126.1:3008-13528 GCA_039586555.1 Gemmatimonadota bacterium | reverse complement strand
CTCGGGAGTGGGAGTGGAGCCGACCAGCCGGCGAGCCCGCTCCACCACGGGCTCCACCTTCCCGAGGCGGTCCTCCACCGCCCGCTGCCACTGCGGAAGCATGTTCGCATACCGTACACCGTGGCAGGACATGCAGGTGGCTTCCCCCGCTCGGGAAATGCCCGCGTGACCGGGAAGCTCATCCGGAAGCGCGTGACAGCTCTCACACGAAACCCGGGCCAGGAACATCCTGCTGGGAGTCTCTTCGACTCCGTGTCCTCCAGATCCCGTGAACACCGCCCGCTGGGCCCGGTGAGCATCCCGGTGGCAGTTTCCGCAGTCCAGCTGGAAGCTCTCCTCGAGGTCCACGACCTTGTGCTGGATGGTGGTGTGGCACTGCTGGCATTCGACGTTGTGCTCGGCGATGTGGGTGCGATGAAGAAGCGTGGTGTTCCCGTACTCCTCCATCCGCTCCGGGAGGTTGTGGCATTGGAAGCACCGCTCCTCCGACGCGGCTCCGTCTCCCACCACCACGTCCTGGTGACACTTCACGCAGGATACCAGGTTGGCCAGCACTTCCTGATGGTCGATCGAGACTCCTCGGAACTCCACGTTCGGCGGCTCCGGGTGGCAGGACAGACACCCTCCGAGAGGCTGCCCCACGGGCTGGTCCTTGAAGTGGCACAGGTTGCAGGTGCTGACGGTCACCGTCAGGTGCTCTCCCTGCACGATCTGGGAGTGGCAACTGGTGCACCGCAGTTCCTTCCCACGCCTGAGCTCGCCCAGATGCTCCTGGTGATCGAAGCGGACCCCCACGAAGGAAACCACCCCCAGCTCCTGCTCCAGGTGACACCCCTCCCGGGTGCAGGCTGCATCCTCGATCTCGGCCCAGGGCTTCTCGCCGTACGTCCGCGTGACGTATTTCACCACCTGATTCGCGGCCTGGACCTTGCCCATGGCCTCCGCCTTGATGCCGGGCGGATAGTGGCATTCGATGCACTTGACGTCGTTGTGGGAGGAGGTCAGCCACGATTCATAATAGGGCTCCATGACGTGGCAGTTGTTGCAGAATCCGGGTTGGGCGCTGTACTCGATGAAGCCCACTGTGCCGAACGCGCTCACCACTCCCACAACGATGACAATCTGGAGCAGAATCACCAGCAACCGATTCCGGGTCACGAGACCTCCTCGTCGGGTCGCCTCTCAGGGATGAACTCCCGACCCATCGCTATCGTCACCTCTCTGCCTCCGCCGCCTCCCATTCGTCCATGACGGCCTCGATCTCCTCCGGGTCCAGGCGTAGGAGTCTGGCGATCCGGTCCATCAGATATCCTTCACGACTCGCCAGCTCCCCATCGGACATGACCAGCCCCCACATCGCCCGGAGGAGGCCCACCTTCTGGGAATGGGAGTAGTGCTCGGAAACCAGGTCGGTGAACTGCGACACGTCCACCGCCTGGACCCGCTCCTCCTCGGCGAGCCTCAGCAGCCGCTCCGCCTCGGCCCGGCCCAGGCCGAACTGGCGCCGGACCAGGACATCTAGATGCCCCCTCTCCTCGGGACTGAAGCGAGCGTCGGCGTACGCTAACTCCAGCAGGATCGCGCACGCCGCCAGCCGGAGGTCCTGAGGCGTGGTAGGAAGGCCGTGCCCCTCCTCCGCCGCCATGGACTCGAAGAAGAAGGCTTCGATGGCCTCTCCCACCGCACCCAGGGTGGCCAAGCGCCGCCGCTTTCGGATCGCCAGGGCGATCACCGCCAGAATGCCCAGCCAGAGGGGGATCAGGAGCAGCTTTCTCTCCCAACGCTCCTCGCCCACGATGTCGGCGCGCTCACCGATCTCGGTGGCGAGAGAGCCGACCCGCCGAGCCAGCTCACCGACGCGATCGGTATCCAGGGCATGAACGGCCACACCCAGCTCATGCAGATGAGTCCTCAGCGTGAGGAGCCGTGCCTCCTCGTCGTAGGTGGGCTGCCCCGCACCAATCAGCTCCTCGATGGCCTCCTCCGCACGCTCCGCCGCGTGCTCCGACCCGGTGAGCTCCTCCTGGAGCTGCAGGCCTACCAGGGCCGGTGCAGACCCCTCCGCATGGCATGGAGCACAGAGTGCAGGAATCTCCTCCGGCTCCGGGATTTCGGTTCCGTGATTGTCGTGGCACGCGGTGCAGCCCACCGCTCCCACCCGGGCGGTAGCGACCCCGGAATGCCAGCCTTCCACATAGGCCTGGCGCACCAGTGTGTGGCACTGGCCGCAGACGTTGGAGATCTCGGACACTCCCGGTGGGAGAGCCGAATGAGACCCATGGCAGGACGCACACGTGGCCGCCGCAGTGTTGTGCCGAGTCAGCAGAGCCCGACCATGGGCGCTCTCCAGCCACTCGTCCAGATGGGGCCCCTCGTGCTCGGGCGACATCCGACCCGGATCGTCGTGACAGGACGAGCACGTCTCCGCGACCCGGAGGGGGTGGATCCGGCTCCGCACGTCTTGCCGGGCGAAGATGCTGTGGGACCCGTGGCAGTCGCTGCACGAGGGCGCGGCGGTATCGCCCTGCTCCAGGAGGCGCTGGCCGTGAACGCTCAGGAGAAACTCCTCTCTCGTCACGGCATCCAGGCCGAACTGGCGCATCCGGGACAGATCCTCGTGGCACTGCAGGCAGAGATCCACGGCCTCCACCTTCTCCTGGAATCCGCGAAAGTCTCCGGAGTGCGCACCCTGGACCTGGAAGTCGCCGGGATCTCCGTCGTGACAATCCGCGCACACGATTCCCCGATCCGCGTGGACTCCGAGGAGGAAGTCCTCCCGCATGTCCGTGTGACACATGACACAGGAGTACTCCTCCCGAAGGAACCCCGCCATCCGCTCCTGAGCCCACGAGGGGCCCGCCAGAATCAGAGACGCCGCCACCAGCGCGCCCGCGATTCGGACCTTCACGGCCTCCTCCCTTCGGAACCATCGTCCCGTGACCCCCCCCCGGACGGTGGATTCACGGAACGTTCGGTACCCACCGCCGCAAGTGAGAGGTCCTCCGATACGCCAGCGCCTACCTCTTCCACGGGTTCCTCCGGGGCCCCGGGCGCCGGTTCCCCGGGGCTCCGCCCCTCCCACCAGAGAACGGCGAGCAGGATGGCGAGGGCGGCAGCAGCGATCAACGCGATGGGGCGATGTCGCCCCCGGGGCTTGGGCGAACGATCGAGGACCGGAAGCGCCGCCAGAAGCACGAACGCCACGACGGTGACGACGAGCCCGCCTGCGGACAGGTAGTGGGACAAGGCCTGCGCCACCGCCGCCGGGAACCAGAGAATCCGGATCTGCTCCGGAGGAGCGGCGGGATTGGCCGGTCCCGAGAGGGCTGGAGGATAGAGAAGTGCCAGACTCAGTACGACTCCCAGGGTGAGCACCAGGGCCATGAGCTGACGGAGAGCGTGATGGGGAAAGAAGGGAGGGCCCAGAGGCGCGTCCGGTCCGGTGTCCCCGGCGATCCCCTGTTTGCGTACGAGTTGGAAGTGGAGACCCAGCAGGCCGAACACGAGCCAGGGCAGGACGATCACATGGAGTGCGAAGAAGCGGCTCAGGGTGGCCCCGCCCACCGATTCGTCCCCCCGTAGAATATCCACGACGGCGCCTCCCAGTAGCGGAAAACGGGAGATGCTCTCCAGCCGTTGGCTCGTGGCCCAATACGCCCACTGGTCCCACGGCAGCAGGTAGCCCGTCATTCCGAAGCCGAGAATCGTGACGAGGAGCAACAGCCCGACCAGCCAGTTCGTCTCCCGCGGTCTCTTGTACGCTGCGGAGATCACGACCCTGAACAGGTGGAGGACGGCGAGCACCACCACCAGGTTGGCCGACCAGAAATGAACGTGACGCACCAGCCAGCCGAAGCTCACATCGCTGTCGATGTAACGGATGCTCCCGTACGCCTCGTCCACGGAGGGTCTGTAATAGAATGAGAGCAGCACTCCCGTCGCGATCAGGATCATCAGCAGCACCCAGGTGACCCCACCCAGAGCATGCTTCCAGCCGGAGTGGCCCGGGAGCCTTCGCTTCATGGCCCGCTGCCACATGACCGTCAGTGCAAGCCCGTCGTCGATCCTGCCGTATAGGAACCCGAAGAAGCGAGGTACCCTGAGTACGCTCGCGTCGATGGTTCGCGCGATCCAGGCCAGGACACGGGCCGGCCGTTTCGATCTGGATGGCCTGCTCATCGCGTCCTCCCGATCTGGATGACGCCCTCCCGAATCTCAACCGGATAGGTCTCCAGGCCCTCCTGGCTGAGCCCCGCCACCACGGTTCCCCACTGGCTGTACATGACGTAGCTGCACGGGGACACGACGCCCTGCCTCCCCTCGTCCCACCCAAGCACGCAGCCGTCGAGTGGCGACACCGCCGAGACTGCGGGGACCTCACCCCGTGGACCCCGAATCACCAGGATCAACTCGTTGCCCCAGCGCTCCAGCCGGCCTGTGTTGCTCTGGAAATCCTCGAGCCGACCGACGCGGATGGCCGACTGCAGCTCGGGAAGGCTCAGAGGCTCACGCGGCACCGAGTAGAGCGCGATCACGGCGATCACCCCCGCAGCCCCCAGCACCAGGACGCCGGAGAGGAGCCAGTCCCAGAAATCCCAATCGCGCAAGGGAGCCCTCCGCCTCTCATTGCAGTTCCAGTATCGCCGCGTCTCTCCCCTCCTCCCGCCCGAGATACCATGTGCGCGCCGCCTCGGTGTCCGGGCTTCGAGGCTCACGAGGGACATGGGAGGGGATCGAAGCGCGTCGCCGGCAACTTCGCGGATGCGTCTCGGTGCGACAAGAGTGGGACGCGGCGCGTCCCCCGAAGTGCTCTCGAGCCAGGAACGCGGGAACCCCATTTGGGTCGTATTGTCCCACGCCATGGACGCCAATAGCGACAGTCTGGTCCTTCGGCAGGCGGACCGGCCCAGGAAGCCTTCCTCATCCACAGGTATGCAATCCCCTGCATAGAAAGGGCTTACGGTAAAGGATGGCAAGGTGACGCAGCCGTTGGGGTCGAGGGGAGCCGCCGCCAGTTTTCCGGTACGGAACTTCCTCGGGTAGCCCTGGCACGGAGCCGGGTGCGACACCTCTCGAGGCGATCGTCCCCGCCTGAATACTCGAGGCTGTCCGGCATAAGCGCCGGTCGACATATGCGACATCTTCTGGTCTCGTGCCTTGTAGGCGGCCTGCTACTGCCGGCGGCCGTGAGGGCGCAACAGGCCGTTGAGTGTGACCGGTGTCACGGCGACCCCGACTTCCTCTCCGGCCGTCAGCCCGGTGATCCCGAGGAAGACCCCCTCTTCGTCCCCGATACCCTCCTTGCGGGATCCGCCCACGGGAGCCTGAGTTGCACCTCCTGTCATGTGGCCGGATATAAGAACGGGTATCCCCACGCACTGGATGAGGCCCAGGCCGCCGATCTGGGACTGATCTCGCTGGCCACCCCTACGGGCCCTACCTGGGTACGGTCCTGCGGGAGCTGTCACGGCGGGATCGAGGAGGAGATCCGGGCCTCGTCCCACGCACCGCTGACCGGGACCGACGTCGCGGCCACCTGCACGATCTGCCACAGCGCGCACCGCGTCTACGGGCGGCTGGACCGGCGGTCCGCCATGTATCCATTGAACCAGGTGGAGACCTGCGCGCGCTGCCACTCCGGGGAGTCCGCGGCGGGAGTGGAGGAGGGCGAGGCTCCTCGGGACTTCGTCGCCGAGTACGAGAGCACGGTCCACGCCCGGGGCCTGCACGTCTCCGGCCTCGTCACCTCGGCCACCTGTAGCGATTGCCACGGCGCCCACAGAGTGCTGCCCTCCCGGGACCCGGCCTCCAGAGTCTCCCGGGACAGCATTCCCAGCACGTGCGGCTCGTGCCACGAGGGTGTGCTGGAGGTCTACCTGGCGGCCAAGCACGGCGAGAACATCGGCCTGGGGACCGTGTTGCCACGGGGCGGACACCGAAGCAGGGTGGCCCCGAACTGTTCGGACTGCCACTCGTCCCATGAGATCCAGCGGGTGGACGTCGCGGCGTGGCATCTCGCCATCGACGACGCGTGCGGGGACTGTCACGAAGACCTGTGGGACAGCTATCATCTCACCTACCACGGGAAGGTCACCGAGCTGGGGTACGGGCTGACGGCCGAGTGCACCGATTGCCACACGGCCCACAACGTGCGGCCGACCTCGGATCCCCTTTCCACGGTGAGCTCCGAGAACGTGATCTCCACCTGCCGCCAGTGTCATCCGGACGCCAACGCCAGCTTCGTCCAGTACTACTCCCACGGTGATTATCGCGACCGGGCCCGATTCCCCGTTCTATGGTGGACCTATTGGCTGATGACCGGGCTGCTGGTTTCGGTGTTCAGCCTCTGGGCTCTGCACACCGCCCTGTGGGCGATCCGGGCAACCACGGGTCCATCGGGGGCTAGCCCTCCCTGGAGGTCCATACCGGCGGCTCCTCACGGGGAATCGGGAAAGGGTGAAAGGGGCGGGAAGCCGGGGGGATCGCAGAGGGTCGAGGAAAGCCGGACCCGGGCCGGAGACCCAGGAAAGGGAGAGGGCACGACCCTGGCCCTGGACGCGGCCAGTCGGGGCGAAGGCCCATTTCTCGTCCGCTTCAGTCCCTACCACCGCATCGTGCACGTCGTCATCATCATCTCCTTCCTGGGACTCATCACCACCGGAATGCCCCTGAAATTCAGTCACACTCCGTGGGCTCACACGGTTGTGAGCTTCCTGGGAGGATTCCAGGGAGCGGGATTGCTCCACCGCATTTTCGCGGTGTTGACCTTCGGCTACATGATCGCCCACGTGGTCTACCTGGCTCGGACGTTCGCCCGATCGAAGGATCGGTGGAGGATGTTCTACGGGGACGCGTCCATGGTCTTCGGCCTCCAGGACGTCCGAGATCTCGTCCAGCAGGTGAAGTGGTTCTTCCGCTTGGGCCCGCCCCCCCGGTTCGGGCGATTCTCGTACCTGGACAAGTTCGATTACTGGGGAGAGGCGTGGGGGATCTTCGTCATCGGCGGCTCGGGGCTGATCCTGTGGTTCCCGGAGTTCTTCGCCCGCTATTTCCCGGGCTGGATCTTCAACGTGGCCACCATCATCCACTCCATCGAGGCCCTCCTGGCCGCCTCCATCATCCTGGTGGTTCACCTCTTCAACGTGCACGTCCGCCAGGGGAAGTTCCCCATCGACCTGGTGATCTTCACGGGTCGGGCCACGGCGGATTACGTGCGAGAGGAGCACCCCATCGAGTACGAGCGCTACGTGCGGGAGGGCCGCCTGGCCGAGATGGAGACCAATCCTCCGGCCGAGTGGCTCGTCTTTGCTGCGTCGGTCTTCGGATTCCTGGCTCTGGCCGTGGGCCTGATCTGGGCGGTGCTGTTGCTATGGGCCGTGTTCATTTAGGCGCTGGCGAGGTTCGTTTCGGGTCCAAGACGGCGTCGGTCGTCGCCCTGCTCGCCCTCCTGCTGGGAGGCTGCGGCCGGGGTGACACGGTACCGGAGGAAGGCATCTCCCACGCGGGCGTCCCCTGCACCTCCTGCCACGTCGGCGAGGGGCTCGGGATCGTCGCCGCCGGAGCCTCCGACGAGGGATGCGCTTCGTGCCACCCGGCGGAGACCCTTCCCGATCGGGTCTCTCTCAGCGGCGGTCAGCTGGCCCACATGGAGCACGGGAGCGCGCCTGGCTTGCCGGTCATCGGCTGTGGGTCGTGCCACGGACATACGGCGGGTGAGGAACCCCTGGCACTTGACCTTCCCGCCTGTCTCCTCTGTCACGGTGTCCCGGAGCCTCACCCGGAGCATGTCGACGAGGCCTGCCAGGTCTGCCACCCAGCTCCCAGCGACCCGCCTGCTGGCGAGTTCGGCGTGGCCGTCCGACACGAGCTCCTCATTCCACAGGGCGCTTCCTGTTCCCACTGCCACCACGGCGTCAGCCAGGGTGACCCCGTGGTCCCGGCAAGTCGGTGCGAGCTCTGTCACGCGCTGGGGACTGGCTCCCGTGGACTGGACGCGACCACGGCGCACGCCGATCACCCCACTGGAGCCACAGGACTGGCCTGCTGGCGCTGTCACGTCCGTCCCGCGCACGTGGCACCGGAGCTGGCGGTCGCCCTCCGTGCCGAATGTGGCCAGTGCCATGTGGACCCGCACCAACGCCTTCCGGAGGGCTCCCGACCTCCCGCGCCACCGGACGGCTGCACCGGTTGTCATGGCCAGCCGCACAGCGCGCAGCGAGCCCTCTACACGGGCCTGGGCGGTGCTGGCGTCCCCTACTCGCCGGACGCCATGTTCCGAGCCCAGGTCAGTTGTAGAGCCTGTCACGGTAAGACAATGGCCGGAGAGCCACCGACAGCGAGTAGAGATGAGGACTGCGTGGCCTGCCACGGCGATGCGTACCGGGGCATGGTGTCTCTTCGGATCGCGGAAACCAATCGAAGGGCGCGCGAGGTGGAGAGCGCTCTCGCCTCGTTCCGCCCCGGGAGCGAGCCGTCCGCGCTGTCCGATTCCCTGGTCTCCGCCGCGCGCGCAAATCTGGACCTGGTGGTTGACGGGCGTGGGGCGCACAACCCCTCCTTCGCTGCCGAGCTCCTGGCCACGGCGGCGGGCCAACTGCGACAGGCAGCCGAGGAATCCGGCGGAGCGGCGCGGGAGCCGAGGCTCGGCTTCACGGCGGCGGGAGAGCCCTGCCTTCGTTGCCACTTCGGCATCGAGGGCGTGCGCTCGCTTGCCTTCGGGCTCACCATGCCCCACGCCACTCACGTCATCGACGCAGAGATTCGATGTGCCGTCTGTCACACGCCTGCCATGTACTACGGACAGGAGGGTGCCGGACTGTCTCCGGACCACGGCGGTCTCGTGCTCTCGGGGTCGGGCGACTGCGCTGCCTGTCATCACCTGATGAGACAGCGGGACTGCAGCGGGTGTCACGGCCGTGAGGCCCTTAGGGACCGCTGGCTTCCCACCCGTTTGAGCGTGGGCGGGGAGGGCGCCGCACAGGCCGAACTCAGAGAGGTGCGCTTCCGGCACGGCCCCCACGAGCCGTTCCCGTGCGGCAGCTGCCACAGCGAGGCCGCTCTGGCGGCTGCCGAGGAGAGCTGCGCGACGTGCCACTCTGTGCACCACCAGCCTGGAGTCAGCTGCCGCGCCTGCCACGGTACTCCCCCGCTGGATTTCCACCTGCCGGAACAGGTGCACAGAGGGTGCACGAGCTGCCACGGGGAGATGACGAATCTCGACCCGGCTTCCGGGCGGGAGGTGTGTCTATTATGCCACCTCGATCGCGTGGAGCATCTCCCGGGCCAGGAGTGCGCTTCATGTCACCTCGGGGGGCAGGGGTAGCGGGCTTGTCCTGGTCTCGACGGGTTCGACCCATCCTTGGGACGGTGCTCCTCGGGACCGCTCTGGGATCCCTGCTCCTGGCCGACCCTGTAGCGGCACAGGGGTACCGGGGTAGCTTCCGCACCCATCTGAACTACCTGCAGCTCCGCCCCGCCGTCGCGGACAGCGTTCCATGGGAGTCGGTGCCCGGGAGCGGGACGCGGAGATTCCTGTCCGACGGCTCTCCCGTCACGTGCCTCTCGGGCTACTGCCGGTTCCTGCGCTCCGGTGAGGAACTGGGTGTCGTCCCTTTGATGGAAGACCTGGAGCTCAACGTCTGGCCGGGCGTGGTTGGTCTGAGAGGATACGTCCACGTTCGGGCCCGACAGCCTCTCGGCGACTATGAGCTCTGGCCGCGCTCGGACAAGGGATTCGAGGCGCTGGCAGCCTACGCGGAATATTCCCGACCGTCGTTCCGCGTCAAGGGCGGCCGGCTCTGGAAGACCAGCTCCCTGGGATTCTACAACCTCGACGGGGGCGACCTGCTCGTCCGCCTTCCGTCGAGGCTCCAGCTGGAGGCATACGGAGGCATCGCGCTGGTCCGGGGACTCGGAGAGCGGCACACGGGCGATCTTCTTTCCACGGTGGAGCCTCTCACCCCCGCCGACGACGCGTACATCGTGGGAGCCCAGGCTCGCTGGCGCCCTATGCCGTGGTTCGGCGGGTCGTTCATGTACCAAAGGGAAACGCGCACCGACGGCGATGGGCTGTACTCGGAACGGGTGGCGGGTAACCTCCGGCTGCGTGCGCTCCGCACGAACGTAGAGCTGGACGTCAAGTACAACATCGCCACGGAGGAATTCAACGAGGCCAGGGCCCGAGTGGTGAGCCCGCTGGGAACCCGCTTCATCGCGGCCGGGGAGATCCGCCACTACCGCCCCTTCTTCCCGCTGTGGACCATCTGGGGCGTCTTCTCACCGGTGGGTTTAGATGAGGCTCGGGCTGGAGCCACCTGGACGAACCCCAACGGGCGCTACTCCGCTCACCTCTTCGGTGGCTACCGCAAATACAGCGACACGAACGTGGAGAGTCCAGCAAGCCCCGTCCGGGACGATGGCTGGCGCGTTCAGGCGGGTGGTAGCCTGGTACCACGGGAGGACTGGCGCGTCGCGGGGGAGTATCGGCTTGAGGTCGGATTCGGTGCCTCGCGGAGCGGACT
>JBDHKE010000126.1:0-2947 GCA_039586555.1 Gemmatimonadota bacterium | reverse complement strand
GGGAGTCGGCGCTGATGGCACATTCGGGCTGGAACGGATCAGGGTGAGCGCCGGAGGTATGATCTATCGTCACTCATACAGTGACAGGCCGCAGTTCCTGACCTGGGATCAGCTTCGAGCCCACCTGACGCTCGAGGTTCCCATCGGTGAGGATCCGGGCCTGGTCGGGAGGAGGCAGCGATGAGGGGTCTGGCGACGCTCGGCGTCGCGGTCGCTCTGGTCTCGCTCGCGACCGCTCATCCGGTGCTGGCACAGGCGGGGTTCCACCATGAAGCCCACGACGGGCTGTTCCCCACATGTACCGGCTGCCACTCGGGGATCCTGAGCGGCGTTGCGGATCGGCGCTTCCCCTCGAACGCCTTGTGCGCGGGCTGCCATAACGGACAGGTGGCACCGCGAATCGAGTGGGAAGGACCCCAGCACCGGGCCTCGAACCTGAGATACGAGCATGCCGCGCATCCGGGAGTGGTAAACGGAGCCGTCGGGTGCGAGGTCTGCCACCGGCTGTCGGGACGCTCCGAGCGCATGGCGGTTGGGCCTGTGGCTCCGCGGAGCTGCGACACCTGCCACACGGCGGAGCACCTCTCCGATGAGTCGCCGTGCCAGCAGTGTCATCTTCCGGTGGTGGAAGCACAGGCGCTCACCGTTCGTGACATCGCACTCTTCCCCATTCCCTCCTCCCACGGGGTCTCGGACTTCGTGTCGCGTCACGGCGCTTCGGCGGAGCTGGTACAGACGCAGTGCTCCGTCTGTCATGCCCAGCAGAGCTGTGCCCGGTGTCACGTCAACTCAGGGACGCTCGCGCCGATTCAGGCTCTGGGGCAGGACGAGCGGATCGCGGGTCTGGTCGCCGGTAAGTCCCCAGGATACCCGACCCCGACCGATCATGCCGACGCTCAATGGCTGACAGTACACGGCTGGGTGGCCGAGGACGGCGTCGGCCAGTGCGCCAACTGTCACGCCCAGCCCAGTTGCACGGCCTGCCACAGAGGCGCCACCGAGCTTCCGGCGCCCATCCTGGAGCTTCCGAATCCGGGGAAGCAGGCAGCCCCGCAGGGAGTCGTGGTGGAGCGCCGTGCGCCGCTGGGGCACGTGGCCGACTTCGCGGAGCGCCACGGCGGTCCGGCCGCCGCGGAGCAGCCGACGTGTTCCGCCTGCCACTCCCAGGGCTTCTGTTCCGCGTGCCACGAAGGCGCCACGAGTTCCGGATTCCACCCGGTCAACTTCATGGCGAGGCATGGCCCGGAGGGGTTCGGGCAGGGCAACGACTGCGCATCCTGTCACAACACCGAGGCGTTCTGTCGCGATTGTCACCGATCAAACGGGTTCGGGGACGGTCCCATAGCGGGGGTCGAGTTTCACACCGCGGAGACGGAGTGGCTGCTCGGGCATGCCCAGGCTGCTCGACAGGAGCTGGAGACCTGCGCATCCTGCCACAAGCAGACGGACTGCATGCAGTGCCACTCCGCACTGGCCGGGGGTGGGATCAATCCTCACGGCCCGGATTTTGATGCAAGGGGGCTGGCCGACGCGAATCCTGAGACATGTCGTCTCTGTCATGGGACCACACCCATCAGGCGGGACTGACTACCGCAACGGTCGCCGCACAGCGAGAGTGTGAAGTCGGGAGGAGCGAATCAGCAAGAGGCGCGACGCTGGGGAAGCCTCGGAGGGGGGAGGCGTGGCGGGCCAGAGGTTGGGCATCCGATCGTTCGCGATCGTACCCAATAGAGCAGCGTTAGGAACGGGCCTCCTGGCCCTGATCCTGGTGCGTCCTCTCGCGGCCCAGGAGAATCAGGCCTGTTTCCTCTGTCATGGGAATACGACTCTTTTCGAGGGTCGCACCGACGCTGCCACGCTGGTCGTCACTCAGGGCGAATACGACAACTCCGTACACGGCGCGGCGGGCCTCGCCTGCGCCGGGTGTCATCAGGGCCTGACGTTCCCTCACGGCGATCCTCCTCCTCCCCTGGAATGCTCAGCCTGCCACACGAGACAGGCGGCCCAGCACAACCGCTCGCTTCACGGGCAGGCGGCGGCTCGGGGAGACCCTCTGGCCCCGAGCTGCATGGACTGCCACGGGGTCCACGACGTTCGGCCGGATACCGACCCCCGCTCGCCCACCTTCGTGATGAACATTCCCGTCCTGTGCGGGGAGTGCCACCAGGAAGGGACGCCGGTCTCTCGCACGAGGAACATCCCCCAGGACCGGATCCTGGAGAACTACTCCATGTCCATGCATGGGGAAGGTCTCTTTCGAGCGGGCCTCACGGTCACGGCCGTGTGCACGTCCTGCCACACGGCGCACGAGGTTCTCCCACACACCGACGCACGTTCGAGTATCCACCGGGATAACGTCGCCGGAACCTGCACCCGCTGCCACGCGCAGATCGAGCAGGTACACACCCAGGTGATCGAGGGCCGCCTCTGGGCCTCGGAGCCGCACAGGATTCCCTCCTGTGTGGATTGCCATTCGCCGCACAGGATCCGCCGGGTCTTCTACGAGGCGGGCGCTGCCAACGCCGACTGCATGAGGTGCCACAGCGACCCCGACCTCACCACGGAGCGGGACGGTCGGACCATCTCCCTGTTCGTGGACGAGCAGGCTTACAACGCTTCGGATCACTCCGGCACCGCCTGCGCGCAGTGTCACGCGGACGTCACCGCCTCCCCACTCCTGTCCCGCCCCTGCGAGACGTCCACCTCCGAGGTGGACTGCGGCGCATGTCACGCGGAGGCGGTGAGCGACTACCAGAGCAGCACCCACGGCACCCTCGCCGCAGAGGGGCTCGGGGACGCGCCCACCTGTCAGGACTGCCACGAGAAGCACGCGGAGCAGGACCACACGATCCACACCGCGCCCACCCACGCCGAGAACGTGCCGCAGCTCTGCGCCCGATGCCACCGGGAGGGCGAGGCCGCCGCGGTCCGCATCCAGTCCGAGATC
>JBDHKE010000289.1:0-2605 GCA_039586555.1 Gemmatimonadota bacterium | reverse complement strand
CGATTCAACACGTGCCTTGACTCGGGCCAGTACGCGGACGGGGTGGCAGCCGACGTTCAGGCCGGGCGGGACGTGGGTGTAACGGGCACCCCTGCGCTGTTTATCAACGGACGCTTCCTGTCCGGGGTTCAGCAGGCGGAGGCCCTGGGCGAGATTATCGACGACGAGCTGCGCCGGGCGGGGTACGAGGTGGAGACGACCCGCTTCGAGCCACCCAGGACGGCGGTGGCGGCGGACGGGTTCCCGGCGAAGGGGCCTGAAGACGCCCCCGTCAGCGTTGTGGAGTTCAGCGACTTCCAGTGCCCGGCCTGCGCCAGGGTCGTGGAGCCTCTCAGGCGGCTGGCGGACACGTACGGAGAGCGGCTGCGGCTGGTGTTCCGGCAGTTTCCGCTGAGCCGGATCCATCCCAACGCCCAGAAGGCCGCCGAGGCGTCGCTGTGCGCCAACGAGCAGGGCAGGTTCTGGGAGATGCACGACGCCATGTTCGCGGATCAGGAGGCGCTAGGCGTCGATGACCTCAAGCGGACGGCTCTTTCACTCGGCCTCGACCCCGACCCATTCGACACGTGTCTGGACTCGGACAGGTACGCGGACGAGGTCGCCGCCGATCTGCAGGCCGGGAGGGCCGCGGGTGTGACCGGGACTCCCGCCCTGTTCATCAACGGGCGGCTCGTCTCCGGCGTTCAGTCGTACGAGACCCTGGCCGGGATCGTCGACGAGGAGTTGGAGCGTGCGTCCCAGGGATCAGAAGGAGACTGATACCTCCGCCGAGCAGGTACTCGATCCGCTCTCACAGACCTTGTAGCGGTACTCGGCCCGGCCCTTTCCACCCGGGGCGTCCGTGTAGCTTCCCGTGTTCTCGGGAGAGGCGATCCGCTCGCCGTCCCGGTACAGGTCGACGTGGCTGCCGGTGGCGCCCGACCACGTGAGGTCCGCGTGGTGCCGGCCCTTCACCTTGTACCCCACCGCGGTCAACTGAATCGTCCCCGAGGGCTCGCTGACCATCACGTCCCGCACGTGGGTTCCGGTCGCCCCCTCGTCGTCCGTTACGGTCAGGGTCACGGGATAGGTGCCCGGCGCCGGGAAGGTGTAGGCCGGGTTCCGCTCCGCGCTGCCATCTCCCGTACTGAAGTCCCACGCCCAGGCGGTCAGGGTCCCGTCCGGGTCGCTGCTCTCGTCCGTGAACTGGCAGGCCAACTGGTCGCAGACGAACGAGAAGCGCGACCCGGGTGGCTGGTTTGCTGGGGGATCACCGTCTCCCTCTCCCCGGGAGTAGAGGAGGTCGGCATTGCGCGAGTTGGCGTCGGTGACGACGTCCTTGGTGGTCCAGCCGGCAATCGCGTCGGCCACCTGCGCGGGCGTCGAGCCCGGAGCGGACTCGAGATACAACGCGACGACTCCGGATGTGTGCGGGGTAGCCATCGAGGTACCGCTCATGGTGCGCACGTCACTATCCGAGCGGTTGTAGGAAGAGGTGATTCCCTGGCCCGGCGCAAACCAATCCAGGCAGCGGCCCCAGTTGGAGAACGAGCTTCGGGCGTCGGTGGGTCCCGTCGCGCCCACGGTGATGGCTTCCTTCACCCTGGCCGGGGAGTACTTGCAGGCGTCCGCCCCAGCGTTGCCGGCGGCGACCACCGTCGTCACGCCGGCCGCGATGAGTCCGCTCACGGCGTTGTCGAGTGAGACGCTGGCGTTCGCTCCGATGGACATGTTCACCACGGCGGGGTCCGTGTGGTTGCGGGCTACCCAGTCCATTCCCGCGACCAGGCCACTGACGGTGCCGAACCCGCTACAGTTCAGGACCTTCACCGACACGAGAGCCACGTTCTTGGCCACTCCGTAGGTGGATCCACCCACGGTTCCCGCCACGTGAGTCCCGTGTCCATAGCAGTCGGAGCCGTCCCCACCGTAGGCGTCGAACCCGAATCGGGCCCGGCCCCCGAACTCCTGATGCGAATAGCGGATTCCCGAGTCCAGGATGTAGGCCGTGACTCCGGCGCCCGTCGCGTCGTAGCTGTAGAGACCGTCCAGCGCGGTTGGACGCTGGTCGATGCGGTCCAGGCCCCAGGGAGCACCCCACTGGGGGATGTCCTGCGTGGACACCTCGCCGTCGCGCTCGACCCGCACGACCCGCAGGTCCCGCATCAGGCCCTCCCTCGCCGCGTCGGAGATCTCGCCCGCGAAGCCCTTCAGCACGTGGGTGTAGACGTACTCCGGCGTGATCCCGTGATCGGCCGCCACCGCCGCGGGGCTCTCGCGCTCCACCAGAGTGATGATGAAGCGGGGCATGTTTCCGTTCGTCCCCGCCTTGGGATTGGAGGAACCGGTAGCTCCCGGCGACTCGGGGTCGTCGGAGGCTTCGGGAAGGGTGGGGCTCGACGAGTCCAGGCAGGACCACGCGAAGAACACGACGAACGGAACCACGAGGCGGATGCCACGCCACGTGCGATGCGCTGGCCGGGACATGGGGACGTCCTTTTCTTGTCTTGCGGAGGCGCTGACCTCAGTCACCTCCAGCGGAGGGGTTCGGAGACGAAGGGTCGGCTCTCGCCGACCCCCGCTCCACGGCTGTCAGGGGGAGGGGGGACGCACGGGATGTGCCGAG
>JBDHKE010000125.1:0-10673 GCA_039586555.1 Gemmatimonadota bacterium | reverse complement strand
GGGCTGTTCCGGACTCTACCCAGGGTAGGGTTCACAACGTAGACCACGCGGAATAGACTACGCGGAGGTCCGTTCACCGTGGAAGGTCCCAACCTGTGACGGCCCGCACGCAATCCTGACCGGTCCAGCCAACGCCATCGTCGAAGGTACCTCCCGCGCGAATGGGGGCCCGATCCAGCGAGGCGGGACAAGCCAAGCGGTGCGGGTGAGACCGCGAACGCGGCCGACCGAATATGGGCCCGGCACATGGGCCAAATCGACCCTCCTCCCTTCCCGAGAAACCATCCAACAATGGGATAAGTGATTCCCCCCGCGCCTCTTTCCACCGCCAGAGTGGAAGAGGCACAGCTGGCATGGAATCTGCGCCTCGGAGGGCCGCCAAGGAAACTGGATTCCCGCCCGTTCCATCTCCCAATGGCGGGACGGAGAACCTGACCGCGTCTTCCGGAGGAAATCATGATACGCGTCCTTCGCAGCCGGGTCCCTTCAATCACACTCCTGTCGTTCCTGCCGCTCATCCCGTCCCTGGCGTGTGACGACGACGGGACGGAGCCCGACCTCATCACCATTGCCGACTTCGCTGGAGACTGGGAGGCTACGCAGTTCAAGGTCACCCACCCTACCAACCCATTGATCCAGTTCGACCTCATTGCCCTGGGGGGATCGCTCGACGCGACCGTTCAGACGACCGGGGCCTTCCTGGGATCCGCGGAGATTCCGGACCTGGGAGCCGGAGCGCTGACGGTCCCGGTCGCCGGTGCCTTCGTCCTCGTGGATCAGGAAACGGTGCAGGTCACGTTCACTCCCGAGGTTCCCCCGTTCCTGACCGACTTCACCGCCGAGTTCACCCTGACCGGCAACACCCTCACGCTGTACGACGAGGACTCTGACTTCGACTTCGACTTCGACGGGCAGAGCGAGCCCGCCATCTTCGAAGGAACTCTCCAGAGGAGTTGAGGCTGAGTGGATGTCGCTCCCGGGGCGCCGTGATGTCCGCCCCGGGGAATCGGCCTCGGATATCGGGTTTCAGTCCTCGGCGGCCTCGACTTCACCCAGCTTCGTCCCTGTCAGCCATGGCCGGGTTTGATGGATTGTCGTTGATTTCCCATGGCGGGCTGCAGAGATTCTGAACATGGGTAGGGTAGACATGGACGCCATCCGCAAACTCACTGTCGCCGAGCGCCTCCAGCTCATTGAGGAGATCTGGGACAGCTTGGTGGCCACCCCCGACTCGCTTCCGACAGTCGAGGGTCAGAGAGCGGAACTCCGCCGGCGCTTGGCGGACCACGAGTCCGACCCATCCACCGCCATTCCGTACGAGGAAGTTAAGGAGGACTTGCGTTGATGAGAACGTTCACTGCTATCGTCGAGCGCGATCCTGAGACGGGCCTCTTCGTTGGGCATGTACCCGGATTTCCTGGGGCGCACAGCCAGGGCGAGTCCCTCGACGAACTGTACCAAAACCTGAGGGAAGTGATCGCAATGCTCCTGGAGGATGGCGAGCCCCGCCTGGAGACCGAGTTCGTCGGGACACAGACCGTGACAGCCTGATCTTCATGGCCCGCCTGCCCATCCTCAAGCCTAGAGAAGTGGTGGCGATCCTGAGCTCTCTGGGCTTTAAGGAGATTCGGCAACGGGGTTCTCACAAACAGTTTCGCCATCCAGACGGCCGCCAGACCACGGTCCCTTTTCACGGCGGCCGGGACATCTCACCAATCCTTCTCCGCCAGATCATCAAAGACGTCAGGCTGACTCAAGAGGAGTTTCTCAAACACCGTTAGGCCTGTGCCGTCGCATTCGCTCTGACCGGCTCCTCTCCAGAGGCACCTGGTACTCCACACAACAAGTGGGGGACGAAGCCCTGCTTAAGGGCCTCGTCGGATTCCCCGTTGCCAGCAGACAGAGAAGCCGAATAGAATGACGCGGCCAGAGGCACTGGGGAAGATTCGCACCATGGTCCAATTTGATCGGAAGCGTCTGGCACGGCTGTGCAAGACGCACGGTGTGGTAAGGCTCAGGATCTGCGGGTCGGGGGCGCACAGACAGGAGCCCTCGGATTCCGACATCGATCTCCTGGTCGACTTCCAGAAACCCGTGGACTTCTTCGAGCTGATAGAGCTGGAGGAACGACTTTCAGAGTTCTTCGGCTGCTCGGTGGTCCTCCTCACCGAAGGTGGCCTGAGTCCCTATCTACGGGAGTCTATCCTCTCCTCAGTTGCCGTCCTGTTCGATGAAAGCCGCTGACCACCACCGCTACCTCGAAGTACTTCGAGCAATGTCGCCGGAGCAGCGGCTACTGAAGGCATTCGAGTTCACGGAACGGGAGCGCGCTCGCTTCCAAGATGATCTTCGGCGGCGGTTCCCCCACCTGAACCCCGACGAGCTCCAGGCTCTGTTCGTGAAGCTCTGGATACATCGACCCTCAGTCTCCCGATAAAGTCCTGTGCGCCCTTTCAGCCGGCGGCTTCGAGGGCGCGTGGCCTACCGCCTACCCCACCATCACAGCGCCAGTACCTGCGCACCGTCCGACGGCCGCACGGCCAGCAGGTGCTTCTCCAGCCCACGGTCAACACCCCGACGGCGGTAATACCGGTCGGTGATGGTCTCCATCACCCTCCCCACCGCGTCCTCCGAGCAGAGCGCCACGATGCATCCACCGAACCCTGCGCCGGTGAGTCTCGCTCCCGCGGCTCCCCCTTCCATGGCAGCGTCGACCAGAGCTTCCAGGGCTTCGTGGCTCACCTCGTAATCGTCGCGCAGGCTTTCGTGGGAGGCGCACATGAGGTATCCGAAGCGGTCCAGGTCGGCCCGGGCCATGGCCCTCTGGGCCTCCTCCACGCGGGTGGCCTCCGTGATGACGTGGCGGAAGCGCTTGAGCAGCACGCCATCCAGCGCCTGCCCGGCCAGCGCCACCAGCTCTGATGCCGGCAGGCGTGCCAGAAGGTCCGGATAGCCAGGGAGCTCTCTGCCCGGGTCCAGTTCCGCCCCTCGGGCTTTCGGGGGCCTCGACCCGGGCTCTAGCCCCCGACGAATCTGCTCCAGGGCCTCCCGGCACTCCCGCGTGCGGGTATTGTACGCCTCCCGGGCCGGGCCGGACTTTTCCGCTCGCACCAGCGTGTTGGCGACCACGAAACGCCAGCCGTCCGGCACGGCGGTGGGCTCCATCCTCAGGGGCTCGAAGTCGATGCGGAAGGCATGACCTTCCCTTCCCGCCAGGCAGATGGCCTGGTCCATCCCACCCCCCCGCGTCCCCACGTACCGTTCGAAGCGGGCGCACAGGTCGGCCAGCTCCAGGCGAGGAACGCTCAGCGCGTTCACGTCGACGAGAGCCAGTACGCTGGCCACCACCAGCGCCGCCGAAGAGCTGAGCCCGGCCGCCACCGGCACGTCCCCCTCCACGAGTCCGTCGAAGCCGCGAAGAGTCCGGGACGGATCGAGCCCGGCCAACCCCTGCCCGGCGGCCTGGACGTAGTTGCGCCAATCACCCTGCGGGCGCGGCGGGATCTCGTCCGTCAGCCCGAACGTGCCCGGCTCGAAGGCAGGATCCGCGTTCCCCACCCGCACCACGCCGTCCTCCCGGGGACGAAAGAGCAGCCGGATCTCCCGCTGGATCGCCATGGGAAAGACAGGAAGGCCGTTGTAGTCCGTGTGCTCGCCGATGAGGTTCACGCGGCCGGGGGCCCGCACCCAGCGGGTGGCCTGAGCCCCGCCGAATTGCCGTTGGAACTCCTGACAGAGTCTTTCGACTGGATCCATCGAGCCCTTCGGATGATCGCTTCGCCCGGCTCTCCCCCTCCCGAATGGAGAGGCACGCACCCTCTTCTCGGTCCGTCCCGCGAAGATAGGGGGTGACAGGCGAGAAAGGGAGCATGCGAACCTGCATGGGCGCTTCGGGGTTTCCCACGGGAATACCTGAGAATCCAGGACCCGCACCCCGGGAAGGAGACAGGGTGCCTCCAGTCGTGACCGTTCTCCGGTCTCCGGTCGCGAGACGGCGTCCCCCAAGGGAGAATCGATGAGCTGTCCCCACTGCGCTGGGGTCCAGAAGGTCTTCGGCCGCCGACAGGCCGCTCGGGATCTCCGCAGATACCGGAAGAAGGGCCCCGACTCCACCACGCAGATCCTGCTGGACGCCCTGAAAGAAAGTGGGGTGGAGGGGCTCACCCTCCTGGACATCGGGGGAGGAGTGGGAACGCTCCAGCACGAGCTCCTCAAATCAGGCGTGAGCAGGGCCACCAGCGCCGACGCTTCGCCAGCCTACATCGAGGCCGCCCGGGAGGAAGCCCGGCGCCAGGGATTCGAGGAGCGGATCGATTATCGGCTGGGCGACTTCGTCGAGCACGACGCGGAGCTGGAGGACGCGGACGTGGTCACGCTCGACCGGGTCATCTGCTGCTACCCCCACATGCATGAGCTGGTGGGGCGATCCGCGGCCCGGGCGAGGAAGCTGTACGGGCTCGTCTTCCCCAGGGACGACTGGTGGATGAGGCCCCTGTTCTGGATCATGAACGCGGCGCTCGCCATCACCCGAAACCCCTTCCGCGTCTTCGTGCATCCCACTGCTCAGGTGGAGCGGATTGTCGAGAGCCGGGGACTGAAGAGAAGCTTCTGCCAGCGCACCGCGTCCTGGCAGGTGATGGTGTACGAGAGGGCATGAAGCGTAGCCGTGGTACCCCGACCTGAGCCCTGAAGAGTTCGAGGCGCTGTACCGACAGAGGCTCGACATCGCGCCGGCCCCCGATACACTTTGCCACCGCGCCTAAAGTTTGCTTGGCTGAGGCTTTGCCGAGCCCTCCTTCCAGGGGGTTGAGTTCCCTTCAGTCACATCCCCTAACCAGCAGAGTGAATACAACTTAGGCGCCAGGGGATGAGGTGCCCCTGCCCGCCTCCATGCCAGCACTCGTCAATCGCCCCCTCGGCACATCCCCTGCGTACCCCCTCACCCTGACAGCCGTGGAGCGGGGGTCGGCGCGAGCCGACCCTTCGTCTCCGAACCCCTCCGCCGGAGGTGACTGAGGTCAGCGCCTCCGCAAAACAAGAAAAGGACGTCCCCATGTCCCGGTCAGCGCAACGCACGTGGCGTGGCATCCGCCTCGTGGTCCCCGTGTTCGTGTTCTTCACGTGGTCCTGTCAGGACTCGTCGAGCCCCACCCTCCCGATGGCCCCCGAGGACCCAAGCTCACCCGGTGCCACCAGCACCTCCAATCCGGGCCCCGGGGTGAACGAGAGCAGGGCTCGCTTCATCATCACGCTGGCCGACCGGGAGAGCCCCGCAGCCGTGGCGGCGGACCATGGCGTCACACCCACCCGGGTCTTCGCACACGTGCTGAACGGGTTCGCGGGCGAGATCGCCGAGGCGGCCCGCAGCGGCCTCATGCGGGATTCGCGGGTGGTCAGGGTCGAGCGGGACGCGGAGGTCACCACTCAGGGTGAGCCTCAGTGGGGAGCTCCCTGGGGCCTGGACCGCATCGACCAGAGGACTCCGGACCTGGACGGGGGATACGCCTACAACTACACCGGCGCCGGAGTCACCGCCTACATCGTGGACAGCGGGATCCGCTACACCCACCAGGAGTTCGAGGGGCGTGCCTTCTTTGGGTTCGACTACGCTGACGGAGATGGATCCGACTGCCTCGGACACGGGACCCACGTGGCTGGCATCCTGGGTGGGAGCACCTACGGGGTGGCGAAGAATGTGCACCTGGTGTCGGTCCGCGTGCTCGATTGCGATGGCCGGGGATATGCCAGTGACATCATCGCCGGCCTCGACTGGATCGCGGCCCATGCGGCCCTTCCCGCCGTTGTGAACATGTCACTCGGCGGCGGCGGCAACTCCACGCTCGACGCTGCGGTTCAACAGCTGACGGACGGGGGCATCGCCGTAGCTGTAGCTGCGGGCAACAGCACCAAGGACGCCTGTTCCTACTCCCCGGCGCGGGCTCCAGCGGCCATGACCGTGGCAGCATCGGATCCGCTGGACCAGAGAGCCCCCTTCTCGAACTACGGTTCTTGCGTGGATTGGTTCGCCCCGGGGGTCACCATACTGTCCTCCGATGCGAGTAGTGACGTGGCGGTCGCCACCCACAGCGGGACGTCCATGGCGTCGCCGCACACCGCCGGGGTCGCCGCCTTGCTGTTGGAAGAGCAGCCAAACCTCTCTCCTCCGGAGGTGAGCGCTGCCATCTTGGACCACGCGACCAAGAACATCGTGTTCGAGGCCTGGTCCGAGAATCCGCACCTGCTCTACGCCCTGGGCGAGTCGGGGTTGCCAGACCAGCCACCTCCTCCAGATCCGGATCCTCTCGCCAGGCCCGAGAACGTGACGGCGGACGCCAGCACCACCTCCTTCGAGGTGACGGTCCGCTGGGGTAACCCGGAGCCGCGCGCCGAATACGTCGAGGTCTGGTGGAAGTCACCCGTCAGCGAGTGGACCGCCGGACCCACCCGCCAGGCGATGTTCTCGACCGCCAAGGTGTCCAACCTCGATCCCGGTACCGCTTACGAGTTCCGCGTCCGGTTCTTCCGGGGCCCGGTGGACTACCGCCAGTTTTCCGAATGGTCGGAGATCGCTTCCGCCACCACGTGCTCCGGGAACCCGAAGAACGGCAAGTGCTCGGGTGGCGGCGGGAACGACGGGGGCAGCAACGGCAAGGGGAAAGGAAGGAAGGGGTAGCGACGCTTCCCGGCGCCCTGCTGGCGCGGGTCCGTCGCCCGTTCGCCATGCGATGGGCTAGAGCGCCTCGGCAGTAGCGCATAGCGAAAGCCCCGGAGCCAATCGGCCCCGGGGCTTCACTACATGCGGATCGACGCCCCAGCACTGGAGCGCCGATCCGGCTAGAGGATTACCAGATTCTGTTCTCCCAGTAGAGGGTGAACGCGTCGGGCGTGCACTGATACCAGTTCGTGCCCTCGTTGAACTCGGCCAGCTTCCCGTGCCAATCTTGGAGATCGGCCTTCGAATAGAAGCTCTCCCAGTTGTCCTGGTTGATGGCCGGATTCATGAAGAACGCCTGAGCCGCGGCATGCGCTACGGCTCCGTCGCCGATGATCTGCGCGCCGTTGAGCAGGTTCAACTCGGCCGCGATGAAGTGGAAGGCCAGGTTGAAGTAGAAGTTGCCCGCATTCGGCGTCCACAGGGCGTCGAAGTACGTTCCGTCCACTCCTTCGACCCTCTCGAAGCCGTCCGGCAACATGTAGGAGAACGGCGTCAGCTCCGCGAGTCCACTCGCCGGAGGTATGTTATAGGGGGTGACGAACCCGGCGAGATCCCAAGCGTCGTCAGGTGGCGCTCCACCCCAGAACGTCACGTTGTGCGTCTTCCAGTACCCTGGAGTCAGGGTGCACTCCGGACACGGAACCGTGACGTCCACGCAGACCTCTGAGAAGTCCGTTAGCAGCCGGTCCACGGTGACGAACGAGGCCGTGTTGCAGACCGTGTCGCCGCCGCAGAACTCGGGCGGGTACGGGCCGATGGTGCGTGGATAGACGAACTGATACGGTCCAGGTGCGCAGTACTGGCCTTGGGGCCCTCCTGGATACGTGTCGCTCAGATCGACGCACTCGTCGATCTCCTCGTCCAGGCTGAACGCCACAGACGCCGTCCCCTGGTAGTCCACCGTGGCCGGGCTGGCCGGGCCAGTGGGCACGAGCGGATCCAGATAGTTGTACTCGTAGACGTTCTGCGTGGCCGTCGCGGTGTTCAGATCACCGAACGGGTTGGAGTTGGGACTCGTCTCCGGCCCGAACGCGAAGGTGCAGGTCAGCATTCCGCCCGCCGGCACCGTCAGGCTCGGACAGGTCGCGTCTATGGGACCGAAGGACGGGGCCATCTCGTCCACGACCGAAGCGAGGTCCGCGTCCATGGGAGCCGGGTTGTCTACGTAGATGTTCCCGGTGACCTCCCAGCTGTCATCAGTCTGGCTGACCACAAACAGGTCGACGGTGTAGGTAAGATCCACCGTCTGCCCGTGCGCCAGGACGAAGGGGCCTGGGTCATCGACGCTCTTGGTGATATCCCACTCCCAGGTGCGATCGAAGGTGCCTGCGGCGTCCTTCGTCACCGTGAGCTCGTAGCAGTTCACCTCAAGCGATGCCTCGGCGTACTGGCCCGTTTCGTCGATCGTGGCCGTGTTGCCATGGATGTTGCCGGTCCCCTGGTCGGTGCCTCCCTCTCCGCACTCGAAGGTGCGCTGGTACGTAACCTGAGAGGTGCCCGTGAACGGACCGAAGGACTGCGAGTTACCCAGGTCATCGACGTCCGTGATGTTGACCTCCGGATCGACCTCGGTGATGACGGCCGCCCCGAAGTCCACCGGTGCGGTACCGACGAACGTCACGGCACCGACATACGCGGTGGCCGTGTTGACACGGTCGTCGCCACTCGGAAGGCTAGTGGAATAGCTGCAGGTGAGCGGGCTAGAGGCCGTCACGTCGATCGGGAATGCTTCGCCGCAGTCGACCGTTGCCTCAATTCCATCCACGAAGTCGGTGACGTTGGTCACCCCTACGGCGATCTCCTCGGGGCTGGTGATGTAGATCGAGCCCTCCACCGCCCAGTCACTATCCACGACGTCCAGAAGCGTCAGGTCAATGGTGAACAGGGACGTTCCGGACTCCCCGTTGAACAGGTTCCAGACGGGCGGGGTGGTGCCCTTGTCAATGTCCCAGAGCCAGGTTCGTGTGAAGCTGGGATACGCGTCCTTCGTCACCGTCAGCCCGAAGCAGTTCACCTCGACGCTGGCGCTGGACTCCCGGTGCGGCTCGATGATCTCGGCCGTGTTCGGGAACTCCCAGTGGCTCCCTTCATCGCCCTCCTCACACGTCCAAGTGCGCGAGTAGGAGGGGCCGGTCTCACTGCCGCCGTACGTGCCGCTGTAGACCAGGATTTCCTCGCCTGGCGTGTAGTCAGCGGCGTCAAGCGTGCCCAGAGGCACGGTGTTCGGGTCCGGATCCGGACAACCGGTGCCCGTGCAGGCACCCCAGACGTCCTGGACCTCGACGACCTTGTACAGCTCGGTGCCGATGGTCGCGGCGTCGAAGTCGAAGTCATAGAAGCCCTGGAAGAGGCCTCCCGACTCCAGCGTCACCTGTGCCTCGTTTCTCAGCTCACCAGCACCGGGATCCGAGTCATAGGTCTTGCTGTAGTCGCAGTAGAGGACGTCTCCGGGCCCCAGGATGTAACCGATGGGATCGACCGTCGAGCCCGCCTTATCGGCCGGGTTCTCGTAGCAGAAGAAGGTCTCGCCGGGGTCGTCGCCGATGATCTCCCCGTCGATCCTGTCGACGAGGGTCGCGATCTCGGCGTCCTGCCCCTTGTTGCCGCCGCCGCCGCCGCTCGGATTCTCGATGGTGATGGTCCCACTCGCCTGCCAGTTGGAGTCGGTGTAGCCCTCGTAGGTCACGACGACCTCGTAGTCGGACGTTCCCGACTCACCTGTGGGCAGGGTGTGCTCGGTGGGATCGGCGACCTTTTCGATGCTCCAGTCGTGCGTCCGGTCCTTGGTGGCGAACGCGTTCTTGCTCACCGTCACGTAGGGATACTTGCGGACGGAGTACTCCTCGAACCCCGCGTCGGAGGTGGGGCAGACTAAGACCTGCGGCTCCCCCAGGGTCACGGGATACGCCAACACGAGCTCGTCCTCGAGACACTCAACCTTGTTGTCGTCCGGCGCGGAGTCTTGGTGGCCCAGCACCGTCCACAGGTAGAAGTAGAATCCGCAGTCGGCGTCCGGCTCCGGGTTGTACGGACACTGATCGCTGATGTCCTGACCCGTGGCCCCGAAGAACGCGCTGACGAACAGATCGTCCGGGATCAGGATCTGGATGTCACCCTGCCCGCTGCCCGAGTAGATGGCGTAGTTGAGCAGCAGCCAGGTGTCCTGATTGGTGTCCATGTCCCAGATGAGGGTGCTGTTCGTGCCGAAGTCGCAGGTGTTACCACCGACAGTGTTGACGACAGTACATCCCACGCCGTTCTTGTCGGGGGTCTCCGACAGGTAGACCTCCAGGACGTCGATGGCCAGGGGCGAGGGATCGGTGTTCTTGGCCTCGTTGATGTCCAGCCGGATCTCCCGGAAGAACACGCCGCCCGGTCCCTCCACCACGGGTATGCGGTTCAGCGGCATGGTCTTGGTCCAGTCCGACCCGCACTTGGTGCCTCCGTACTCGCCGGAGTTCTGGGGATAATTACCACACTCGCTGGTGTTGTAGCCTGCCTCCCAGACGTCCCGTTGCAGCCGCAGGAAGGGCTCGAAGTTCCCCGTGCCCTCGGCCTCCGGGAAGTCCGTGAGCGTCACCCACGCGCCGTCGATGTTCTGCGGAACGTCCTCCCACACCGCCTGGGGGGAGAACTCGAACATCAAGCCGGTGTGGTCGGCCGACGTGGCCAGCGGAAGCTCAGGGTCCGTCGCCCCGTTGTCTCTCATGGCGCCATCCGTACAGGCGCCAAGCCAGACCAGGGCGACCGCCAGATAGGTGAATCGTCTCATACCGGTCCATCTCCTTTTGAAAGAGGTAAGCCCAGCTACGAACAACCAACTCCGAATCGAGGAATGAACCCTATCTTCGGCAGCCAGGCTGTCTCCAGGAGAGACCCAGCGGCTTTGCGCCCCGATCTCGCGACCGGTATGCCTTTTTCGGGAGGTTATTGATGGCTTTCCGAATCAACCAAGGGC
>JBDHKE010000026.1:0-38201 GCA_039586555.1 Gemmatimonadota bacterium | reverse complement strand
CGCTTCCTGGGTCGAGGCCTCGGGCCTGGGGCGAGTCGAGGTCCGCTCGTCGGAGGAGCCCGATCCCAACGCGTGCCATCACGCCGGAACAACCCGGATGCATGCCGATCCAGGCCAGGGGGTCGTCGACCCCAACGGTCGGGTGCACGGAACGGACAACCTCTACATCACGGGCGCCTCGGTCTTCCCCACCGCGGGCTTCGCCAACCCGACCCTCACCATCGTGGCCCTGGCGCTGCGCCTGGCCGACCACCTGGCGTCGAGGATCTAGTGCTGGCTCGTTGGATCGGGTGCCTCGAAGCCCTCCGTGGCCACCGGACTCCCGCGATGGTAGCGGGGCTCTTCCAGCTCCGCCGTCGTCCTTCGCTACCGGACGGCCGGTTCGCGGGCCTCTTCGGGGACGTGATCCATGGGTAGGCTGGCGTCCGCCGACCACTCGGCCAGGGATCCGTCGTAAAGCCTGGCCTCCTCGTTCCCGAGAAGGGCATAGGCCGCGAACCAGGCCAGGGAAGCCATGTGCCCCGTGTTGCAGAAGGTGATCTGTTCGCCGTTGGCGGGAAGGCCCGCCTGCTCCCAGAGCCTCGAGGCGGCCCCGGCATCCCGGAGGCTGCCCGAAGTCTCGTCGAAAAGATCCTCGATGGCGAGGTGGGTGGCTCCGGCGATGGTGCCGGCGCGGGCCGTGGCCCCGCTCTTGGCCTCACCCCGATAGGAGTCTTCTCCTCGAGCGTCGATCAGCGGGATCCCGTGATCCATCGCGGCGATCACGTCTTCCTTCGTGGCCAGCAACTCCGGCCGTACGTGCGCGTGGAAGACGACGGGCGTCGGCGAGTTGGCCTCGGTCTCCACGGGATATCCGGCCCTGACCCAGGCGGAGTGCCCCCCCTCAAGGATGGAGACGGCATCGTGCCCGATGAACTTGAACTCCCAGAATAAGCGCGTGGCGGACCCGAACTCGCCGGCCGCGGCGCCCTCAGGCACCAGAACCACGTGGTCCTGGTTGGAGACGCCCAGGCTGCCCACCAGCCGCGCCAGATCGTCGATGCTGGGCAGCATCCCGGGGATGCCGCCCTGGTTGACGCGCCAGGGGTTTGCCGAGTAACTGGCGTGCACCGCGCCAGGGATGTGCCCGGCTCCATACGTTGCCTCGCCATCAGGCGTATCGCTCCGGATGTCCAGAACCACTACCGCGTCGAGTTGACTGTGAAGCCACTCTGCATCGACTAGAGGAGGAACTTCGGAGGGCGCGGATGGTCCGCCGCACACCGCCAGGGGGAGCGCCAGCACGGCGGCCAGGAACGGTCTTGGGAATGAATGCCACATCGGTGGTATCTCCATGCCTCATCGCGATTGGATGTGAAGGCCCCATCGAGTCCCGCGAGGGCCCAGTCCCGTGGGGCGAACGGGGCTCTGCGAGGGCGCCCACGTCATGCAGGAAGCTACTCCTCGGTTTCCGGGGTTGCCAGGAGCGGTGCCGACTTCCCGTGGCCTCCCCATTGCTTCTTGTTCTCGACGAGCTTCAGTTAGAGGCGCGAAGCGCGGTCCACCTGAAACTCAGAGGTTCGTCATGTGGGACGAGGACCACTACAACCCTGCGGACGTCGCCTCGATCCGGGCACTTATCTCGCGGGACTATCAGGGGGCGATGAACCGGATGGACGCATCCGGATACAGTGCGCTGTTCACCGAGGACGTCGTCTGGGCTCCGCCGGGCGCTCCGGTCGTGACGGACCGGGCCTCGATTCGAGCGGAGATGGAAAAGCTGTTCGCGGACCACGAGGTTCACGTTGAGGTCACCCCCGAAGAAGTGGAAGTCCGACGGGACTTCGCCTGCGTGCTGGGGCGCATCGAGGGTGAGTCTCGCCCGAGGGCCGAGGGCGAGAGTCGGCCGATTCGGTCCACTGCCATGTGGCTGCTTCGAAAACGGGCGGACGGCTGGAGGATCTCCCGGCAGGTTTGGAACGAACGGTAGACAGCAGCTCCCGACGGGCGGGCCCCGGACCCGGGAAGGGAACCGCCGTCGGCCCGGGAACCCTCCCGAGCATGCGTCTCTCCCCCATTTCACGTGTGTATCCCACAGGTCGCCTCTTGGCTCCTGGCGGAGCCACCCGGCGGGCGGCGTCAACGATTTGTCCTCTCCCTATCTTCGGCTTATCTTCGGTATTGGAAGGCCTGTTGGCTCAGTGATGCCGATCGAGCTCGTCGGTGGGGTTGCCTGCTCACCGGCTCGGCCTGGCTCCAGCGCGCAGGGTCCTGAGTCGGGCCGCCCCGTTGCGCATCCCCGAAGCGGCTGGATCTCGTGCGAGTCATTCGGATTCTCGTCCTTGCTGACACCCACCTGGGGTTCGATCTACCGGTGCGTCCAAGGGTGGTCCGCCGGCGCCGGGGGATGGACTTCTTCGCCAACTACCAGCGAGTCCTCGACGCGGCGGCCCGGGAGCCGGTGGACTTCGTGGTCCACGGAGGGGACTTCTTCTATCGCAGCCGGATACCAGCGAGCGTGGCGGTGCCGGCCTATGAGCCCTTGAAGCGAATCGCGGACACGGGCATACCCGTGTTCCTTGTTCCTGGCAACCACGAACGCTCGCGCCTGCCGTTTCCGCTTCTCCTCGAGCACCCGCGGATCCATGTCTTTCACCGGCCGATGACCTTCGTGGAGCGCTGTGGTGGCCCCCGGGTGGCCTTCACCGGATTCCCGTATCATCGGCGGCACATCCGGACCCGCTTCAGGGAGCTTCTGGGGGCAACGGGGTGGCAGGAAAGGGAAGCCGATATCCGGTTGCTCTGCGTCCACCACTGCTTCGAAGGGGCTACCGTGGGCCCGGCGGACTATACGTTCCGGTACGCCGAGGATGTCATACGCGTGCGGGAGGTGCCTGCGTCCTTCGATGCGGTTCTGACGGGCCATGTCCACCGCCATCAGGCCCTCACGGCAGACCTGCGGGGGCATCCGCTGCCGACGCCCATCCTCTACCCCGGATCCATCGAGCGCACGTCCTTCGCGGAGAAGGACGAAGCAAAGGGGTACCTGGTCGTCCGCATCCCCTGGGGGGAAGCCCCGGTTGGGGACACCGCTGGTATGGACGGCATGGATGGCGGTGAGGAGGACTGGGAGCGGAGCGGGCGCCGCGGCCTGCCACACGTTGCCGGGTCAGGATCGAGCTCGGCGCGGTGGGAGTTCCGCGAGCTGCCAACCCGGCCCATGGTGGTCTCGGATCTGGACGGTGCCGGCCGGGGTCCGGCCGACCTGGAATCGATGGTGAGGGCAGCGATCCGCCAGGTGCCCGCTGACGCCGTGCTCAGGCTCCGGATCCGCGGGCGGCCGCGGGAAGGAGCCTGGAAAACCCTGAGCGCCCCGAACCTGAGGGCCGTGGCCCCCGCTACCATGAACGTCGAGGCGGTGTTTCCGGACCATCGACGGTCCGGTCCGTCGAGGCGCGCCGCAACCTCCTGAAGCTCCTGTGCCCTCGCCCAGGTCCAGTGGCCGTGAAGGGCATCGAGGCGCCCGTGGGAGGCGGACGATGATACGGAACCGCCGAGCCCCGCCGAGGATGTCCCTCGGCGGGGCTCGGCGGTATTGCGGGGTGGCCGCGGCGGCCATCCCATCCCAGCACCCCACCCGCACCCTGCCTTCTTCCGCGGCCCCCCTCACTTCCTCACCTCCGCCCGCCCGCGGCACACCCGCGCTCAGTACCTTCTCACCTCGCCGAATCCGGACTCGTGGGCGACCACTCTCGGGTTGCCAATGTACTCCACGAGCGAGGTTCCGCTGGCCGTCGCCTCCAGGAACTCCTCGACGCGCACCACTCCGTGGGACGCGCCGGACGCGTGGATGGTCACCACCGCGCTCCACAGATCACGGCCGAAGTACCCACTGGCTCCCGAGAGGAACACCAACTGCTCGTCGGCGATGCCGGTCGCGTCGAGGTGGGAGGCCCCGCTCAGTTCGATTCCCAGAAAGGGAGTGTCCAGATCGTAAGCCTCGATCTCCACCGCTCCGGAGCCGAGAATGTCCGTGAGCCACTCCGCCGTCAGGTGGTACACGATCTCTCTTCTCGGATGCAGGCTCACCCCCGCCCTGGGCCCGAGCTCCAGAAGGCCGTCCACGACCCGCGACCTCAGGTGGGGCAGGATGTTGTCCTCCGCGGTCACCGTCAGGGACTCGTATCCGGTCTGCTCCACGATCAGGCGGCCCACCGCGCTGACCGCGACCCCGTCGAATGCGGCAATGGAGCGAGACTCGGTAACCACCCGCCCGGAACCATGGATATCCCCGTCGTCGTCGATCACGATATCCACGGGGACGACACAGGAGGAGATCAGAACCGTCGCCGCGAATCCACCGAATAGCTTCGCCGTTCCTTTCATCGGTCCACCTCCGACTCCACTGGTTGGGATGCCCTGAAGAGATCGGGACGTTGCTTGTGGGCCTCCAACCCAGGGTCGAGGACCCTGCAGGTGCAACCCTCGTGCCCACGGCACCAGATCTTCTAATGCGTTGTAGAAAAACATCTTAGAAAATCATGCCCGGGGTAGATCCGCCGCCGTGTCCTCCTGGATGGACAGGCGGTGAGGTCCAGAGGACGCACTCACGGGGTGCCGCGTCTTGCCGCGTCCCTTCCAGGGCATCCACTTTGCCGAGCGCGGACCCATCCAACCGGGAGGGCATCTCTCATGAACCGTCTTCACGCCTTTGCTCCGCGGGTGCTTCGTCTCTGGGCACCTCTCCTTCTGGTGCTGGCCTACGGAATCTCTCACGCGGAGGCTCAGAGCTCCGAGCTCACGCCCGGTGCCACCTTCAGCGTGGACGACTACCTGGACGTGATCACCCCAATGGCTTCTGACCTGAGCCCGGACGGCCGGTGGGTCGCGGTCTTCGTCGGATCGCTCCGGGACCGGCTGGGAGTGGACAACTATCGCTACGGTGATCCCACCTATCAGCGACCGTCGGTCGGAGAGTTGTGGCTCATGGACACCCGCTCCGGAGAGCGACGTCGGATCCTACCAGGGAAGCGAAACGTGATGGGCGTGCAGTGGTCACCCGACAGCCGGTACCTGGCCGTGGGAGAGGTGCGAGTGGATCGCTTGCACCTGGACATCTGGGATCGTGAGACCGGCGAGTGGACCGAGGTCACGGTTCCCGACGGTCGCGAGCTGGCGGTTCGGGGTGGCGCGCTCGCGCGATGGACCCGGGGCGGCCGTGCCCTGGTCGTGACCCTCCATCCGGTGGGGTGGCGGGCTGAAGCCAGCGGGGAATTCGGACGTCTCACGAGGGGGCCCATCGTGGTTCAGAGCAGCGACGAGCCGTTTCTGGCGTGGGACGCCCTTCGGGCCAGGTCGGCCATCGTGTCCGTGGCGCGGTACGACGTGGAGAGCGCACGGGTGACGGAGATCATTCCCACCACCAAGGTGAACGGATACCGGCTCACTGATGACGACTCCAGCATCGTCTTCGACGAGGACATCACCGAGGAGACCAGCTACGAGCGCATCTTCGGGCGCAGGAGCTCGGTGAAGGTCGTATCGATGTCGGGAGGGGAGCCGAAAGTGGTCATCGAGTCGACCGAGGAAGTGAGTCCGACGTGGGCGAGGAACGGGCGAGTCTTCGCCTACAGCGATGACGGGGACGTGTTCGTGGCCTCCGTCGATGATCCCGAGCCCCGGCGGCTCACGGGGGAGGAGGAGCCGGAAGAGGCCGGTGAGTCCGAGGAGGAGGACGATGAGCTCGGCTTCTCGGTGAATAGCGTGAGCCCGAGTGGGGGCCGCATCGTCGCCTCCAACAAACAAGGGCTCTGGATCATCGAGAGCGGTGATGGGGACCGCCACCTCATCCTTGAGCGCGACGAGGATGATGAATTCGCGCCGCAGTACCGGGTCGTGGACTGGAGCCCCGACGGAGAGCTCGTCTACTTGAGCTACGCCTCCCGCCGGGAGTGGGAGCGGGGTCTGGTCCGCTACCGGGTGGACTCGCGCGAGATGACAGAGTTGGCCAAGGACGACCGCCTCTATTCGCGGATCCAGCTCTCGGAGGATGGCAGCACGTTCGTGTTCCAGTCAGCCGCGGGAAACCGCCCCTACGACCTCTACGCCGCGGACGCTGAATTCGGCGATGTCCGGCGCCTGACCACGCTGAACCCGGGTCTCGAGCGCAAGAGCCTGAGCCGGACCGAGCTGATCCGATACCTGGACGTGGATGGAAAGACGCTGCACGGCGTGGCCTACTATCCCGTGGACTATGAGGCGGGCCGGGCCTATCCCACGATCTTCAACGTGTACGAGGACTACTTCGACGACAGCTTCAACGGTACCATCAACATCCTGACCAACGGGGGTTACCTTGTGGTCCGTCCCTCGGTGAACCTAGAGATCGGCTATCCCGGGGAGGCGTGGATGAAGGGGGTTACGGCTGCCGCCAACAAGCTGATCGAAATGGGCCTCGCGGATCCGGATCGGCTCGGGGTGCACGGCACGAGCTACGGGGGCTACGCCACGAATCTGCTGGTGACCCAGACGAACCGCTTCAAGGCAGCCATCAACATCTCGGGCAAGGTGGACATGATAAGTTTCTACACGGACAGCCCGAGGCTGGGCGTGCGCAACATCCACGCGCCCGAGAACAGCCAGGACCGTATCGGCGCCACCCTCTGGGAGCAGCCCCAGAAATACGTGGCGCATTCCGCCGTGATGTTCGCCGACCGCATCGAGACCCCCCTCCTCCTGATCACGGGAGAGCAGGATCACAACGTCCCCATGCGAACCACCATGGAGATGTTCTACGCGCTTCGTCGTCTCGGGAAGACGGTGGAGTGGGTGAACTACGTGGACAGTGGACACGGAATGCCCACAATGACGGCGGAGATGGTCCACGATTATCACCGCCGCATCCTCGAGTGGTACGACCGCCACCTGAAGGCCGACGAAGAACCTGTGGCTGCAAAGAGCCGCTGAGGGCTCCCAACGAGGAGGCCGCCGCTGCGGCGGGCGAGGGCCGACGGGCCCCACGACCTGGGCCCAAATGGGCTCCTGGCCGTGCCCAGCACTTCACGGACCTCGTCCAGGAATCGGAGATTGGAGCATGAATCGCACAGTCACGAAGCCGAACCCGGGGCGGGTGCCCCTTCTCGCGTCAGCTCTGACCGTTGCGTGTCTCTTGCCCCTGGCCGCCGGGGCCCAGCTTCCCTCGCAGCGGCCCTTCTGGCGACCGGTGGTGATGGGGACGCGAGGGATGGTGGCGGCCGAACACCCCCTGGAGGCAGTGGCGGGGATGAAGATCCTCGAAGCGGGCGGCAACGCCGTCGACGCGGCCGTAGCGGTCTTCTACATGACCACCGTCGTGGAGCAGCACCAGGCCGGGATCGGTGGGGACGGCTTCATCCTGGCCTACCTGGCCGCGGAGGATCGGGTGGTCTTCATCAATGGGACCGGCCCGGCGCCCGGGCTGGCCACCAGAGAGTCCTACGTGGCGCTCGGGGGGATCCCCGATGCCGGCCCTTTGTCCACGGACGTTCCCGGTGCCGTCGGTGGATTCGACCTGGCTCTGACGCGCTATGGGACCATGGCCTACGCAGAACTGCTGGCTCCTGCCATCGAGGCCGCCCGTGCGGGCCACCCCCTCACCGTCTGGGCGGCGAGCCACCACGAGCAGGCCGTCGACAAGATCTCTCCCTTCCCGGGCTCCACGCGTCTCCTGATGCCTGACGGAAGGCCCCTCCGTCCGGCGGAGGTGTTCGTTCAGGAGGATCTCGCCCGCACCCTGGAGACCATCGCCTGCGAGGGTGCCGAGGCGTTCTACCGTGGCCCCCTCGCACGGAGGACGGCGACCTTCTACGAGGGGCAGGGAGGGCTGCTCCGCTACGAGGACCTGGCGGGATTCGAGGCGGAGGAAGAAGAGCCCATCCGGACCTCCTACGCGGGGCTGGACGTCTATCAGAGCGCTCCCAACTCCCAGGGCATCGTGATGCTCGTGGCCCTCAACATCCTGGAGGGCTTCGATCTCGTGGAGCTGGGACACAACTCTCCGGAGTATCTCCATGTGCTGACGGAAGCACTGAAGCTGGCCTTCGCCGATCGCAATCAATACGTGGCCGATCCCCGCTTCGTGGACGTTCCGGTGGAAGAGCTGCTTTCCAAGGAATACGCGGCCCTTCGTCGGGAGTTGATTGGGGATCGCGCCATGATCACGCCTCCCCCTGGGGATCCTCGTGGAATGAAGGCCGTTCTGGACGGGCACGAGGTCCGGTACGAGCCCGAAGTCCGGGCCGTGACCCGGTCCTCAGCGCCGGCGCCCTCGGACGGCGAGACGTCTTCCTTCTCCATCGCGGACCGGTTCGGCAACCTCGTGTCCGTCACGCACTCCGTGAACTCCCGCTTCGGAAGCGGCATGGCCGTGGAGGGAGGCGGCTACTTCCTCAACAACCGCATGCCCTACTTCAGCCTCGACGAGGATGATGTCAACGTCCTTCAGCCTGGCAAAAGGACGCGTCACACGGTGAACCCGGCCCTGGCTCTGAAGGACGGAAAGCCCTTCCTCGCCTGGAACACCCCGGGCGGGGACAACCAACCCCAGGCCATGCTCCAGGCATTCCTGGCGACGGTGCACTTCGGGATGAACGTGCAGCAGGCGGTGGAGGCCCCCACTGTCACCAGCAGCGCCTTCCCGGCGTCCATGTACCCCGGGCGGGTGCGCGGCATGCTCACGCTGCCGGAGGTCCTGGCTGCCGGCTCCGCGGAGGTCCTGGCCGAAAGAGGACACGCGGTGGAGATCGTCCCCCTGCAGCAACCCTACGGGCAGGCGAGCTCCGGTGCCGGAGCGGTCAAGATGGTGATGATCGACCCGGACACCGGCGTCCTGCTCGGCGGCGTGAGCCCCGCGAAGAGCGACTACGTGATCGGCTGGTAGCTCGAGACGTACAACGTTTCTTCGCCTCTCACACCACTCATAAGTCGAGATGACCGGACACACCGAGGATGGGCGGAAGGACCGGGAGCTTGCTGCGCTCGTGATTCATGAGGGTGATGAGGGTGCCTTCCGAGTGCTGTACCGTAGGCATACGCCGGCCCTCTACCAGTTTGTGCTGCGCCTGTTGGGAGGGGACGAGGTAGTGGCGGAGGACGTGGTGCAGGACGTGTGGCTTCGCGCGGTCCGGGCGCTGGGACGGTTCCGGTGGGAGTCCTCCCTTCGGACCTGGCTCACGGGAATCGCGTTGAACCTCGTCCGGGAGGTCGTGCGCCGAGACGGACGTCTGCTGCAGCCTGCCGAGGGCTTCGAGCTACCGGTCCGCCCCGAGTCGACGGGGGAGCGGATCGATCTGGAGCGGGCCATCCGCCTGCTCCCTCCTGGGTTCCGAGCCGTCCTGGTTCTTCATGACGTCGAGGGATTCACGCACCGGGAGATCGCCCGCCGGCTCCAGATCAGCGTGGGAACCTCCCGGAGCCAGCTCCATCACGCGCGCAGAGCGATGCGCCGGCTGCTGAATCCGCCCGAGCCCGAGACGGCGCTCGAGCTGGAGGGGAGTGTCGAATGACATATCGACCGAAGCTGTCGACCGAAAAGGGTATGCTGGACGGTGACCATGAACGAAGAAGTTGATCAGGACCTGACCTTCGAGGAGCGGACCGCCCTTCAGGAGCTCCCGCGGAAGCGGGCTCCCTCCAGGCTCCTGGAAGAGAGGGTGGTGAGGGCGCTCCGGGATGAGAGCCTCCTTGGACCTACGCGGGCGCTGTGGCGAAGGCCGCGGCTCTCCCTGATGGTTGCCTCCGTCGCCGCCTCCCTGGTGCTCTTCGCTGGCGGGATCGCAGTGGGCCATTGGATGGGGACCCGGAGCACAGCACAGGCCTTTCTGGCGGTTCGGGAGCAGGACGCGGCACTCACCGCACTGCGGGTCCAGGAAGCCGGCACCGCCTACGTGGAGGCGCTCGCGGCGCTCGGAGAGCTGGCTGGCGGTCTGGCCCTGGAGGGCAACGGCAGAGAGTTGGATCAGGGAGTCGAGGCCGCCCTGGTAGCCCTCTACGCCGCCGCCTTCGAGCTGGCTCGCATCTCTCCCGATGACGGGGACATCGCTCGCATCGTCCAGCTGCTGGAGGAGCAAGGGGATGCAGCCGGCGAATCACGAGCCGCCGGAGCACAGCAGTTCATCTGGTTCTAGGGAATGGAGCCGACCGAGTCCGATCTCGGAGGCGTTTCCGGATGGGGGTGAAGCAATGAAGGATATGGTTATGGATGGGTCGAGCAGGCGCTTGACCGTCAGGCGGGGGGTGAGCTGGATCGCGGGGATCGCCTGGATCACCGGGATCGCCGGGATTGCCCTGTCGGCACCCACGGGTCTGACTGCTCAGGTCCAGCTCTCGGTGGCGGACTGCCCTGCGGAGCGCTTAGAGGGATCCCTGGGCATCGCAGGCCTGGCTTGCACCGGATCCTGCTCGATCGCGATGTCCCAGGAGGGGACCGCCCGAATCTGGTCCTTCACCACCGAGCCGGAGGTTACCGCGGTCGAGGGCCCGGCAGAGGGGATCCTGCGTCCAGGCGACGCCATCGTGGGCATTGACGGAGCGCTCATCACGACGCGGGAGGGCGGACGCCGTTGGGGGGCGGTGGAGCCCGGCCAGGACGTCACGGTCCGCTACCGCCGAGGAGGAACCGTTCGGGAGGCCCGCATCGAGGCGGTGGGGCGCTGCAGAGGGGAAGGTGGTGGCTCTCGGGGCGCGGTGGCCACCGCGGCTCCGGCTGCGGAATCGGCGGTCCGTCCCAGTCCTGCCCGGGCCCCGCACCCGGCGGCCATGTCGACGGCAGGAATCGCGGCTGTGCTTCCCGCCCCTCGCCCGCCCGCAAGCGTGGCGCCCCCTGGCTATCTCGGGTTCAGCTTCCGGTGCTCCGATTGTGGCTTTCAGGAGGACCCGGACACGGATCGGTCCGGCTGGTTCTTCTCGGGCCCTCTGGAGGTTACCCAGGTCGACGAGGGCAGCCCGGCCGCGGAGGCGGGGATTCGCAAGGGCGACCTCGTGACGGAGATCGACGGGCACGCCACCACGACTCAGGCCGCGGGGGAACGATTCGCGCGGATCCAGCCGGGGCAGAGAATCCGTCTCGCTCTGTCCAGGCCTGATGGTACCACCGCCCAGGTCACGCTCACCCCGGGCGAGCGCCTGGTGCATCGCCCCGAGCTGCCTCTCGCCCCGAGGGCGAAGGCGACCGCAGTGGCGCCTGCACCGGGTGTCCCTCCAACGGCGGGCACCCCTGGTGAGCCAGTGGTCCCGACCCTTCGGTTCACGGGCTCCATCGGGACGGCCGAGGTGGAGGTGAGGGGGGCTCCCGTCAACGTCACGAAGCTGGAGGAGGCCGGCGTCCTCATCATCCGGAGCCAGGATATCGAGGTACGGATCCGCGTGCGGGAAGGCTCGGGAGGCGCCTAGCGGAAGGCGACCCCGTCCAGAACTCACGTCTCCGAGTCCGGTTCCGTTGGCTGTCCGGCACCCTCGCGTCCGGCAGGGGCGGCTTCTTACTTCAGCTGGATCCCCAATGCCCCATGGCACGGAGCGCAGGTCGAGAGCAGCTCTCCGTAGAGCTGAGCCCGATCGGAGGCGTCCGTGGTCTCGAGCGCCTGGGCACCGATCTCGTGGACTCGCTGGCCGAGGGCTCCTGGCACACCTGTCTCCAGAGTGAGCACCGGGTCATCGGCCAGGGCTTGCGCGCCTGCCAGCCAGGCCTGCTCCGAAGGTCCTACGATGCCTTCCCACATCCGGTCCGAAGCCCAGCGGTGCCGGAGCATGTGGGGAGGCAACTCGATGCCCGCGGGGGCCGCACCGCCCATCGCGAGACTTGGACCCACGTGGAATGCGGTGTGGCAGGACCCGCAGGTGTCCCCCAGGCGTGCCGTGGCCGCCCCAGCCTGATCGAGACGGTCCGATTCTTCGGCCTGGCGGGCCAGGCGGCGCATCTCGGACAGGTACCTCTCGGATCCTTCGGGAAGCCCGCCCATCTCTTCGTGATTGGCGATCCAACGAGCCGGTTCCCGGATCGAGTCCAGATCGCCCTTGATCACGCCGGCCTGGACCTCTCCCACCTGCGTGAAGTGCTCATACATGTGGGCGCCCTCGACGAACGGCCTTGCGGGGCGCTTCGAGCACGCTGAAAGAACCAGAAAGCCCACGGCGGCAATGAGGAGACGCCGCGGTACGATGATTTTCACCGGTCCTCCTTGCTGATTCAGGGGGCTGCACCCTGCTTCTCGACCTGGGCACTCCGGCTGCGGGTGAGCTCGATGCCGATGTCGAGGATCCTCAGTGGACATTGGCGCTCGGAAGTGGGCCGGTCAACTCTCCTGGGGGAACCACCCGCCCCGGGGTGTTACGCATTTTCCTCCCCACCGACTATTCCGCTCCCGGAGTCGGAGCTGGAAGCAATGGTCATCTTGACCAGGCTCGGACGTACTCACTGGCGGGATAGACGGTGAATCCCCACGTTTCGGCATGGGCGAGGACTCAACCTCGTCAGCAGAGCGGTCCTCAAAGGCAGAGGGGTCGGTGCAGGGATCGAGAGAATTCCCGCAGGGCCTCGACGGACAGGTTCGGGCGATCACGGGTCGCGGCTCGGAAGGGTGTGGCCCAGACTCCAGCCAGGAAGAATCAAGATGAGCACATTCCCTCGTGGAGCGACCCTTCTCCTGCCCCTGGCGCTCCTGCTCCACGCGGGATGCGGCGAGGATCCCTTCAGGGTGGCGAACACGGACTTCTCGGCCGAGGAGACCGTCACCTTCGAAGTCCCTGTCACCACGCAGACCAGCTTCCTGCTGTTGGGGATCAACGGGAACATCACGGTGGACGGGGATCCTGATGCTACCGTGATCTCGGTCGAGGCCCGGAAGATCGTACAGTCGGAGAGTGTCGAGGACGCGGAGGCGAACCTGGAAAGATTGCAGGTGGGGAGGGAGGAGACACAGGAGCGGATCACTCTGGAGACCGAACAGCCGGAAAAGACGGGGGGCCGAGACTTCATCGTGTTTTACACGATCACGGTTCCCGATAGCGACTCGGTCCTGGTGAGCAACATCAACGGTATGGTCGAAATAGACGGGATCCGCGCACAGGTCATCGCCCAGAACCTCAATGGACCGGTGTCGCTCACCGACATCGTCGGGGGGGCGGCCGCGGCGCTGGGGAACGGCAACCTCCAGGCGTCCGTGACCCTCCCGCAAGACGAGAATATCGACTTCGGCCTCTCGAACGGGTCGATCAGCCTTACCATTCCCACCGACACGTCCGCCGAGTTCTTCGCCATCGTGTCCAACGGGACCATCGTGCTGAACAACCTTACCCTTCACGACGAGGTCCGAACGTTCAATAGCTTGGAGGGACGCCTGGGCGAGGGAAAAGGGTCGATCGTTCTGGGCACAGGGAACGGAACCATCACCGTGACGGGCGTCTCCCCCTGAGGCCGACACCTTGATCCGCCATTCCGCGCCCTCCCTGCCGGGAGGAGCTAGGGCGTCCCAGCCCGATGAGTCGAGCCCCGCCAGGCCTCGTCCAGAGTCCTTCAGCCGAGCGCTGCCCTTGCGGGATGCGCACGCACGTGAGAGGCTCCTGTGGGGAGACGGGATGGTCGGGAAGCGCACGATCGAGAAAGAAGAGGGATCGCGTGAACCTTGCAGAGGTCCAGGCGGTCGTCGAAAGCGCCAAGGCTCGAGGGACGGAGCAGCTTGAGCGATTCATTCGTGAGCGGCTGCCGGATGCCTCGGACCAGGAGATCAAGGATGCGGCGGATCTGGCCGTGGAGATCATCGACACGGTGCCCATCCTGCTCGCGCGCGCCTATCAGGAGGCGCGGATTCGGGATCTGGACATGGTCGTGCTTCCACTTCTGGATCACGCGGCGCGGTACTTCCTCCACCCGATGGACCTGATCCCGGAGATGACGCAGGGACTCGCGGGTCTCCTGGACGACGCGTACCTGGTACTAAAGATACTGGAGACCCTCGAGGAGGGACCCTCTCCCCTCGTGGACTGGGACCTGGCCTTTCCCATCGCCTTCGTTCGGCGGCTGGTGGGCGAGAGGATCGGCCGGCGCCTCGACAAGCTCTCGGCCGGGGCTCTACAGGAGATCTCGGAGAACGTCGACCGCCTCTGGGCCGAGATGGCTGCGGAAGCCTAGGAACTTCCGCCCTCCGAGGACCCGGAGGAAGACGAGCCTCCGTCGTCGGCTATCGGTTCCCGCACCGACACATGGTGCTTCACCGCGAACACGCCGATCTCCAGTCGGCTCCGCACTCCCGGCTTCCTCATGATGCGACCGAGAAGCGGCCCGGAGGATTCGAGCTTGCCATCAGGCAGCAAACAGAGCAATTGATCCGATTACGAGCACCACGAGGCCCGCTGCCACCTTGAGACCTACGGCGAAGGTACGCGCCAGCAGGACTCCCCAACCCACCCGGGAGGCCCGGCTCACGGAACGGGTCTCCAGGAACGTTACCACGCCCGCCCCGGCGAACGTGCCGAGAAATCCGGCGAGCAGTGGGCCGAGCACTGGAATGGGCAGGCCGACCACCACGCCCGCCACCCCACCCGCCACCGCTCCCCAGAAAGCCCGGGACGAGCCACCATAACGGCGTCCCATCCACTGCAGGAGGGCCCACTCGAGACCCTCCGCAAGAAGTGCGAGTATTGCGAGACCGATCCAGAGCCCCAGTGGAACGCCCCCCGCCAGCGTGGCGACAAGGAGGATCCCGAGCATGATCCACACTCCGGGAACACCGAGGGGCACGAGCAGGAGCGCGACCGCCATTCCCAGAACGGCCACCCCGGAGAGCACGGTTCCCATCCCTTATGCCTCCATCCGCCGGGGTCCCCAGCTCAGCTCCCGGTCGAAATCGAGAAGCTCAAAGTCGTCCAGGTAGCCGATCCTTTCGGGGGCCCCCACGTATCCAGCCAGCTCCCGGTCGAAGCGGGCCAGGTCACGGGCATGGGCCTCCTCGGGGGTGTCGGCGCTGGAATAGACCACCTCGCCCACGGAGCTGTCCTCGAGGCGCAGTCGTGAACGAAGCTCCTCCGAGGCGCGGAAGTGACTCAGGATCCTGGGGAACGAGAAGACCAATCCCTCCCCGTTCCCGGCATGGACATCCGCCTCGAACTCCGACGCGACGCCGTGCAGGGCGTTGCGTACGAGCGGAGCTGCTGGGCGGGAGCTCCCCAGGACCTTCTCGACGTGCCTTAACGCGGAGGCCTCGGACAGCCCCGATCTTCCCGACAGGGCACTTTGGAACACCGCGCCCAGCAGGACCTTGCGGGCGTTCCTGAGGCGGCGGGCCCGGTTCTCCCGGGCAACAGCCACCGAGCGCGCCAGGGGGATGGCGAAGAAGAGCGCGCTGAACACCACGGGTACGTACACGAGTCCGGCCTCGGCCAGTGCTCCGCCGATCCCGAGCGTGGGGAAGATGAACAGGGGGGCCGTAGCGGCGGCAAGCAGGTTGAACCCGTTCAGGAAAGCAACCAGAGCGTTGTCCTTGCGCTCGTTTCCGGTGAGGAGGCGCGTGTTCTCGAGACGACGCCAGGCCGGCTCGGGCTGCGCGCTCCTCACCGGTCCATGTGCGCTCATCATGAGCTCTGGGAATGGGTATACGAGCTCCCCGTCCCGCGAAACCCGGACATCGCCAGCGTACGTAGCCATCAGGCGGCCCATCTCACTCTCGGCCTGGGGGAGGGGAAGGCCGGTGTGCTGGACCAGCTCGGAGGTGCTCAGGACTCCACGTCTCGCCCGAATCAGCTGAAGGATCGGGCGGTCTCGCTGCACCTGAGTCGGTTGGGGCTCGTCCGGACCGAAAACAAAGGCGAACACCTTCTTGTAGAACGGAGGCTTTGGCTCCTCGGTGTGCTGTCTCTGAGAGGGTCGATATCGGCGGCCGTAGTAGGGTCGCCCGTAGCGCCAGCGTGGCGTCCAGAAGAGATAGAAGAGCCAACCGGAAGGGATCCGGACGCGACCGCCGGGTCGGTAACGTCTACCCCGCGAGCCCCGGCTCATGACAGCCAGGAGCGCCGCAACGACCAGGACCACGAAGAGAACAAAGTAGGCCACTAACATCACCACGATCCAGGCCTTGAACGACCAGGTTAGGGCTCCGAGGATGGACTCCCGGAGTCTGGTGGCCCATGCCACATGGTCCCGTCGAATCAGGCTACGGTCGAAGACGTAGATCAGCTCTCCAGCTTCGGTGGCCTGAAGGTGGCCGTCGTGGCTTTCCAGGAGACCTCGTAGCGAGCCTTCGGCGTCATCCCTGGACAATCCGGTGGCCGCGACCACGTCGCCGACGGTGGCGCGGCCCTGCAGTGTACGCAGCGCTCCCAGCACGGGACGGAGCTCACCCGGTGCGGGAGCCACTTCTCTCGACAGTGCGCTCATGATGAGTTCGATGGGGACGATTCGGGTTCCGTCGAATTTCGGCCTGGCACGTCCAGACGCCCTCCCGACGCGAGATCGCGCCCCTCACTCCTACGAAGAACGGGTGCGATGGATTCAGACAGGAAAAAAGTGTCGCTTCCGTGGCCTCGGCGCACCCTCCCTGTTCAGGAGGCGCTACAACTTCAGGCCCCGCGGCGCACCGGAGCCCGAAGGCGCTCGGAAGGGCTTGCCTCACCAATGCGATGATTAAGTTGTTTGTCCGCAGAGAGTTGTGGACGGGCACCCACCAGGATGATCCGCCGGGCCGGACCTCGGCTCCCTGGACTCCCACCGCTGGCACCATTCCTGCCACTTCCCTCGAGCAGCCAGGAGGTTGAACCAAGGCTGGAAGACAGAACAAAACGGCCCGAACACGGACCGACTCCCGGAAGTCCATCTTACCTCGACCTCAGCTCAACGGACTTCTCGACCGTGGGAGGGCCGTCCACTTCCGGAGGGCGGAATCGCTCTCCAGTAGGCGGGCCGAGGCGGCAAGCGTCGGCCCGCCTCTTTCTCGAGCTCCGTGCGGTCCCAACCGCTCCCGGTCCTGACACCCCTCCCGTCCTGGCACCCCTCGGTTTGCTGACCCTCGCCTCCCGCTTTGACACCTGCTCACGCCGCCGCCTACAATCTTCAGAGACCCACTCTGAACCCGCCCCGACGGATGGACGAGGGAGGGTCGTATGGGAATGGGTCGGCCCCTGGCGTCAACGATGATGCAGACGAACCCCCGCAAGTTCGAGTCCCGAAAGGAACGCTACGCCCTGGATCTCGACGCTCGAGATCCCCTGGGGTCCTATCGGGAGCGCTTTCTCATTCCTTCCCAAGGGGAGGGATCTCCGTCCATCTACTTCGCGGGCAACTCTCTGGGACTCCAGCCACGCACCGTCCGCGAGGCGGTGGTCCGGGAGCTGGACGCATGGGCCCGCCTCGCCGTGCGCGGGCATTTCGAGGGTGAAAAGCCCTGGTACACGTACCACGACCTCTTCCTGCAGCCCCTGGCCCGGCTGGTGGGAGGAGAGCCCCACGAAGTGGTGCTGATGAACGGGCTCACGGTGAACCTCCACCTCCTGCTGGCTTCCTTCTATCGTCCGCGGGGCCGCCGGAACAAGATGCTCATCGACGGTCCGACCTTTCCGTCCGACCGGTACGCGGTGGCCACACACCTGCGGCACCACGGGCTCGATCCGCAGGAAGCGCTCATCGAGGTGGGTCCCCGTGGGGACGAGGACACCCTGCGAATCGACGACGTGGAGGGGGTCCTGGAAAGGGAAGGTGACGACATCGCCGTCGTGCTCATGGGCGGCGTCAACTTCCTCACAGGCCAGCTCCTGGACATCGCTCGCATCGCGCGATCCGCGCGGGAGAGAGGCTGCATCGTGGGCTTCGACCTGGCTCACGCGGTGGGGAACGTGGAGCTTTGCCTGCACGAGTGGGACGTCGACTTCGCGGCCTGGTGCGGCTACAAGTATCTGAACGGAGGCCCGGGAGCGCCCGCGGGGTGCTTCATCCACGAAAGGCACGCCCGGAACGTGGAGCTGCATCGCTTCGGGGGCTGGTGGGGAAACGACCCGGCCACCCGGTTCAAGATGCAGCTCTTGCCCGAATTCGTGCCGGTGGCATCGGCCAGCGGATGGCAACTGAGTAACCCGCCGATCCTGGCCATGGCCCCTCTTCTTGCCTCTCTGGAGATCTTCAGTGAAGCGGGGATGCCCCAGCTTCGCAAGAAATCGAAGAGGCTCACGGGCTTTCTGGAGTTCCTTCTGGATGACATCCCCGATGGGCGGGTTCGCATCCTCACTCCCCGGGACCCCGAGTCGCGGGGATGTCAGCTGTCGATCCGGGTCGATGGGGATGCGCGCGTTTACCAGAGATCGCTGGAGGAGACCGGCGTGGTGTGCGACTTTCGTGAGCCCGACGTGGTTCGAGTCGCCCCGACTCCCCTCTACAACACCTTTCACGAGGCATGGCGGTTTGCCCGAATACTCGCTGACACCGAAGCACCGTAGCCCACCCACCCGTGATACCCGCGTCACGGTGGTGGGAGCGGGGCTCAGCGGCTCGTACATGACGTGCCTCCTCGGCCAAGCGGGCTACCGCGTCGGCGTGTACGAGAGAGGCCCTGATCCTCGGGAGGTCGGAGCGCAGGAGGGCCCCCTCAGCAACCTCGTCCTCTCCGCTCGTGGGGTCCACGCGTTGAAGCAGGCGGGGGTCTCCGAACGGGTGCTGGGAGAGGCGGTGGCCTTGCGCGGTCGCATGATCCACTCTCCGAGCGGAGCTCTGACCTTTCGCCCCAACGGGATACGAGGGGACCGCGTCGTCTATTCGGTCCCCCGCTCGGCGCTGATCGGCGCGCTTCTGGATCAGACCCGACACTTCGAAGAAGCAAGGATCTTCTTCGAGAAACGTTGTGCAGAGGTGGACCTGGACACCGCCTCCGTGTCGCTCCAACACGAACCCACGGGGGGCAGCCAGTCGATCGAGGCCGATTTCCTGATCGCGGCCGACGGCAGGGCCTCGAGCGTGCGGGCCGTGATGCGGGAGAGAGACCGGTTCAACTACCAACAGGAGTATCTCACCTTCGTGTCCAGGAGGCTGGAGATCCCGCCCCGCAAGGACGGCACGTTCCGGCTCGAGAGCAGCGCCCTACATGTCTGGCCAAGAGATGGACTCACGATGATGGCCCTGCCCAATCGAGACGGATCGTTTACCTGCACGGTCTTTGCGGCGCTGGAAGGCGAGCACGGCCTCTTCGATGTGGATACGGACGCCGAGATCCAGCACTTCTTCGAGAAGCACTTCCACGATGCCTGGCTTCACATGCCCTCGCTGCTGGAGGACTTCAAGCTCCATCCCGCCCGCTCCCTCGTGACCATCCGCTGCAGTCCGTGGCACTACCAGGACAAGGTCGTTCTGGTCGGTGACGCCGCCCGGACCGTGGTGCCCTTCTGGGGCCAGGAGAAGAGTGCCACACTCGAGGACTGTCTCGTTCTCTATCAGTCCATCGCCCGGCACAGCACCGACCTGGAACGGGCGTTCTCCCACTATCAAGGCACTCGGAGGGGAGACGCCGATGCGCTGGCCGATCTGGCGATCCGGAGCTTCGCCGAGATGCGTGACCAGACGAGCTCCCCTCGCGTGCTTCTGCGCGATAGCCTGAGCCGGGGCCTTTATCGCCTGGCGCCGGACCGGTTTGTCCCTACCTACGACCTCGTGACGTTTACACGCACGCCGTACACCGAAGCCGTACGCCGGTCGGAGCGCCAGAACCAGGTCTTGGCCAGCGCCGCCGTCGCGCTCGTGTTCCTGGTTCTAGTGTTGCTCTCACTGCTCGTCTAGCTGCCTGCCCTGTGATCTACGACATCTCTCCTCCGAACGACCCGTCCCTGGCTGTGTTTCCCGGGGATACGCCCCTGACCCGTGAGGTTCTTCTGGACATGAGACGGGGCGATCCAATCACGCTCTCTACACTGCGCGCTACGGCGCACCTGGGAGCCCACGTGGATGCCCCCAGCCATTACTCGGCCACGGGGGCCACCATCGACCAGCGCGGCCTGGACCTTTTCGTCGGTCCTTGCCAGGTGATTCGAGTCGCGGTGGCGCAAAGGGGGGTCGTCGCGCCCGAGGCGATCCGCGCCGAGATGACGGAGCCGAGGGTACTGATGGCCACGGGGACTTATTCGAACCCTCGGGAGTTCAGCGCCGATTTCGCGGCCCTCTCTCCCAAGCTGATCGGTTGGCTGCGCCGTCAGGGCGTCCTGCTGGTCGGGGTGGACACTCCCAGCGTCGATCCTGCGGCCTCCAAGGATCTGCCCGCCCACCGTGCCTGTCTCGAGCATGACGTGACGATTCTGGAGGGTATCGTTCTTGACCACGTTCCGGAGGGGCGCTACGAGCTGATCGCTCTTCCGCTCCGGCTGGTAGGCTTCGATGCCAGTCCCGTCCGCGCCGTGCTTCGCACCCTCTAGTGCACGGTCACAGGAGTACCGCTTAGGGCACCCTGCTCCGGGCTCGCGGGGAGCTCCTGGCAGCCGGGTCGATGTGGCGTGTCATCGTGGGCGTCCCCGGCCCCGATTCTCCCCCGAGACGCCTGAGTCAACGTCGGTGCATCCAAGCCGACGCTGCACCAGGGGCACGTGTTCGAGGACTCGCTCAGCCCGGGCCTCACTCAGGTTCCAGGACCGCCAGTCGTCCGTCCTTCGCTGCTCGTGGCGTTCTGCCAGCCCTTCCAGGAGCGAACACGCTGAGGGGACGGGCAGGTCTGCGATGCCTTCGACCAGGACGGGCAGCGCGTCCGCGCTCATTCGCGTGGCATAGGAAACGTCGAAATCCCTTCCCAATCGAGCCCGCTCCAGGTTGGTCCGTGCGATCAGCGATTCCGGATTCAGCAGGTTGAGGCCCATGAGCATCACGAAGCCACTAACGAGCGCTCCCAGAGCGAAGCGCTCGCTCCGTCCGGACAGCACGGTCAATGCAAACCACGACAACACCACTGCGATCCACAGCATGAACGTCGTCGCGAGGAGGCGGTCGGCCGTCAGGCCATATGCCTCCACGTACAGGAGCATCCTGCGGAACGCGGAGATCATGATGGCTGCGGTGAGGCCGAGCAGGACTGACGCCAGCGCCCGGAATATCCGAACGCCGGCCGCGCGAGTGATGTCCAGGGCCCAGTGGGCGCCCAGGAGCACCGGAACGAGCAGGGCCGCGACGGTCACGAGCTCGAAGAAACCCCGACGGGCGTACTCGGCGTAGGTCAGGCCGGTGATCGACATCACCATGGCCTCTCCTCCGAAAAGGTAACGAACCTGGATGGCGACGAAGAGCCCGAAGATGGCTGCGAGGGAGCCCAGTGCGATACCGATCTCCACCATGCCCAGGCCGGGACGGGTGCGCCGGATGATTGCCGCATAAGGCGACGGGGACGCGAAGCTCAGCCCGCGGAGGTAACCCAGCGTGACCCAGGACAGGCCTCCCGCCACAAGGAGGTGGGAGGCCACGGTCCCGAAGTCCCAGTTGATGACCCCACGGACGAGGTGCTCGAACACGGGATCGGCGGACATGAAGAGCGGACCGAACACCAGAAGCAGGGGAAGCGCGATCAGAAGTCCGACCAGGACGGAAGTCGAGCCCCGCAGCCTCAACCGTTCATGGATCTCGCTCCATTCCATGTCTTCGTTGGCCAATCCCAGGGGGCCCGCCATCGCGCTCAACGCTGATCCCCCGATTCCGAACAGGTAATCCAGGACGCCCGAAGTTCCCAGCCGCACGCCCGTGGACTTGAAGCCGACCACCCCCCATGCGACGAGTACCGCGAGAAGATCCCAGATCCTGAGAAAGGGTGAGTCCCGCCACACCATGCAACCGGCGAAGAGGATGGGGAGCCACATCCACGCGGCGATCGCACTGGTGGCCTTCCAGGGTCGCAATGCCCCGAGTGTCAACGTCGTCAGGGCTGCGGTCCAGAGGAGGAAGCCCGAGCCCCAGGGAAAGGGTCGAAGCAGGAAGTCACCCAGGACGCCGAGGGTGATCGCCAGGCCGGTGATCCGTAGGGCTTGTCGCAGGGGATGGCTCATTGGATGATGGAGGTTGCTGAACATGAATCAAAGTACTCTGTAGTACAAAGTAGAGTACTTTGCACTGTAGAGTCAAGACTCTCGGAGAGGCCCGTTGAAGAGGTCACCAGCAGACGGCTGGAGATCAAGTGGGGTTGTAGCAGGCCCGGCGGCGACCCAGGTTGCGAGAATCGAGGAAGCGGGCACGAGATGTGACTAGCGGGCGGCCCGGGCGGTCAAGTCTGATGACGGGCGGTCAAGTCTGAGGAGAGGGAGGAGGTGCTCATGGCCGAGAAAGGGCGCGCGGGTGGTGGACACTGACCGGAAGACGGACGAGGAGCTCGTAGAGGAGGCGCAGGCGGCGCCGGAAGGAGACCTGCGAGCCTTCGAAGCCCTGGTAGGGCGACACCAGGAGTGGGTGGTCTCGAACTGTCGTTACATCACACGAGCCCCCGACGAGGCGCCGGATCTAGCGCAGGAGGTGCTCGTGAAGGCTTTCTACGGGCTGGTCGGCTTCGAGGGCCGGTCGAAGTTCCGGACATGGCTCGGGCGCATCAAGCTCAACCATTGTCTGAACTTCAAGCGGAAGGAGTGGGGTGCCACTTTCGTGAGTCTGGACGACCCCGAGGAGCCGTTCGACCGCATGGTGAGTGTGGAGCCGAACCCGGAGCGGGATCTGGAGACCAGTCTGGCTCGAGAGCGAATCAGGGCCGTTCTCGACTCCATGGTGGACACGCTCCGCATTCCCCTGATCCTGCGGGATCATGACGGCTTCTCGTACCAGGAGATCGCCGATCATCTGGGCATCGGGCTGTCGGCGGTGAAGATGCGTATCAAGAGGGCCCGGGAGGAGTTTCGGGCCCGGTTCGAAAGCCCGGAAGACGAATTCCGTACCGCCCACGAAAAGAGCCCCGGCGGCAGCGACGAGTGGACAACGAAGGAGAGCACGGCGTGAGCGAGCGCGCCGACATCGACACCGGTGAGCCCATTGAGGCTCTGGCAAGCCTGAGGGAGGAGCCCGTCCCGGGCCTGCTGGAGCGGGTGCGGGCGGGCATCGAACGCCGGACCCTGACCTCTCAGGTCACGAACCTGGTGTTCCAGGCGGGCCTTGCCGTGATTCTAGAGTTCCTCGAGCTGGTGTTCCAGTTGCTCCAGGGCCGGGAGTCCGAGCCAGAAAACCCCGGAGAGTCCGAATGATCCAGGAGAGCTTCAACCTGCGAGAGCAGGTCGTGCAGGCCGGCCGCAATCTGGTCGACTCCGTGGTGACCGCAGCGCCCCGCGTCGTGACCGGCATCGTCCTGGTCATCGTCGCACTGATCGTGGCCAAGCTCCTCGAGAAGATCTTTCGACGAATGCTGGTGGGAGTGCGACTCGACGGGCTCGTGGAGCGAATCGGGCTGGATCGTACCCTCCGACGCATGGGGGTCCGGCAGGAGCCAAGCAGAGTCCTGGCACGAGTGGCCTACTTCCTCCTGCTGTTCCTGTTCGCTCGCACCGCGGCGGACGCGCTGGGCCTCGATGCGGTGTCCAACGCCATGGGCTCGTTTCTGGGCTACGTGCCCAATCTAGTGGCTGCGGTGCTGATTCTGGTGGTGGGTGGCGTGGCTGGGCAGTTCGCCGGGAAGGCGGTGGCTCAGGCGGCGAAGGGCTCGGGGATCGATTTCGGCGCTTCTCTCGGCTCCGTCACTTCGGCCCTCGTCCTGTTCATCGCCGGGGTGATGGCCGTCTCGCAACTTCGGTTCGACACCGACATCGTCCGCATCGTCACCATCTGCTCCCTGGCGGGAATGGCGCTAGCCTTCGGCCTCTCCTTCGGTCTCGGATCAAGGGACGTCACCCGGAACATCATCGCGGGGTTCTACGCGCGGAAGGTCTTCCGTGTTGGCAAGGAGATCGAGATCCGGGGAGAGCGGGGGATCCTGAGGGCCGTGACCCCGACCCAGACGCTGCTGGAAAAGGACGAAAAGACCATTGCCGTCGCCAATAGCGCGTTTCTGGACGACGTGGTGCGACAGTGACCTGCGGGTCTCCAAGCGGCCGTTGCCACGGGTCCGTCTGACCCTGGTGACGCGCCGCCCTTCACCCCCGGACTCCTGGATGGCCTGGGAGGAGCTCAAGAGGGAAATCGTCAGCTGCCGGCGGTGCCCCCGGCTGGTGGAGTGGCGGGAGCAGATCGCCGTGCAGAAGCGAGCCGCGTTTCGCGGTCACTCCTACTGGGGGCGACCGGTACCCGGATTCGGAGATCCCCGTGCCCGGATCCTGGTGGTGGGGCTCGCCCCGGCGGCCCATGGAGCCAATCGAACGGGCCGCATGTTTACCGGGGATCGTTCGGGCGACTGGCTCTACCGGGCGCTCTACCGGGTCGGTCTGGCGACCCAATCCGAGGCCAGGTCTCGGGAGGACGGCCTCGCTCTGCAGGGAGCCTACGTGACGGCTGCGGTGCGCTGCGCGCCGCCGGCCAACAAGCCCATGCCGGCGGAGCGCGAGGCCTGTCGCGAGTACCTGGAGCGAGAGCTGGAGCTGCTCCGGCATGTCCGGGTCATCGTATGCCTGGGCCACTTCGCGTATTCGCACCTTCTGAGAGTGCTCAAGGCGCGTGGCCGGACCGTCCCCTCGCCTCGACCGCCATTTGGCCACGGGGTGGAGGTGAGGATACCGCCGGAGCTCACCGTCCTGGCCTCGTATCACCCCAGCCAACAGAACACTTTCACGGGGACTCTGACGGAGCCTATGTTCGATGCCGTTTGGGTCCGGGCTCGGGAGCTCTCCGGGACCGCACCATCCGAGCCGGAGTGAGAACGGGCCCTCGTTGAGTTCGGAAAGTTCCGCCGGGGGGCCTCGGGATCCGGGACGGGCTCGGTCAGCGAACCCGGATGTCGATGGTCACTGAGTCCTCTCGCACTTCGAACCGAGCGTCCTGGAAACTCGGTGGACCGAACCGGCTCCTCGCGTCGTTCGAAAAAGCGTAGGGCTCGGAGGGAATCCCCAGGAAGCTGGTGTCCAGCTCACCATTCTGGTTGCGGTCGTGATACACGGCCACGGAGTAGGAGCCAAAAGGGATCCCCGTCACCACCCAGGTGCATTCCCGCTCCGTGACGGGAAGGGTCTCGGCCCGGAAGGGATTCTCCTTCTCCTCGTGGCTGGCCTCGGAATCGAACAGCGCCACTCGCACGGCCCCCTCGTCCGACTCCATGCCCCCGACCACCACCACCAGGGTGGCCGTCCCCTGGACCGCCTCAGGGGGTTTCGTCCCTGGATTGGACGAGGCCGCCTGACCGTTCACGGCCGCAGCCCATGGCCCCATGAGGAACCCGCACGCCGCGATGAGGCTGCTCCTCCGTGTCATGTTCCGTCCTGGACCCTGAGTCGCTGTGGTCTTCGTCCGGTGGGGAAGACCTTCCTCAGAGAGCATCGGCCCTCGCTATCGGCTTCCCCCCTGGCTCCGCTCCGGAGTGATCATGATATGTGCCCGAGCCGTCCCTGGGAACATCAGCCATGGAGCACCGGACGCCGGCTTCGCGGAGATCCCCGTGGATTCCACGGTGGCGTAGGGAGTGTGGACGACCCAGCGGAGGAATCCTCCGGAAACCGAGCCGGTGGCGGCGTCGAAGCCGCCCTCCGGTGCGCTCAGCACGTAGAGCATGGCCGGAGCTTCCGGCATCGGCAGGGTCCCGGCGTCGGCCTCCGCCAGGCGGATGCGGTCCACCTCGGCGCGGCCCATCCCTTCGGCTCGCAGCTCCCTGCCGCGGGCCATGAATGGCTCCAGCGCTTCGTGATAACAAGCGACCTCGAACCCCTCTCGCGACGGATTGTCTGCCAGGCAAACCAGCGAGTTCCTACCCTCCCGGAGCTTCCTCAGGCTGACCTCCGCCCCATAGCCCAGGACGGTGGCGTTGGCCCGCAGTTCATCGGGTGCCGCCTGCACGGCAGCGGCGATCTGCTGATCCGGGGAAGGGGCCTGAGAGGCCGCCGATCCGGCGGCGCTCACCGTGGCGGCGACCGCGAAGGTGATGGATCGGATGTGCATGGCGAATCTCTCCTGTCGCTGTGATTCCGGGACCTTTGAAGGGTCGGGTCGTGATCAAGGTCCACCCTGATACGCCAGTCCGCCCTCTCTGCTCCATGGGCGGTTGCCGAGCCATGGGGGCTATCGGTGTCACAAGGATGACTCCTCGGTCGTTCATGCCTTGGAGGAGCCAGTTCACGGGGACCAAAGGGGGCGCCATGCGCCGGCTGTGGGGTACTGATCCTGCAGGGAGATCTTACCAGTGCTCGAGGTGAGCCCGAGATGCGATGCCCCGGTACGAGCGGATCATCGCGAGATTGATTCCGGACCTCCGTGGATTTCGAATCGATATTCCGGCAGCTGTACCCTCAGCTCTTCCGGTACTGCAATCGTCTCCTCGGCGATGCGGACGCCGCTGAGGACGTGTCCCAGGAGGCGTTCGTCCGGCTCTCCCGGCAGGAGGTCTACGGCGACCTTCAGGGCGTCCGGGTGTGGCTGTTCCGGGTGGCGACGCACCTCGTCCGGGATCGGGCGCGGACGCGACAGAACCGCCTCCGGCTCCTGGCGGCGAACCCGGTGGGTCCGGCGGAGGCCGAGCGGCCGGATCGGGAAACCGAGCGACAGGAAGAGATCGATCGGGTGCGAGGCATTCTGGATGCGCTCGCCCCTAGGGATCGGGAGCTTCTTCTGATGCGGGAGGAGGGGTTCAGCTACAAGGAGATGGCCGAAGCCGTTGGAGTTGCGCCGGGCTCCGTAGGGACGCTGATCGCCCGGGCCCTCCGTCGCTTCTCGACTCTCTACCTCGAGCAAGATGAGCGAGCAAGATCACCTGAGTGATGCCCTGATCCAGGTTGTCCTGGACGACACCTCCCCCCCGGAGGATTCGGTTCAGGTCCATCTGGACGAGTGCCGGACCTGTGCGACGGCAGTTCAGGAGCGAAGAGCCGCGGCGGAGGCCGTGTCCAGGGCCCTCAAGATCCTCGACGTGCCCCCGAATGTGGACGAGGCCTTTGCAGCGGTCCAGCGTGCGAGGCGTGTCCGGCGGTGGACGTCGCCCGCTCACCTCGCTCGGGCGGCCATCCTGGTCGTCGCTTTCTCGGGCGTCCTTTCGGCAGCGGTGCCGGGATCACCGGTGCGTGTGTGGCTGGGTTCGGCGTGGAAAGAGGTGGCGGGGCTCTTCCCGCGGACCCCTGATGCCGCATCGCCCGTTCCCGTAGCGGGGGAGGCGGCCATCGAGGATCTTGAGGACGAGGCGGGGCTCAGGGTGGATGCCCGTGAGATGGTGCGGATCCGCCTCGTGAATCTTCAGCCCGGCTCGGTGGTGACGGTGGACCTGGTGCAGGACGTGAGAGCCGGGGTGTTCGCCTCGGGAGCCCTGCTGCTCCGGAGCGGGCCGGGGTTCCTAGAGGTCACGGATCCGCCGGGCAACGTACGTGTCGAGCTCCCTCAACGGGGCCGCCGGGGCACGGTTGTCGTCAATGGACGCACGTACTTGCGAAAGGCCGGCGACTCCCTGGAGATATCCGGTCCCGTCCTCGAGAGGACCGAGACGCGGATTCGCTTTCGGGTGCCGGACTGATGATGGTGAGTAGCGCCGCCCTCGGGCTTCTTCTGGCCGCCGCTCTCCAGCAGGCGCCGGAGACGGCGATCACGGGGACGGTGTTGCGATTCGGCGACGGTGGTAGGGTACCTCTCCCCTATGCTCTGGTGGAGGTGGTGGAACCCCGGGGCGCCAGGACCGCATTCGCGGACGAGAGGGGCCGCTACCTGATTACCGGTGTGACTCCGGGACCCCGCATCGTCCGGGCGGTGCACATTGGATACCGGACCCACGAGCTGGAGGTGGTCATTCCGCGGTCCGGGACGCTGCGCCTGGACCTCGAGCTCGAGAGCGAACCCATCCAGATCCCGCCCGTGATGGTATGGGTGGATCCCGTTCGTTCCCTGTCCGGTCGGGATCCGCGCCCGGTCACGGATCTGGCGGAGGTCGAGTTCCGAGCCCTGGAGATCACACCAGGGCTCGTGGAGTCCGGATTGAGCGAGGCGGCGCGGAGCGCTCATGGATCGGGATCCTCAGATCCCTCTGACGCCCTCTTGATGAGGGGTGCGACCCAGGATCTGAAGCTGGTCCTGCTGGATGGCGCACCGGTCTACGCCCCGTTCCACATGGCCGGACTGATTCCTCCGTTCGAGCCTGCGGCCCTGGGCACTGCGAGCCTGTACCTGGGGGGGGCACCGGCTCGGTACAACGGCGGGCTCTCGTACATCCTCGATCTCCGAACGCGGAGGCCTCGAGCGGACCGGCTCAGGGGCAGCGGTTCGCTGGATCTGGTCAGCGCTGACGCCAACCTGGAGGGGCCGCTGGGAAGCCGGGGCACGTTCTTCCTGGGTTCGCGAACCCTGCACGGGCTGGAGCCGCATGTGCTCGATCGCGGGCCCTCTCCGTACGGATACCTGGATGCCCTCGGGCGCATCGAAGTCGCTCTGGCCGCCGATTGGCGCATCCGTTCCATGGGGTTCTGGAATCGGGAGTCGGTGGATCTGGACTTGCCCGGTGCGCTGACCGAGCCGGTCCAATCCGGCACCCCGGGAGAGGCCGAATGGGGCAATCGCGCCCTGTCCGTCATCCTCGAGCAGTCCAGGCAAGGGAGCTCCACGGAGGTGGGTCTGGCGGTCAGCGGATACGAGGCTCGGCTACCGCTCAGTGGTGTGGCTCCTCTGTTCGCGCGGGGAGACTCGCGCCGTGCGCGACTCACCGGTGATTTCGTGCGGTCAGTCGGCTCCGGGACGATCCGTTTCGGTGGAAGCTTCGACTGGCTCGACCAGGAGCTCACTGCCTCTTCCGTGGTGGAAGGCGGGGCCGCGGCCGTGGAATCCCGATCGGAGGCCACTGTCGGGGGCGCCTATGCGGAGGGGGTGTGGGGGGTGCGGGAGGATGTCCGCCTCAGGGCCGGATTCCGGCTGGATCGGTTCTCTTCCGACCAGTCCGTTCGCCTTTCTCCTCGTGCCACCATGACCTGGCTGCTGACCGACAACGCGGCGCTGACTCTCGCCGCAGGCCGCTACCATCAGTACGCAGCCACCTCGAGCGAAGCGGTGGAGGCCGCCCTGGGCACGGGGCTCGCGTCCTCGGAGGTGAAGACACTGCTGCCCGTGGCTTCGGCCTCCCATCTGGTTCTTTCCCTGGACCAGATTCTGGCACCCGGAGTCCGTCTCGGCTTGGAGGGGTTCGTCAAGCGCTTTGAAGGAGTCGGCGGTGCGGAGGATGACCGTCGGTTGAACGCGTCCGGGCTGGACCTCCGCGTCCTGCGGGAATCCACCGGGCTCACTGGATGGCTGGGTTATTCTCTCACCTGGTACTGGACACCGGATGGCAACGGGGGCGGAACCTCGCAGTTCGCCGGCCAGCATCTCTTGAGTGTCGGCCTGACGGGGAGGCTTGGAGACCGTTGGGGCACGGACCTGAGGGTCGCTTTCGGCGATGGACTGCCGTACACGTCCGTCCCCATCGGGGAGAACCTCGCCGACCAGGCTCTTCCGGAGACGACTGAGCTTGCACAGCCTGCGGGACCCGATCGGACCTTCTTCCTGGAAGGTGGTCCGGACGACGCGTTCCTGCGAGTGGATGCCGAGCTCTTCGGGGTGCTCCGCCCTGAATTCGGGGGAAGGCCGCTGGAGCTTCGCCCCTACGTTCGGCTCCTGAACGCCCTGGACCGGCGCGATGCCCTGTTCTACTACTTCGAGCCCTGGCGGGGTGAGGAGGCCAGGCCCCTGGCCGAGCTATCCATCCTGCCAGTGGTCGGTCTCGAGTGGAGGTTCTAGATGAGCGCTCGACGATGGCTGACGATGGCCGCCCTCGGGGGAAGCGCCCTCGTTCCGGCCTGCGGTGATTCGGTCTCGGGGCCGACCCCGCGCATCGAACATCTCCCGCGTGAGCTGACGGTGGCCGAGACCGCGGTCATCTCTGCCAGCAACCGCTTTGCCTTCGACCTTCTGAGCCAACTCGCAGAGAGCGAGCCCGACTCGAACCTCTTCATCTCTCCGCTAAGCGCGTCCATGGCCCTTGGCATGACCTTGAACGGCACGGCGGGGACCACGCTTGACGAGATGCGCCAGACCCTGCGGTTCGGGTCCGTGTCCCTGAATGAGATCAACGAGTCGTATCGAGGTCTCCTGGACCTCCTCACGGCGCTGGATCCCGTCGTGGAGCTGGGTATCGGGAATTCCATCTGGTACCGGGAAGGCTTCGCAGTGCAGCCCTCCTTTCTGGAGGTGCTGCAGGCTTACTTCGATGCGGAGGTGACCGGCCTGGACTTCACGGATCCGGGCGCCGCCGGGGTGATCAACGATTGGGTCCGGAGCAGCACCAATGGGCGAATTGACCAGATCGTCGAAGCACCCATCGACCCGCTTACCATGATGTTCCTGATCAACGCGGTCTACTTCAAGGGCGACTGGACGGCTCGCTTCGACAGAGCGCGAACGCGCGACGACCTCTTCCATCTCCGGGGCGGAGGAACTTCGCCCATCCGGATGATGGAGAAGGAGGACTTGCTGCTCTACCGGGTCACCGACGACCTCGAAGTGGTGGATGTCCCGTACGGAGGGCAGGCCTTCTCCATGACCATTCTGCTCCCGCGGCCGGGGGTGGATCTCGGATCCGTGGTGCAGTCCCTGGACGCCGCGGCGTGGACCGGGCTCGTCGAGGGACTCGGCGAAGCCAGGGGGACGCTGCAACTTCCCCGGTTCACGCTGGAATGGGAGAGTCTGCTGAACGAGGCCCTGAAGGCCCTGGGGATGCGGGACGCCTTCGATCCCCTCGCCGCGGACTTCACCCCGATGTACCCACAAGCCCGCGAAGCCCAGCTCCACATCAGGAACGTCAAGCAGAAGACGTTTCTCAAGGTGGATGAGGAAGGAACCGAGGCGGCTGCGGCCACCTCCGTGGAGGTGGGCGTGACCTCGGCGGGGCTGCGGGTCAGAGTGGATCGTCCGTTCCTTCTGGCTATCCGCGAGCGCCTCTCCGGAACCATCCTCTTCGTCGGCATGATCCAGGATCCGGGCCAGTCCTGAGCCCGCTGGCGCCGAACGGGACCGGCTTCATGTGACCCAGGCTCGGGTCTCCGTGTCTGAATCTCCGATCACGCCTCCCGGGGGTGGCCTGCTTGTGGCGCCGGTCGGAGGTGAAGCGTCCCCTCCCGAAGCGTGCACGAGCTGGTCGCTACGGGGCTCGTGCGTCTGCGTGACTCGGCTGTTATGATGGAAACCTAAATTCTTCCAGGGTGTGCAAGGGGGACGAGTCCCGACCCGAAAAGGAGAGAGTGGAATCTGATCGATGCGCTCCGTCCATGACGTCCACAGATACAGTTCACCTGATGTCCGCCAGGCTCCGGTGCGATATCCGATCCGGACCGTCGTGGGGCGGTCAGGGAGCGTCCCCTGGCACGAGGCGATGATGCGCGCTCTCAACGTGGGAGTGGCGGGCGCCAGCATCGTGGTGGCGGCTCCGCTCATGGCGCTGATTGCCTTCCTGGTGAAAGCCAGCTCCCGGGGCCCCGTCCTGTTCGCCCAGCCGAGGGTCGGCATTGATCGGCGCAACGGGAGCGGGCTGTCGGACCATTGTCGTCGTCGGACCGACCGCGGGGGAAGGGTCTTCACCATCTACAAGTTCCGGACGATGCGTGTCGGTACCGGACCCTCTTCTGAGCAGGTATGGGCGGCACCAGACGATCCCCGGGTCACGACCCTGGGGAGGATCCTGCGCAAATACCGGCTCGACGAGCTCCCGCAGCTGTTCAACGTCATACGGGGAGACATGAACATTGTGGGGCCTCGCCCCGAGCAGCCGGACATCTTCCAGGACCTCCGAGAGCGCATCGAAGGGTACCAGTCGCGTCAGACTGTGCTTCCCGGAATCACGGGATGGGCGCAGATCAACCAGCACTATGACACCTGCCTGGACGACGTGAAGCAGAAGGTTGCCCTGGACCTGGAGTACCTCGAGCGCCGCTCCGTTCTGCGGGACCTGTGGATCATGGCTCTCACCATTCCCGTCGTGGTGACGCGAAAGGGAGCCTGGTAGAAGGGGAAGGCGGCTCCTCATCTCCGAACTTCGCGCGTGCGATCTCATGACCTTTAGTTCCGTCGGGTCGCGCGCGATCCTTCCTCCGCGAGCCTCTCCAGCAAATCTCGCGCTTCCCCGCCGCTCACCGATTGCGTGGCGCTTCCACGAACAGCGGAAAGACTCGATCGAAGAGTCGTTCTCTCAGGTCGGCGAGCACCCGCCGGGTGTCCGGCTTGGGAGCTCCGTCCGTCGAGATTCCAAGGGTGTTGAACGCGGCCAGGGACGCCGTCCGGGACTCCGGATGCACGTAGAAGAAGGAGATGAATCCCTTCTGTCCACCGGTGTGTCCGACGAACGTACGGCCCTGATGCTCCAGCAGGAAGAATGTGAGCCCCATGGACTGATGAAGTCCTCCTTCGTCCCCGATGTCCACCTCCGGCTTCCACATCTCTTCGAGTGAGGAGCGAGCAAGCACCCCGCCGGCATCCGAATCGGCCAGGCTGCCCACAAGGAAGGACATGTAGCGGACGAGGTCCCCGACGGGGGCGTTCCATCCACCGTTCGACACCGTGATTCCGGTGTCGAAGTCCAGACCGTTCGCTCTCACCTCCCCATCCACCACGTAGTAGTTGTTCGAGCGGTGCTTCCTGAGGTGGTAGGGGGTCCCGTCGAAGTAGGACCGGTGCATCTCGAGGGGCCTGAAGATGTTCTTGTCGACGTAGACTTCCCAGTCGTCACCGGTCAGCTGCTCGATGACCCGGCCCAGGAAGACGATTGCCGGGTTGGAGTAGCTGTATCAATCGCCCGGCGGGAACTGGATCCGGGTGTACGGCATCATGGCCACGATCTGATCCCACTCTCGCGGCTCGTGGGGGTGCCAATCCTCGTCACCTCCCCAGGGCCAGGTCGCACTGCGGAAGCCCGCGGAGTGGGAGAGGAGCTGCCGGATCGTGATCTCTTCCATGTCACCGTACGGGTTGTGGGCGGCCCGGACCTCGGGTAGGTACCGGACGATGGGATCGCCCAGATCAAGCAGCTGCCGGTCCTTCAGCTGCATGATGGCGATCCCCGTGAGGGTCTTCGTGATGGATGCCCAGTGGAAGATCGTGTTCTCGTCCACCGGCCGTTGGGTCTCCAGGTCGGCCAGCCCGTAGAACTCCTGGGCGATGACCTGACCGTCCTGGATGAACCAGAGAGTGCCGCCGACGATGCCCTCGGACTCCAGTGAGGTCTCGAGGAGCTGCCGGACCTGCGACCACTCTTCCCGGAAGCCTTCCGGGACCTGTCCGATCGTCCGGCAGGGAGCGAGGACGGAGAGGACGGCAACCGCGGCTGGCACCGGCGCGAGGCTGGGACGGACGACAGTCCGGATCAGGGAGGGAGATGGCATGAGTCCTTGGCCTTCGACGTCTGGGTCGGGAGTCCGGAGGCCTGGCGGGTGCCAGGAGCCCCGTTCGTGCCGGCGAATGTATGGGCCCTCATTCGGTCCGAGCAACGCGGGGCCGGGCTGAGTGTCCGATGGGTGTCGTTCGCTCCGACTCTGTGGCGGTACCGGTCTTTCATTAGCGTCTTGCGGACCGTCCGTTGCCCTCCGACCATTCTCTGATCCGCGGCGTGGGGTCTCGCCCGCACCCTCTGCAGGCAGGGAGAAGCTCGCTCACAACGGGTACGAATCTGATGCAGGAGCACCCCTTCACCCGAGTGCGTCGAACGGACCGGGCCCAGGACGACCCCTGGATCGAGAGTTTCCTGGAGAAGGCCCGCTACGGTGTGCTGGCCACGGTGCACGACGGGCAGCCGTTCCTGAACACGAATCTCTTCGTGTATGACGAGGAGCGAAACGCGATCTACGTCCACACCGCCCTCGAGGGACGAACGCGCGCCAACATCCTGAGCGATCCGCGCGTCTGTTTCACCGCGGCGGAGATGGGACGGATTCTCCCGGCGGGCACTGCGCTGGAATTCAGCGTGGAGTACGCCAGCGTGGTGGCGTTCGGAAGAGCCCAGCTGGTGCCCCACGCCGAGGAGGCCCGCCGGGGGCTCCAGCTCCTGCTGGACAAGTACGCGCCCCACCTCCGTCCCGGGAGGGATTACCGACCCATCACCTCGGAGGAGATGGACCGCACCAGTGTCTTCCGGATCGACATCGAGGCCTGGAGCGGCAAGAGGAAAGTGGCCGGCCCGGACTTCCCGGGGGCGTTTCCCATGAACCCGCCCACCCTCTCCTCGCCGTGACCGGGCTCACGAGCCCTCCAGCATACCCCTGCGGATGATCACTCCCCGTGTGACTCCGAACTCGCACGCGGTGGCCCGCCACTACGACGACCTGGACACCTTCTACCGGGAGCTCTGGGGCGAGCACCTGCATCACGGGATCTTCGAAACCGGGCGTGAGGACCCGCTGGAGGCGGCGGTACGCCTGGTCCACCTGGTCGCGGAGCGGGGCCGTGTCCGGCCGGGCGACTCGGTTTGTGACATCGGATGTGGGTACGGGGCTCCGGCCAGGCTGCTCGCCCGGGAGTACGGAGCCGTGGTGACGGGCATGACGTTATCGAGGGCCCAGTACCAGTATGCGGTGGAGCGGCATGCGGGCGATCCGAGCGTCCACCTCATGCTGGGTGACTGGCTCTCGAACGACCTCCCACCTGCCTCCTTCGACCACGTGATTTCTCTTGAAGGCTCGGAGCACATGGAGGACCTGGATCGATTCTTTCACGAGGCGAGCCGGGTGTTGCGCCCGGGCGGGCGGGCCGTCGTGTGCACGTGGCTCGCCTGCGACGATCCGAGCGAGGGGCACATCCGGTACCTCCTGGAGCCCATTTGCCGGGAGGGACGGATGGTAGGACTGGGCACGGAGGCGGAGTATCGGGAAGGTCTGAAGAGGGCGGACCTCGGGCTCGAGCGGTTCGATGACCTCAGCGCCCGGGTTCGGCCGACCTGGACGGTGTCGACCCGGCGTCTCGCCCTTTCTTTCTTCCGGCGTCCCGACTATCGGCGGTTCCTCTGGGATCGACGACAGGAGAACCGGATCTTCGGGCTCACCGTCTTCCGGGTGTGGCTGGCCTATCGGGTGGGAGCTCTTCGCTACGGGGTGTTCACGGCCCAGAAGGGCTGAGACGGCGGCGGCATCTATCCCGACGGCAGCTGGCCGCGGGGTGGATCCTCGCTCAGCGGGGTCGGGGGCGCCAGCGACATCACGTACTCCGTGATCCGGTCCAGGAGCTGCAGGAGGACCCTCCTCCTCCTCTTGGAGACGGCCGCGAAGATGCTCCTTGCCAGGAGATAGCACCCTCCGATCGCTCCGACCGGGAAGAGGGTGGCGAACGCCGCGGAGCCGAGAGCGCCCAGCCCGACGCCCAGGCCAACGCCGAGACCCAGGCCTGTGCCCCCCCCAGCCACGATTCCGCCGAACAGCGCCCCGGCCATCCCGTGCAGACGTTCCTCGATGCGGATGCGGGTCTGACCGTCCCTGCTGGTGACCGTCACCTGGAGCGTCCGTTCGGCGTCACCCCCTGTCCCCGAGTTCCAGGTGAGCGTGTGACCCAACTGGCTCGCGTTCCCGTGCCCGTCTGCCGCTCGCTGGATCTCCGGGACCAGCTCGCCAAGGTCCTCGCCGGGGATCTCTCCGTCCACGACCCGCTCGAGCTCGATGGTGAGAGGCCCGCCCCATACGCGGGCTCCGGTCCGGGAAGGATCCGAGCCGGCGTCCAGCTCGGATGCCGCCCGCCTGAGATAGCGTGGATCGATCCCCGCCTCGGAGGCGATTTCCTCCAGGTCGGCGAGGGATAGTCCACCTCCGCCGCCCTCGGAGGATGACTCCTGGCGCTGGAGCTCGGTGGCCCTCTTGAGTATGAGGGCGACTTCCTTGTCGCCGTAGCGTCTTCGGCGGGATGGCAGATCCGGCATGACTGCGGAATGTACCCACGGCCCGAAAGGCCTTCAACACTCTGTCTTGCGCGGTCCCCTGGATCGAGTGACGATAGGCTGGCACCTCGCCGCGGACGGACCCATCTCCCTGGGGAGAGGAGCCCCATGCACCTGGCACGCTTCCCACGGCGTCGGTACACCCCCGGGCCGACTCCCATTGAACCCCTGGGCCGCCTCAGCGACCACCTGGGCGGACCGCGGCTGTTCATCAAGCGGGACGACCAGCTGGGCCTGGCCGGTGGTGGCAACAAGACACGGAAGCTGGAATTCCTGGTGGCCGAAGCCCTCGAGCGCGGGGCCGACACGCTGATCACGTGCGGGGCGGTCCAGTCGAACCACTGCCGGCTGACCCTCGCCGCCGCCATCCGCGAGGGACTGCGCTGCCGTCTGGTCCTCGAGGAGAGAGTTCCCGGGAGCTACGACCCCGACGCCAGCGGAAACAACTTCCTCTTCAGGCTGATGGGGGTCGACCAGATCCGGGTGGTGAGGGGTGGGGCGGATCTGGACGCCGTCCTCGAAGAAGAGGCCCGGCAGGTGCAGGCCCAGGGAGGAACGCCCTACGTGATCCCGGGTGGAGGCTCGACACCGCTGGGGGCGTTGGGATATGTAGCCTGCACCGAGGAGATCCTGGCCCAGCTGTTCGAGATGGGGCTGGAGATCCACCACCTGGTGTGCGCCAGTGGCAGCGGAGGGACGCACGCCGGTCTTCTGTCGGGGCTTCTGGGAAACCACGCGGGCATCCCAGTCACGGGAGTCTCGGTGCGACACCCCCGGGATCACCAGGAGGCCTGGATCCGGGAGCTCGCGGAAAACGTCTTGGAGCTGATCGGCCTGGATGTGGTCGTCCCCGGGAGCGCCGTGACGGTGCGGGACGAATACGTGGGGCCGGGCTACTCCCTTCCTACCGAGGGTATGGTCCACGCGGTGCAATCGCTCGCGCGCCTCGAAGGGGTTCTGCTGGACCCGGTCTACACTGGAAAGGCCATGGACGGCCTGATCGGCATGGTGCGCTCCGGCGTGTTCGCCCGCACGGACAACGTGCTCTTCCTGCACACTGGTGGCTCACCCGGCCTCTTCGCCTACCAGTCCACCCTGCTGGAGACCGGATGCGGTTAGGGGGCTTCGAGAGCGGAGCCGGCAGGCGTTCCCCCGCCGGCTCCGCTCGGCCCTGGAGGCCCCTCCCGCCGGCGGGAACGGCCCCGCCTGCTTCGAGGCCCTGAACTAGCCCGTCGGGATCTCCGGTGTGTCGATGAGCGATAGCGCCGTGTCGATCTCGTCCCGGGTGAGCTCGTGGCGCTCCAACTGACCCGCGAAATACGCCTCGTAGGCTGACATATCGAAGTGCCCGTGCCCGCAGAGATTGAAGAGGATCGTCTTCGACACCCCCTCTTCCTTCGCTTCGTTGGCCTCGCGAATGGCGCTCGCGATGCCATAGTTCGCCTCTGGCGCGGGTATTACACCCTCGGTCTGGGCGAACGTGATTCCGGCCTCGAAGCTCTCGATCTGGTCGATGGCCTCCGCCTCCATGAGCCCGTCCTTCAGGAGCTGGCTGATGAGCACGCCGGCACCGTGGTAGCGGAGCCCACCGGCGTGGATCTTGGCCGGTACGAACGTGTGGCCCAGGGTATACATGGGGAGCAGGGGCGTCATCCCCACCGTGTCTCCGAAGTCGTAGCGGAAGACTCCCCGCGTCAGCTTGGGGCAGGAGGTGGGCTCTGTGGCCAGGCAGCGGATGTTCTTTCCTTCCTGAAGGTTGAGCCGAAGGAAGGGGAACGCTAGGCCCGCGAAGTTAGACCCGCCCCCGAAGGGCGCGATGACCACGTCGGGAAGATCCCCCGCCTGCTCCAGCTGCAACAACGCCTCCTGTCCGATGACGGTCTGGTGCAGGAGAACGTGGTTCAGGACGCTTCCCAGGGAGTACTTGGTGGTCTCGTCGGAGGCGGCGATCTCCATGGCCTCCGAAATGGCGATCCCCAGGCTTCCCGGCGAATCCGGGTCTTCAGCCAGGATCTTCCGGCCGGCCGCCGTCTGATCGCTTGGGGAGGCCACCACGTTGGCCCCCCAAGTGTTCATCATCAGCTTCCGGTAGGGCTTCTGTTCGTAGCTAATCCGCACCATGTACACGTCGCAGTCCAGCCCGAAGAGCCGGCAAGCCAGCGCCAGGGCGCTGCCCCACTGCCCGGCCCCCGTTTCGGTGGTGAGGCGCCGGACCCCCTCCCTTTTGTTGTA
>JBDHKE010000288.1:0-2624 GCA_039586555.1 Gemmatimonadota bacterium | reverse complement strand
AATCCCTCCGCGCCAGCTCCACCGCCCGGTTGAACAGCGGCTTGTGTCGCCAACCGCTGCTTTGGCCCGACCCATAATAGGTTGTCGAAGTGCAAATTTGATCTGGATGGTCGAACAGCGAGGAGATCGGCTCCCCCGCCAGCTCCGCCTGCACGATCCGGATCACCCCCCGCGCCTGCTGCGACGTCAACTCCGCCAGCGCCTGGCTCAACTCCTCACTCGCCCACCGTACCGCAACCCTGCCCATCCCACATTACCCCAAAACTACCCCAATTCACTTACGCTCATTCTGAGAGGGTGGGGCGTCTCCCTCACTACTGCGTCTGTTCGCTGAAACCCATCACTACACGAAAACCCCACCCAATCCCTAATACCCCATACCCTCCTCATACTCCGCGATCCGCCGCCGATATCCATCCGCCCGCTTCACCATCCTCCCCCACTCCAGGTGCACCGACGTTTCCTCGCTCTCAACCCCCGCCTCGGGAGCGTCCTCCCTCTCGCCCACCTCCCGCAGCAGGTGGCTGATCACCTGGTGAAAACGCAACCTCCCCCACGCCTTCGCCAGCGCCCTCAGCCGTCCCATATCCTTCCGGTACACCATCAGCCGCGCCCGTCCCGTCGGATCCGTGAAATGCCGCCCCACCGCCCCCGCCGGATCCTCCACCTCCGCGTCCAACAGCGCCGCCACCACGTCCCCCATAAAACAGCCCCGCGCCTTCGCCCGCGCCTTGATCTCCAACTTATCCCACTTTTTCACCCATACCGACCGCATCGTCGCCGTCATAACCCGTTCGTCCCACCCGCTGGCACCGCCTCGCTCAGCACATCCATCACCCGCTCCACCGCCCACGGCGAATCCAGCCGCGCCACCCCCGCCTGCTCCTTCGCCACTTCCACCGCCTCCACCGCCATATCCACCTTCGTCTCCAGCCCCTCCATCGCCTCCCGCGCTGCCGACCGGCTCCCGAACCCCCACGCCAGCACGTACCGAAACAACTGCCCCGCCGGCGCCTCCTCCTCCAACAACCCCGCCCGCACCGCCACCTGCTCCTCCGGCCGCTCCGCCCACACATACCACGTCGGCCGTCCCCCCTTCTTCGCCCCCGTCCTCCGCACCTTCATCTTGATCCGCCAATCCTGCCCATCCGTGTTCCGATAACCCCTCTACCCGGACCCCCCCTCCCACCTTGACAAATAAACCAAATACATGTATACTTAATTCAGGCCTGGGGGAGATCCGGCCGTGAGTGGGGAATTCCTGGCTCGATAGGCTACCCGGTGAAGCCTAGTGCCCGACGAGGGCTCCAGGTGAACCCCCCGGATCACCCCCCTGATTGCGCCCGCATCGTAACGGGCAAATACACCTGATGCTCCAAACCCTTGACGTCGCGAACAAACCAATACCCCTCGCCGTCCTGCGTCCCCGTGTATTCACAATCGATTCGATCCACCAACCGCAGCACCTCGCCCGGATCCACTACGTACATCTCCGCGCTCGTCCACCAGCACTTCGCCCACTCCGTCGCCGTCCCGTCGAACAGCGGATAATCGAAAAAGAAGGACCCGTCGAACTTCCCCGTCCCCGTCACGACCGGCCCCTCCATCCCCGTGTCCAGCGTCTCCGAGTACACCAGCCCGCCGCCCTCGTCCAGCAACTTCACCGCCCAGAACAGCGTCGGCGTCGTCGTCCCCGTGTGATACACCGCCACCGGACTCTCCCAATCCAGCCAGAACTCCGCCGCCGCCTGCGGCTCTGGCGTCGGCGTCGGCAGCGGTGAAACCTGCGTCGGCGTCGGCAGCAGCGAAATCGTAGGAGTCACCGTTGGCGTCTCCGTCCCGTCGCACCCCGCCGCCAACAGCGCAAGCATCGCAATCCCCAATATCCAATACCTAATATCCACTCTCCAGTGCCTCATAAAACGCCTCCCTCCATCGCCCGCTTGGTTTAGCGATACCCTCATCCAGCCAACCCGGGCAAACCGTGATCACATTCGCTGCCTCTTTGGCTCGCTGATCGTGCCCTTGAACTTGCCCCACCTCAAACTGGTGATATCCCATCAGGAACCGTACGAACTCCGCAGCGGTCTCCAATTGCTCATTGGGAGGCCGCTTCAAATGACAACTGCCCGCCAGCCCGATGCTGATCGTCGTCGGATTCGCCCCCGTGTGGTCGTGCCAGATTGCCCACTCCTCCAGCGCCAGCTTATACACTGGGCACCCGTCCCCCGCGCTCACCCAGTATGCATACTGGACCGTCGGAAGACCCTTTCCCCCCTCTGCCACCGGACGAACCATATATCGCGCCAGTGCCAGCGGAGAATGACTCATTGTGTGGTGGATCGTCACCCCCGTAATCTGTCCCGGCTCCCGCGTCCGCCACCACGTCCACTTCCGCTTCACCAGGTCCGGATGGTCCGGCGCCCGATTCACCGGCATCTCCTCCACCCGATCGATCCAGGGCACCTCCTCCGGCTGATCCACCTCGTCCGCGATCCGCTCCGCCGCCCCCAGCACCCGCTCCGCTGCCGTCCGAATCAAACGAACCTGCCCCAACACCGCCTCGACATTCACCGGAACACCACCTGGGCCTGCCCCGTGATCAGCGCCCAGATCAACCCCAC
>JBDHKE010000287.1:0-2628 GCA_039586555.1 Gemmatimonadota bacterium | reverse complement strand
GGGGCGAAACAAGAGCGCGATTCAGACGTGCCGGCCGTCCGGCTACTCGCTGGTCTTCGGCGGTGCCGACACCAACGCTCACTACGCGGTTGGCGGGGAAGTCACGAAGCAGCAGGACACGGGGCCCTGCAGACGCGTGACGCGAGGGTCAAGTCCAAGATAGGCTGGCCAGGAGGGCCGTGCAAACGTCCTGGCTTCCTATACGAACATCGAGACGGGGTTCATCGCCGCCTCACTGCGTGGCGCATCAACCCAGCCGAGCCGCACGGGAACATCGTAGAGGCGCCCCGGTCCGAGTCTGCGCCAGAAATGCCGAAGTCCAGGTGCTACCACTCTGGCCACGGCGAAGCTCACGTCCGGCCGGGTGAGGTCGTGTACAAGCACATCAAGGCCCACGGCCTCCGCGCGGGCGACGCAATCGAGCACGTCATCCCTCAGATCACCCACGGCCGGCGGCGGGGAGTTCGCCAGGGACCAGTCCGCCTTGGACTCATCGGGAAGCAGGTAGGGATGCCCATCCAGCGTAGCCGACTCCCACCACTGGATGGCGTCCTCGAACTCGGGCAACAGTTGCCTTCTGCGCTCTTCGGGAGTGCGCAGGACCGTGGGGAGCATCTGGTTGACCTCGGTGAGCGCGCGCCGCAACGCGATCGACGGATCCGGGTGGGCGCCGAACCCGAAGATGATGTCCGCTCTCTGAGGGCCTTCCAGCGCGGAAAGGGCGGTGAAGCAGGGAATCCGAAGATCGGTCGTGAGGTCGAGCGCCCAGAGACGCCGGCCGATGGAAGGGTAGTATTCGAGGAGCCGATCCACCCAGCGATCCTCAAAGCTCTCCAGCTCGACGCCCGCTACTCGAGCCTGGTTGTACCACCAGAGAGCAATGGCATCGCGCTCCACGAGCTCCAGGTACCCCTGCAGAATGGCCTCCTCGAGACAGTTTCCACCCGCCAGCCCGTTGGAGTCCGCCTTGCAGAAGCGCTTCCCCTCACCTTTGAACCCGAAGTAGACGCAGGAGCTCGGGACCAGTCGCGATTCGCCCGTGACCAGGGACCGCATCTCGGACCATTCGATGGGCTCGTCCTCATACGGCTCGGGGACACGCTGGAAGCCGCCGGACTGCCTGGCGTTCCACTCCTCTCGGGTTCGAAACTGCTCCTGGCTAAAGAGCATGAGCTCGTTGGGATGCAGTGCCCGGGCTCCCAGCTCGGATAGACGGGCGATCTGAACGGGCTCGCTCCCTCGATGAACGCTCGAGAATCGTTCGAGAGATTCACAGAGCGCGCTTACCCGGGCCTCCACGTCTGTCATGCCCTTGCCGCCACTGTGGTCCCGCCGGTCGTCCTTCACGGCGCGCACGCTGGTCGCCGCGTAATGATGTGAATGGCTGGCCGTGTACACGTGGACGAGCTCTGTGCCCTCCACCGGGACCTTCCGGACATGACGCACCACCCCGGTCAAGGGGCTGATCAGGGGCGAGAAGCGGTCAAGCGTCTCCTCCGGGTCCAGGATTCGATATCCGCTGCCCGATCGCCCTCTCCGGGGTCGGCTGCGCAGCTCGAGGTCCGCGCCAGGCGGGGCAAGCGCGGGGTCGCCACATGCCGGGCAGTGGGGGAGTCGCGACACCCGATGGGATTCAGGGCTGCCGTCCTCGAGGGGAACCACCCGGAGCAACGCGAGCTCGGGCTGCAATCGCTCCGCGTGCAGGTGGTCCTCCAGGTGCTCTGCCAATAGGCGGTAGGCGGTGGGCGGGATCTCTGTTGGGACCCTCTGGACCACGAGACTATCGGGTGTCTCTCCCGCCTGGAGATGCACCAGGGCACGAGCGGAAAGGTTCAGGCGCAGGCGCTCCTGGAGACAGGACACGCAAGCGGTTTCACCCGGAACGATGCATGGCCCGATCCAGATCTTCCGGCTACCGAGGCGAGCCAGGAGAAGGGGGTGGGGCGGATCTGCTCTGGCGCTGTGATCCTGATGCTCGGCCAGCTCGGAATGGAGGTAGTCGTCGGTCAGGAGCAGATCCAGAAGGCTCCCATCGGGCCGGCGCAGTAGCACCCGCTCCACGTTGGACGTCCCCCGCCGCAGCCAGACCGATCTGAGTCGCGCCGCGAGACTATCCTCGAGGTCGGGATGAGCTCGGGAGTCGACGGTGCGCTCGGAGACTGTCTCTCCTTCTGGCTCTTCCCGGACAACTCCGTGCTTCTCCAGACTCAGAAGCACGAAATGGACGATTTCGGGCCGGTGCAGCTCCTCCAGCTCGCGAGCGATCTCGATCGCCGTGCGCCGCCCGTCGAGAAGCGGAACGACGTCGCGAGCGGGCGCCGCTTCCAGCAGGATCGCGTCGTCGTCACTGACCAGGACCACGCTCTGGTCCGCTTCGACGAGGTGGGTGAACCGCCCGTCGAGGCGAAGTCGCGGATCTCGGATGGACATCCTGCTCCCTGTGTCCGGCTCGGGCGTCAGCCAGAGCGGTGTGGTGGACGGCACCCACAGCGACACGCCGCGAGCGTGTTTTGCCTTGCGGCTGGACTCACCGCCTTGAGGTTGATGCCACGCCGCACCCCGCGCCAGCCCCCGCGACACCAGACCTCCCTGGCGTCGAGGAGCACGCTCTCCTCATCAGACCATTTC
>JBDHKE010000124.1:0-12836 GCA_039586555.1 Gemmatimonadota bacterium | reverse complement strand
AGCCACGATCTCCCTCGCCGAACCGGCGCGAGGTCACCCTACTCGTCCGACGCGATCGCGTAGCCCGAGAAATGGTCGGTGAGGAAGAAGAGCGTGTCCCCGACCAGCCAGGCCACGATCTCCTCGCGCACGTCTTCGAGGCCGTCCACCCAGAAGAGGCTCCAGTACTGGGTCGTCATGCCCTCGTAATCAGCGGACGTCCCCCTCATGTTCACGGAGACCGCGATGGGCATCTTGAACTTCAGTCCGTGGGGGGCGAACTCGAAGTTCACGAACTGGCCGGCCAACGCCGTCACCGAGATCTCGGTGTTCCGTTTCAGCGCCCCTTCCGGGATCACGACCTCGGTTCCGACGGAGGGCAGCGTGATCACGCACGTCGTCCGGCGATCACACGGCTGCGTGACGGTCAGGTCCTGGTTGAGCGTGGACCTCCAGGTCAGGAGCGTGTGCCCCTGATTCCCGTCCACGGCGGCTCTCAGGATCCCTCCACCCGCGTCCAGGATGGAGTGGGCGACCCTAGGAGCTTCAGCAGCGGGCTCCGAGGGCAGGGTTGCGTCCGCGCAGGCTGCCGCGAGCGCAGCGAGGGCAATCAGTCCAAATCGTGACTGTCTGAGTGCGGCGATCATCTGTCTGCTCCTATGCGTTTCAGGCACGTGATCGTGGTTCTGCTGGAGGAGGCTGTGGCAATCGCCGTGCCCGGGAGGGGGAGGCGGGATCGTAAGCTTTTTAGGGAAGTTGACTTACGTGTCTGTCAGGCCCTGTGCAGCTCCAAACGGGTGGCAAGAATCGTTAGAGAAAGCGAGGCGCCTCAGCAACAGAATGTTTGCACGCACGCAATGCTGTCACGTCCCGTTGCAGCATAGAGAGGGAAGAGGGATCGACCCTCGACAGGCGGGTGGGTCCCCAGCGCACCTGAGGCCGGATCAGGCGCTTCGGTAACCCGAGCTATCTTGATCCACCAAAGGGTAGGCCTTCGTCGGGAGGGCGGATCAGAAAGACCGAACAGAAACCGAAATTGCTTCTCGGGGTACGAGGACGCATGGCGAGAGAACCGATCCGCGGCCGCGGCGCCTCTGACGATCCCCCCAACCGCTTCCACACCCTCAGCGTGGAGCGGGAGGAGTGGACCCAGGACGAGGATCCCGCGCCCCGAACCGAGTTCCTCAGAGACGCCTCCCGGTCCATCATCGCCTGGAACGACAGCCCGGACCTGGGCTTCGACGCCGGGATCAACCCGTACCGGGGATGCGAGCACGGGTGCATCTACTGCTACGCCCGGCCGTACCATGAATACCTGGGCTTTTCCGCGGGGCTGGACTTCGAGACGCGGATCATGGTGAAGGAGGACGCCCCGGAGCTGCTGCGGAGGCAGCTGGCCTCGCCCCGCTGGAAGCCCCAGACCCTCCTGATGAGCGGCGTCACCGATCCCTATCAGCCCGTGGAGCGCCGGCTCCGGCTCACACGCCGGTGCCTGCAGGTGCTGGCGGAGTTCCGCAATCCGGTGGCGCTCGTCACCAAGAACCACCGGGTGACCCGGGACCTGGACGTTCTGGGCGAGCTGGCGCGCCACGACGCCGTGGCCGTGACGATCTCGCTGACGACTCTGGACCGGGGGCTCCAGCGGGTCATGGAGCCCCGCACGTCCATTCCGACACGGCGCCTGGACGCCATCGACCGCCTGGCTTCAGCCGGCGTTCCCGTGGGTGTCAACCTGGCGCCGGTGATTCCCGGGCTGACGGACCGGGAGCTCCCGGGCCTCCTTCGCTCCGCAGCCGTGGCAGGCGCCTCCTTCGCGGGCTACATCATGCTACGGCTGCCCCTCGGGGTGGCGCCCCTCTTCGAGTCGTGGCTGGAGCAGCACCGGCCCGGTGCCAAGGCGAAGGTCCTGAGCCGCATCCGGGAGATGAGAGGAGGGCGGCTGAACGACGCTCGCTTCGGAAGCCGCGGCAGCGGGGAAGGGGCGTACGCGGAACAGATGCGCCAGCTCTTCCACGTGACCTGCCGGAGGCTGGGACTGGGGCCGCGACCGGTATCCCTCTCCACGGCCGCCTTCCGGCGCCCGGCGGGTGGCCGACAGCTAGGGCTATTCAGCGGGTAGTCCGATCGCGGGCGTCATCGCTTCGGAACTTTGCGACCAATGCAGCGGAAGTACCTGTAGTGAAACAGACGAGGGCCTCTCCGTCGGAGTAGTGGATTGAAAGAAATGATTCACCACGCCCGCGCCCTTCTCCTTGCCGGCCTCCTGACAGGTGTTGGATTCGCCCTCGCTCCGCCCCTCACCGCCCAGGAGGAGGCCCAGGAGAAGGAAGGAGCGGACGAGGTCCTGGTCCGGGGCCGGGTGCTGGATGCGGTGACCCAGCAGCCCATCGCTGGCGCCTTCGTGGGGCCCGCCGATGCGGATGAGGGCGTCCTGACGGACTCCCTGGGGAACTTCGCCCTGAAGCTCCCTCCGGTCCGGGTCCACTCCCTCACGGCGGAGCAAATGGGATACGTGATGGGAGAGATCACCTACCAGGTGGAGAACGAGGAGGAGCCCGTCGTCATCCTTCTGGAGCCTGACCCCGTGCTCCTGGAGGGGATCCGGATCGTGAGCGACCGGCTCCAGAGCCGACGCAACGCCGTGGCGGTCTCCGTCCAGGCGTTCGACCAGGAGGATCTCCTCCGCACTCCGCTCCGGGACGCGGCCGAGTTCGTGCGCTGGAACGCCGGGGGGCACTTCCAGCGCTGCACCACCAGCGGCCTGGCCGAGTGCGTGTACACCCGCGGGCGCGTTCAGCCGGTTCGGGTGTGCATCGACGACTTCCCGGCCATCGGGGGGATGCACCAGCTGTCCACCTACTGGCCTCAGGAATTCTACGTGATCGAGGTCTATCAGCGAGGCCGGGTGGTCCGCGCCTACACCCCTCAGTTCGTGGAGCGCCTGGCGAAACAGAGAGCCTGGCTTCCCCCCGTCGGCATCGGTTGCTGAGGCGGTGCGTCGGATCCTCTCTCTTCGAACCGTCGAAAGACTCGTCTTCGCTGGTCCGCTGGCCTTCCTGGCGGTGCGTCTTTGGCCCCAGGTTTCCGCGATGGCACCGGGTCTTCGGCTTCTTCGCCCGCCCGGCCCTCAGCCTGGCCGTGGACCGGCTGCTGGAAGAAGCCGCAAGGACCCCGCCCCACCACACGACGGGCTCCCCGTAGGAGGGCACCGCTGATGACGACCCCGACGATCGGCCTGGCCCTGGGCAGTGGCTCGGCCCGTGGCTGGGCACACATCGGAATCATCCGCGCCCTCGAGGCACGGGGCGTTCGCCCCCACATCGTGGCGGGAGCGTCCGTGGGTGCGCTGGTGGGTGCGGCCCACGCCAGCGGACAGCTGGAGGAGCTGGAAGGCTGGGTCAGGGAGCTCTCCCGAATGGACGTCTGGAGAATGCTGGATGCCGCCTTTGGCGGAGGGGGAGTGCTGCGCGGCAGCCGGGTCATGCGCGCCATCGGAGACCACGTGGAGGACAGGGACATCGAGGAGCTGCCCATCCCCTTCGCCGCCGTGGCCACCGACCTGAACACCGGGCACGAGGTGTGGCTGAGGGAAGGATCCATGTTGAGCGCGGTGCGCGCATCCAGCGGTCTACCCGGATTGCTCTCGCCCACCTGGTACCGGGAGCGCTGGCTCATCGATGGAGGAGTGGTCAACCCGGTGCCCGTGTCGGTGTGTCACGCGTTGGGAGCCGACTACGTGATCGCGGTGAATCTCAGCGCGCACCTGCATCCGCACCCGGGGCTACGACGACACCCCTCCCGGGACGAGGCAGTGGAGTCGAACGCGGAGTCGGAGGAGGACGAGGGCGAGGAGGGGTGGACCAGCCCGGCAAGGTGGTCGGGTCTGGTGGATGGACTGATGGAGTCCCTGCGGACGGGGCGGCGTGATGAACCCGGCCTGTTCGAGGTGATGGCCACGTCCATCAGCATCATGCAGGACCGGATCACCCGCAGCCGCATGGTGGGAGACCCGCCTGACGTGATCATCGAGCCCGATCTGGGGCATTTTCAGCTCATGGACTTCCACCGGGCGGACGAGGCCATCGCCATCGGAGTGACGGCGGTGGAGAGAGTGGAGAAGGAGATCGGGAGACTCGGCGCGCCGCGCCGCTAGCGCACACCCAGCCTCGCCAGCAACTCGTCGAAGCGCGGGTCGGCCTTGAGGGCGTCCGCCGTGGGATCGGAGCCCAGGTAGGTGAGACTGCCCGGGTCCTCGGCGTAGGCCCGCTCCAGGTACTCGAACGCCCGGTCCAGGTTTCCCAGTTCCCCGAGCACGATGGCGGACTCCTTGAGCATTTGTCCACGCGGCTCCACCTGCTGGAGCATTTCCATCGCTTCCGCGCGTCGACCCGCCCGTGCGTACGCCCACGCCAGACCCGGCGGGCCGAAGGGGTACCCGGGCTCCACCTCGACCACCCGTTCCAGGGCCGCGATGCCCTGCTCGTGGTCCCCGTTCAGCACCGACGCGAAGCCCAGGCTGTAGAGGGCGCCCCGATTGTCGGGCTCCAGCTCCAGGATCTTCCGAGCTTCTGCGATTCCGCCCTCGTAGTCTCTGGTGAACCAGAGACCGCTCGCCAGGGAAAGCCGGTAGCCGATGCTCAGCGGGTCGAGCTCCACGGCCCGGCGGAGCAGCCTCACCAGCTCGTCGTATCGGCCCATGCCCAGGAGCAGGTGCGCAAAGCGCCGGTGCGCGTCCGCGGAGCCCGGGTTGAGCTCCAGCGCCCGTCGGTAGGAACGCTCCGCCTCCTCGAAGCGCAGCTCCGCGTTCAGCACGTCGGCGAGGGAGGTGTGGGCCGCCGCCAGGGTCGCGTCCAGGTCCAGCGCCCGCTCCGCGGCGTCCCGCGCCCGCGGGAGCGCCTCCTCGCCCGACATGAACCCGTCGCTCCACCGCTGCAGGTGCACGTCGGCGAGGGCGGCGTACGCGGCCGCGAAGCCCGGATCCACGTCTACGGCGCGCTTGAAGAGCTCTGCGGCCTCATCCAGCCCCGCTCGCGTGTCGCCGCGGGCCCGGCGGTACAGGTACTGGCCCCGGGAGTAGAGCTCGTACGCCTCCAGGTTGTCCGTCGGGGGGACCGCCAGCCGCTCCTCCACGTCCGGCATCAGCGTGGTCCGCAGCTCCTGCGCTACGTGTCGAGCGATGTCGCTCTGGATCGCGAAGATGTTCGCCGCGGTGAGCTCCGCGTCGTAGGTTTCCGCCCACACCTGACGCTCCGTGAGGGCGTCGCTCAGCTGCACGTTGACCCTGACGCGGTCTCCTGCACGGCGCACGACGCCCTCCAGCAGGTGGGCCACGCCCAGAGCGGCCGCGATCTCGGACATCTTCCGCTGCGTATCGGCGTACCTCGCGACCGACGCGCGGGAGATCACCGTCAGGCCGTCGATCCTCGTCAGTTGGGTGAGCACGTCGTCGTGGATGCCGCTTGCGAACACCCTGCTTTCCTCGTCCTCGCCCACACTCGCGAAGGGCAGCACGGCGACGGTGCGCGAGGCGGCCCCCAGCGGGGCGCCGGATCCCGCCGCGGTCGGGGGCCCGAAGAACAGCCAGGCCGTAGCCACCACCCCCCACAGCGCGAAGGCGGCAAGGCCGCCCAGGACGGCATTCCGCCAGGTAAGAAGTCCCTGCGCGGGTGCAATCGACGGCGCCGTAGCGGGCGTTTGCCCGCCTTCCTGCGCGGCGGGGGCGGGGCGCGCTGCTCCGAAGCCCTTCTGCACGACGGCCGTCGCCAGGACCACGGGAAGGCCGATCGTGAGCAGAGCCAGGGCGAATCGGGGGAACCACTCGGGCAGGCCGATGGTGTTGGAGAGGACGTCCACCACCTGCAAAACGATCCACGACCCCAGGACATAGAGTCCCAGGATCTGCCAGATGGACCGGCCGTGAATCTCGGAGATGAGCATCTTTATGCCATTCATCGGGCCCTCGGTCGGGTCTCGCCAGTTACATCGCCTGTCTGATCTGGCTCGGGGTCGATCGATGCCGCGCAGGGCCTGGAGCGGATTGGAACGCGGACGGCCTCTCCCGGCGGCCAGGGATTCGCGGCCTCGAGATATCCGTCCGGCGGTCATTCAGCGTCCGGAGTTGTTACACCGGTCTGTTCCAAGCGAGCCCCGCGACGGAGCGGATCCATGACGAGGACCGCGCCCGGAGCCGCGAACCTGTCCTGAGATGCGTCTCCCGCCCCAACCCCACCTGTCTCCACCCCGTCCGCCTCACTACATTGCGCCCCGAGCCGGGCTTGGTCAGTGAGCGAGCTCTGGCTAGCCCGAGCCAGTGGTGTCCACACGCCCGGCCCGGAAGCCGGGCAGCGACGGATTGCAGCGACGGATAGGATCACATGCAGCGAATCCTCGTTACGGGGGCGTCCGGCCAGATCGGATCCGAGCTCGTGGTAGCCCTGCGGGAGCGCTACGGCACCGAAGCCGTCCTCCCCTCGGATATCCGCGGACCCTCCAACAGCTGGAGCGACGGGCCCTTCGACATCGTCGACGCAACCGATCGGTCGGCTCTGGACCGGGCGGTCAAGGCGCACCGGGCGGACTGCATCTACCACCTGGCCGCCATCCTGTCCGCGGCGGCGGAGGGGAACCCCCAGAAGGCCTACGCCGTGAACATGGGCTCCATGTTCACCGTGCTGGAGGTGGCCCGGACCCGGCGATGCGCCGTGTTCGCCCCCAGCTCCATCGCGGCGTTCGGTCCCGCCACGCCCCCGAACCCGGCCCCCCAGGACACGATCCAGCGCCCCACCAGCATGTACGGGGTCACCAAGGTGGCGGGTGAGCTCCTGTGTGACTACTACCACGATCGGTTCGGGGTGGACACCCGGGGAGTGCGCTATCCGGGGCTCATCTCCTACACGGCTCCGCCCGGCGGAGGGACCACCGACTACGCCGTGGAGATCTTCTACCAGGCCCTGGAGCAGGGGAGCTACACCTGCTTTCTGGGCCCGGACACCCAGCTGGACATGATGTACATGCCGGACGCCATCCGGGCGGCCATCGAGCTCATGGAGGCCGACGACTCGAAGCTCGTTCACAGGAACGCCTTCAACGTCACCGCCATGCAGTTCACCCCCGAAATGCTGGCCGAGGCGATTCGCGCGCACATCCCCGGCTTCACCATCCGCTACCGGGTGGACCCGGTGCGCCAGGCCATCGCCGAGTCCTGGCCCCGCAGAATCGATGACAGCGCGGCCCGCCAGGAGTGGGGGTGGGAGCCGGAGTACGACCTGGCGCGCATGACCGAGGAAATGCTCACCCACCTGGAGGAGCGACTGAGGGGAGCCCCGCACGCGGGCTCCTGAATCACAGGAGAACGACGGATGCCGCTGGACCGCTTGAAGGGAGTGCTGGAGGACCACGTCCGCGACCTGGAAGCCAGGGGCACGGCGATGGGAGCGGAGGTGGTGGTGAAGGGAGTTCGTCCGTCCCGGGACGGGAAGGGGCCCCGCTTCCTGCTGGAAGGGGAAGGGGACCGGGGGTTCGTGCGCATGAACTCCAACGCGTACCTGGGTATGGGCCTCCGCAGCGAGATCGTTCAGGCCGAGGAGGAGGCCGCCCACGCCTATGGCGCGGGCCCCGGGGCCGTGCGCTTCATCAGCGGGACGTACAGCCCCCACGTGGAGCTGGAGCGGCGGCTGGCCGCGTTCCACGAGCGCGAAGCGGGGATGATCTTCTCCTCCGCCTACGCCACCGTGATGGGCGTGATCGCGCCGCTGGTGACCGGGGAGACCGCGGTGATCAGCGACGAGCTGAATCACAACTGCATCATCAACGCCGTACGCCTGTCGCGGCCCCAAAGCAAGGCCATCTTCCCCCACCTGGACATGGCGGCCCTGGAGGCGGCCATCGAGGAGGCGAAGGGAAAGGCCCGGCGGGTGCTGGTCATCACGGACGGAATCTTCAGCATGCGCGGGGATCACGCGCCCGTGGACCGCATCATGGAGATCGCCGGGCGGCACGACTTCGCGTTTCCCGAGAACATCGTGATAGTGGTGGACGACTCGCACGGCGTGGGCGCCTTCGGCGAGACCGGGCGCGGAACCGAGGAATACACGGGATCCCCCCCGGTGGACGTGCTCATCGCCACGCTGGGGAAGGCGCTGGGCGTGAACGGCGGCTACATCGTCTCCTCCCAGGCGGTGATCACCTACCTGCGGGAGACGGCGCCCTTCTACATCTACTCCAACCCCATCACCCCGGGTGAGGCCCGGGCGGCCCTCACCTCGCTGGAGATGCTGGACAGCCCCCAGGGAGTCGAGCTGCTGCAACGCCTGCGCGCCCTGACCAAGCGCTTCGAGAAGGGCCTGGTGCGGCTGGGCTTCGAGATCATCCCGGGAGAGCACCCGGTGGTGCCCCTCATGGTCCGGGACACGAACAGGACCCGCTCGCTGGTGCGGTATCTCTACGAGAACGGAGTCCTGGCCACGGGCCTCGCCTACCCGGTGGTCCCCCGCGGGGACGAGGAGATCCGCTTCCAGATCAACGCCGACCATACGGAAGGGGACGTGGACCAGGTGCTGGGGGTTCTGGAGGGGTATCCGGGCTGACGGCCCCGCAGGGCTGCGAGCTCAGTAGGAAAGGACGTGAAGTCCCGGAATCCTCTCGAAGTCGCGGACAATCCGGGTCACGAGCCTGGCGTTCTCCACGCGGGCACTGGTGGCGATCAGGAGATCCATGGTCGTCACGGACTCGCCTCTTCGCCGGAGTTCGCCGTAGATCTCCCCGTACATCGGTGCGAAGCGCTCGTCGGGGAAGACCACAGGGAGCGACCGGCACAGAGTCTGGACCCGGTCGTGTTCCGCGACGGGATCGCGGGAGAGTTCCACACCCGCGAAGAGTTCGCACGCCACATGGACGGAGATCGCCAGCTCTTCTTCGGCGAGGTCTTCAAGAAGCCCGTTCGCCGGACCCTCGAGGCCGTCGGAGGCCTCCCGCAGAAGATCGACGAGAAACGACGTATCCAGGTGGGTCACAGTTCCGCTGCCGAGGCCGGATGGGCCTCCCGAGATGCCACGAGCTGGTCGATCGCATCAAGAGTAGAGGGATCCAAGATCAGCTCACGGATCACACGTCCCAAAACCTCCCCGGTGACAGCGCCGCCGAAGTGTTCCTTGATCACTTCGGAGAATGACTGTCCTCGGCGCTTGCGGCGACGAAGCGCCTCGTACGCCTCCAGGTCGATCGTGATGGTCTTTACGGCCATGTGAGAAAAGTACACTTACAGTACACGGATCTCAAGTCCTCCGTGAGGTAGCCAGCGGATTCTGCCAGCGAAGCCCGTCGAAGCGAGCGAAATCGCCGTCCGTGGAGCAGAGCATCAGGCCGTGCTCGATGGCCAGCGCGGCGAGGTGCGCGTCGGGGATCAGGTTGGGCCGGTTGCCCACGGCCGGCATGAGGGTCCTCATCACCTCCCGATGACGATCGGTGGGCTCCGGCACCCAGCTGGGGCGACAGTCCAGCCACTCCTCCACCTGTCTCCACGCTTCCTCGATGGAGAGGGGCCGCTCGAAGATGCGCCGGTTGCACACGAGCCGAATGAACCCCAGCAGGCTCGGCCAGGGGAGTCCGACGCCCGTGATCCCGTTGAGCTGCTCGTCGAGCCAGGTTCGTGCGGCCTCGTGCTGGGAGAAGTCGGAGACCCGGGCGTAGACCAGAAGGTTCGAGTCCACCAGGATCAACGGAAGCTCTCCCCCTCGGCAATGGTCAGCGCCTCCGACACGTCGTCCACCGATCCCACCAGGCAGCGGCCCAGCGAGGTGGAAGGTGTCTCGTAGCGGTCGGCGGGGGGTGGCGGCTCTTCCATCTGGCGAAGCCCTCGCCGCAGCGCCTCGTTGACCACCTGCTTGAGGGTGCGCAGGCCGCCCTTGCGCGCCCGCTCCAGCATCACGGCGACGTCGTCGTCCAGCGTCAGCGTCGTCCTCATACATCAAAGCATAATTCGCTTGATGACTTGATGTCAAACGCCGCGATGGGTCCGTCGAAGAGGGCACTGCGAGGTGGTGCGTTCTGCCCCGCAGATCGGAGGGTCAGGTGGTGGCTTCCTCGCCGGCGCCGGTTGGCCGGGGCCTGCGACGCGGTTGGCGGGCGGCGACCTGTCGCATCCGTGGCGGGATCCCTAACCTTCGCCCATCGCGGGATGGCGGGGAGGCGGAATCAGGCACCTCAGGCGAGGCACTGCTATGATCCAGCCCACGAGAACAGGTTGCGTGCTGCTTGCATTTCTGGTCCTCTTGACCTCCGGCACCGCCAGCGTGCTGCGAGCCCAGGACGCCGGCTCTGCAAGGCTCTCTCCAGTGCCTGCCGAGAGCCTGCCCCCCGGGCTCTTCGACCAGCTCACCTATCGGCACATCGGGCCGGTGGGGAACCGGGTGAGCGCGGTCGCGGGAGTGCCCGGCGACCCCAACGTCTACTTCATCGGGGCGGCCTCCGGGGGCGTCTTCAAGTCGGAGGACGGCGGGGTTCACTGGGAGCCCCTCTTCGACGACCAGCCCGCCCAATCCATCGGCTCCATCGCCATCGCCCCGTCTGATCCCAACGTGGTGTGGGTGGGGACGGGGGAGACGTTCATCCGCAGCAACGTCTCGGTGGGCAACGGCATCTACCGCTCCCTGGACGGAGGCGAGACCTGGGCCCACGTGGGCCTGGAGGAGTCGGGGCGCATCGGCAGGATCCTCATCCATCCCACCAACCCGGACATCGTATACGCGGCCTCCCTGGGGCACCTGTACGGCCCCCAGCAGGAGCGGGGCGTGTTCCGGACCCTGGACGGCGGAGAGACGTGGGAGCGGGTCCTCTTCGTGGACGAGAACACCGGGGCCGTGGACCTGCTCATGAATCCGGGCAATCCCCGCATCCTCCTCGCCGGGATGTGGCAGATGGAGATCCGTACCTGGGGCCGCTGGAGCGGAGGGCCGGGGAGCGGCCTGTGGAGGTCCAGCGACGGGGGCGACACCTGGGAGAGGCTGGAGGGCAACGGGCTGCCTGAGCCGCCGCTGGGCAAGATCGGGCTGGCCGCCTCGCCGGATAACCCGGACCGGGTCTACGCCCTCATCGAGCGGAACTCGAACCGGGACTTCGGGCCCGTCCCCGAGAACGAAGGGGTGCTCTGGCGCTCCGACGACGGGGGGCGCACCTGGGAGATGGTGAACAGCGACCACACCCTCACCCAGCGGCCCCTCTACTACACACGGGCCGCCGTGGCGCCCGACGACCACAACGAGATCCACTTCCTGGCCACCCGCCACACCCTCTCCCACGACGGCGGGCGGACCTTCGAGATGGGAAACGCCGGGGGAGACAACCACGACATGTGGATCGACCCCCTTTTGCCAGACCGCATGATCGTGGGCCACGACGGAGGGGTGAGCATCTCCACCACCCGGGGGAAGAGTTGGCTGCGGCCCCGGCTCCCCATCGCCCAGATGTACCACGCCTTCACGGACTCTCGCATCCCGTACCGGGTGTACGGCAACCGGCAGGACGGCCCGTCCACGAGCGGTCCTTCCAACAGCCTGACGGGCGGCTCCATCCCCATCGGGGAGTGGCACTCGGTGGGAGGCTGCGAGTCCGGGTTCGCGGTGCCGGACCCGGTGGACCCCGACGTGGTGTGGTCGGGGTGCTACGAGGGGATCCTGGCGCGCTACGACGACCGCACCGGCCACAGCCGCACGGTGAGCGTGTGGCCCGACAACCCGGAAGGGTGGCCCGCCGGGGAGCTCCGCTACCGCTTCCAGTGGACCTTCCCCATCCACGTCTCCCCCCACGATCACGAGCGGGTGTACGTGGGCAGCCAGCACGTGCACGTGACCACGAACGAGGGGCAGAGCTGGTCAGTGATCAGCCCGGACCTCACCACCAACGACAAGAGCAAGCAGGAGAAGACGGGGGGCCTCACCCCGGACGACTCCAGCCCCACCTACGCCGTCGTGCTCTTCGCCATCGCGGAGTCCCCCGTGGAGGAGGGGGTGATCTGGGCGGGGTCCAACGACGGCCTGGTCCACGTGACCCGGGACGGGGGCGGGTCCTGGGCCAACGTCACCGCGAACCTGCCGGACCTGCCGCCCTGGGGCACCGTGAGCAACATCGAGCCGTCCCGCCACCGGGCCGGGGCCGCCTACCTGACGGTGGACTTCCACCAGGTGGGCAACTTCGACCCGTACGTCTACAGGACGGAGGACTACGGCGAGTCCTGGACCTTCATCGCCTCGGACGTCCCCCGGAGCGTGTTCAGCTACGCCCACGTGGTGCGGGAGGACCCGGTTCGGGAGGGACTCCTCTACCTGGGCACCGAGAACTCGCTGTTCGTGTCCGTCGACGACGGGGAGAGCTGGACGCCCCTCCAGTCCAACCTGCCCCACGCGCCCGTGCACTGGCTGGAGATCCAGCCCCACTTCAACGACCTGGTGGTGGGCACCTACGGCCGGGGCTTCTGGATCCTGGACGACGTGACCCCTCTCCAGCAGATGACTCCCGAGGTCCTGGGATCTGAAGTCCACCTGTTCGAGCCCCGCGCGGCCTACCGCTTCCTCTTCAGGGAGAGCCCGCAGAGCCAGCCGGAGGACCCGGGAGCGGGGGAGAACCCCGAGTACGGGGCTGTCATCAACTTCTACTTGAGGTCGGTTCCGGAAGATCAAGCCAGGGTGGAAGTTCTGGACGAGGCCGGCGAGGTGGTGCGGGCGCTCGAGGGCCTGGGCGACCTGGAGCCCGGCATCAACCGGATCCACTGGAACCTCCGGGAGGAGAGCTCGGAGACGCCGAAGCTCCGCACGCCGCCGCTGGAGCACTCCCACGTGCCCGTGGGCGAGGGGGGGTGGCGCCCC
>JBDHKE010000286.1:0-2633 GCA_039586555.1 Gemmatimonadota bacterium | reverse complement strand
ACCTCAACCGTGATGGCTATGACGAAATCGCCTTCAGCCGCCCCCGCGAGGGCGGAGACTGGGCTCAAGGGGGTCTTTTCATCATCGAGGGCTCCGTGGAATTTGGGAGTGACAACCTGAGCCAGATCATCGCACGGCCGAACGATGCGGCGGACTTCACCTTTCAGCGTCCGGCCACGGGTGGACAGCCTCTCGGCACCGGCTTCGAGGGACCGCCGCAAGCTACGGCCGGTGATTTTGATGCGGACGGCCTTATGGACCTGGCCATCGGTCTACCCACCAATGCCCTGCTCGACTCTAATGATAACCTCGTCACGAGCAGTGAGCAGGGTGAGGTCTATGTCTACTTCGGGATCGGCGATCACAGTGGGAACATCCTGCTCTCAGACGCCGACGTGGTTATTGCAGGAGAGGACATGGGCCAGCGCTTCGGCACCATGCCCATGACAGCGGGGATTGACCTCAATGGTGACCGGATCCACGATCTGCTGGTGGGCGCGGCCTCTGCCTATGCGGGGACCAAGCCCAGGGCCGGTAAAATCTATGCGATACATGGCGAAGCGCGCGCAACCGGCCTCCCGGATACCTTTGTGGAGCTGGGGAACCGTGAGCTGACGGGCGCCGGTCTCTTCCTCGTGGACCGCGGTACGGGCAGGCCGGAGGTGTTTGGCAACGAAGATATCCCCGTACAAGACTTCACCCTCGCACCCAGCGGGGAGATGTGGTACCGCTTCCGCACCCTGGGTGACGGGCGTGGCGGCAACATCATCCGTCTGAGCCCGGACTGGGCTGACGTGGCCTTCCTCATCCCGGCCACAGACCAGGCCACACTGCGGGACAGGGACCCTGGGGCAGAGGTGGATTATGAGGTCCGCCGGGATCTCACCCTGACCGTGAATAACGAAGAGCGTGCCGTGACCCTGATCGGCAGCCAAGAGGATCATGTGGGAGTCTTCGAATTTGACCTGATCAGCCTGATCCCCTTCGGCCTTGAACCGGGAGGATTGCGCCGTATCACCTTGTCGCTGCCACTGACCGAACCGCTCAATCAGGCGGCGCGGCTTAGCATGAGCGTCGCTGCAAGCGAGGGGGACGGCGAGGTTCGCATTGGGGATGCGGGAAGCGATGAGATCCTCACCCAACTCATCGACGTGGCGGCGGGAGAGACCAACATTGATATCAATCTCACGGGAGCGGTGCGGGGGGCGGCCCAGAGAGGCCAAACCCGTATTACCGTAAAATTGGAGAACCCGCTCATCGGCGACAAGGCACCCCTGGTCGGTGTCTTGCGACCGACCCTGACCGGTGAGCCCGGCGCTGAGCTGAAGGTGGATGCGGCCAGGGCGGGCGTTTTAGGGGATCTCTACGATGCAGAGGGCGTCATGGTGATGGAGGGGCGGGCGAACATTTCCATGCGCGCGCTCCCCGCAGGCTCCTTTTACCTCAGGGTTTACAACCCCGCCGGTGCAGACCAGCAGGGGGATCTGCCCTTTGAGATCAGCGTCCGCGCGCCCATTGCGGGCGTCACCCATGCCTCCGATGTCCAGCCCGACCGTGACGTGATCTACGGGGGTGAGGGGGAGGACATCCTGGTGGGCAATCACGATGTGGACCGCCTGTTCGGCGAGAGTGGCGTAGACCGGTTCGTGGGCGAATCCATGGAGATCCGCGACCGGACCCCCGACGAGGCCCCGAGGCTTGACGTCCCCCTTGCCGAGTTCACAGATCGACCGCGATACCATCCCGACCCCGAGGTGGATGTGATGGATCCGGCGCTGCTCGGCCTGATCGCACAGGAACTGGGGCTCCCTACCACGGCCTCTTTCCAGGATACACCCGTGGTGCACGAGCCCATCCTGGCCTCGGATCTGGCGAGCCTGACCCGCCTGAACGCATCGGGTCTGGGTATTGAAACCCTCGAAGGGATCGAGCACGCCATCAGCCTCAACTCCCTTGCCCTCGGGAACAACGATATCCGTGATTTCTTCCCTCTCGTGCCACGGCGAGACTACAGCGGCGACGTGGTGGGCATGATCAACCTGGAGACCCTGAGCCTCGACTTCAACAGCGGTGTGACAGATGCTCGGCCGGGCGGAATCGATGAGAACGGCAACGTAATTTTAAGCCCCATAGAACACCTGGGCGAAGTCTATGCGCTCCAGCACCTCAGCCTCGACGGCAATCCGATCCTCGACCCCGCACCTTTCTACGGTGTTTACGGGGAACGGGTCGGCCTGTCGAACCTGGAACGCCTGGAGTTCCTTAGCATCGACAGGACCAGTTCGTCCGCGGCATCGGCAGTGGGCATCCTCGATCCAGGGCTCACGTTCGAAGTCTTTGACCCCGAAGGGGTGGTTGAGCACTTCCCCGATTTCGACGCCATGACGCCCGTTTACCAACAGGTGGCCCCGTCCATTGACCTGGCGCCAGGGACAGGTCCTTTCTCCACCGGCCTGCCGATAGATGATTTCGCGGCCCGATGGACCGGGCAGCTCTTTGTGACGGCGAAGGGGAGCGACACGCTGGACGTGACCTTTCACCTGGGCAGCGACGATGGAAGCCGCCTCTACATTGACGACCAGATGATTATCAACAACGGTGGTCTCCATGGATACCAGACTCTTTCTGAAACC
>JBDHKE010000123.1:0-10770 GCA_039586555.1 Gemmatimonadota bacterium | reverse complement strand
TCTCGGACGCCGCCCTGGAGCGGCAAGCACTCGGCATCGACTGGTCTCCGATTCACCTGTCTACGCTCGTGATCTTCGGGGTCGGGTTCCTCATCGGTATCCGCGCGAGCAATCGCACGTACCATGTTGTTCTGGCCATCGCGTGGCTGCTCACCTGCTTGTTCTGGGGCGTCGCGGGGTTTCGGGAACCCATCGTCGCTCCCTGACGACAATTCGTTCGTTGAGCGACGGTCTGACGAGCCAACGAGGTCGGTTCGCGTTTCTCAGGGGGCGCAAACCCGGGAAGCAGAAAGCCCCGGGCAGGTCTTGGCAAGGCCTCTTGCCCTACCGCCACACACCAAGCACATCGGGCCAGCCTGCACCGGCCGACCCAATCTCTCTAACTCTTGACTTTGCAATATTTTACATCGGTGAGCCCAGCAGGATGGACCTCCGGGGCCTTCGGCCTCCTCGGTCGTCTCACCCGGCTTGCGCCGGCCTCGCCTCGAACCCGCGACCTCCTCCCTCACCAGGGCGTTATTCGAGGTGGATCAGCCTCCGGGAAATCGGCGGTGGGTCAGTGACGTGCGATGCTGCCCCGGATCAGTGGGTCACAGCGGCGTTTCACCCGATCTGATTCCCCTCCCCGACCCGCCTTGCACTCACGGCGCCCCGCGATACCTGGCCCGCCGGGCGCAAGCCTGCCGCTTCCTCCTCCCGGAAGAGCGCCTCCCTCATCCTTTCCACGTCTGACCTCATCAGGCCCATCAACCGCTCAATGTGCGGGTCCTGTCTGAGACCGTCGTAGATGGAGCCGACCTCCATCCGGTGGACATTGCGGAAGCCCGCCTCGTAGGCTCGCTCGACCCAGCGGACCGCTTCCTCCCGGTCGCCGAGCGCCTCCCGCACCAACGCGAGCTCCATGGAGGTGAGAGGATCCTGTCCACCGCGCTCGATCACCGTGCGGCGCTTCGAGAGGCTGTTCTCGAGGTGGGCTCGGGCGGCCTCGTGATCTCCGAGTCGCTCCAGTGCGATTCCCAGAATCGTCGTTCCCAGATAGTTGAAGGCCAGGTTGCCGGGATCGGGCGAAAGGCGCATCGCTTCCTCAGCCTGCTCCGCGGCCAGCTCGTTGTCCCCGGCGGCCAGAGCCAGCTCCGCCAGCCCCATCCGGGGGATCGGCTCGCGAGATACCAGAGGAATCGCCCTCCGAATGAGCTCCACGGACCGGTCCGGACGCCCCGCCCACCAGTGGATCCACGCCTCGACGAACGCGGCGTCTTCCGACCCCGGAGCCGAGCGAGCGATCTGCTCGCGAAACCATCGCTCCGCGGTGGGCAGGTCGCCGAGGGCCGCGTAGATGTGTGCGATATTGGAGTACAGGAACTCGACGTGCGGATCTCGCCGCAGGCCGCTTCTATAGCTCCGTAGTGCCTCGTCGAACCGTCCCAGGCTCGCCTGCATTCTCCCGATCTCCCGGTAGGCGACCGCGAGGTTCGGGTCCAGCCGAACGGCCTGTCGGTAATTCTCCAGCGCCTCTGCGTAGAGGAATCGCTCCTGGTAGACCAGGCCAAGAGCGGCGTAGCCTTCCGCCAGCTCCGGATCCAGTTCGATGGCGCGCCGCGCGGCAGCCAGCGCCGAGTCGCCCCAGAATTCCTGGAGGCCATAGGAGGTCGGCCTCACCGCATAGTTCTCGGCTAGAGCCGCCCAGGCTCGCGCGTAACGCGGATCCAGGCTGAGCGCATTTTCAAGGAGCTCTTCCTGAGCATAGATCCCCTCGACCGATTGGAGATCGGCAGCGTCAAACTGTCTCGCCTGCAGGTACAGCTCATACGCACGCAAACTCCGGGTGGGGACCTGTGCGATGCGGCCTTCCTCCTCAGGCGTGAGCGCAGCCTCCAGAGCCGAGGCGACTTCACGGGCGATCTCGGTCTGGACCTCGAAGATGTCCTCCAGTATCCGATCGTAGGTGTCGGCCCAGAGATGGGCATCAGACGCGGCATCGATGAGCTGGGTCGCGACACGGACCCGGTCCCCATCCCGCTGGACGCTGCCTTCCAGGATCGATCCGGCCCCAAGCTCCGCAGCGACCTCCCGGAGGCTCAGATCGGTATCGGCATATCTCTGCACCGAAGTCCTGGAGATTACCGTGAGGCCTGACATTCGGGAGAGGTGCGTCAGGATGTCCTCGTGCACGCCGCTCGCGAAATACTCGTTGCCTGGCTCCGCGCTCAGATTCACCAGAGGAAGGACCGCCACCACCCCCGGAGGCCCGGGCGCCTCCCACCCCGAAATCGGTTCAGGTGTGGGCCGATCCCCCACGCGGGTCACGAGAATGGTGAGGCTGGAAACGGCAACGACGGAAAGCCCGATGAGGAAGGACACGAGGAGAGGATGACGGCGGCGACCATCGTCTCCGGGTGCGGTGTCCTCCTCCTGCCGAGCGTTCCGGAGCGCGCCCTCGAACTCTCGCACCGATCCGAAACGGTCCGCCCGGTTCTTGGCCAGGGATCGGGACACGGCACGGCTCAGCGGTGCCGACACCCCGGGGCGCAGCACGGCGACGGGCGGCGCCTCCACGGCGAGGTGCTTCTGCATGACGCTCCGGGGTGTTGGGCCGTCGAAGGGTGTTTCCCCGGCCAGCATCTCGTACAACACGCAGCCGAGGGAGTAGAGATCGCTCCTGCCATCAAGATCCCGCTCTCCCGCCGCCTGCTCGGGGCTCGCATAGGCGGGGGTCCCCAACGACACGCCGGTCTTCGTGAGCCGTTCCTCTCCCGCGTCCGCTGCCGCCTTTGCGATCCCGAAGTCGGCGAGTACGGCCTCGCCGGCTGCCAGCAGGATATTCTCCGGCTTCACATCCCGGTGGATCACACCCCGCTGGTGAGCGAAGTCCAGGGCTCCCGCCACCTCACGAGCGATCTGGACGGCCTCGTGAATGGGGAGCGGTTTCTCCCGCTCAAGTCGGTCCCGCAGCGACTCCCCCTCCACGTACGGCATCACGTAGTAGAGCAGACCGTCGGCTTCGCCTGAATCGTGAACCGGAAGGATGTGGGGGTGAGTGAGGCTGGCGGCGGTCTCGATCTCGCGCAGGAATCGCTCGGCACCGACCGCCGTTGCCAGGTCAGGTCCCAGGAGCTTGATGGCGACCTGGCGGCGGTGCTTCAGGTCCTCGGCCAGATAGACCGTCGCCATCCCACCACGGCCGATCTCGCGCTCGATGGTGTAACGGTCCGCGAGGGCCTGCGTGAGCCGTTCGAGCAGAGCGTCTATGGGTGCCTCCGGGAGAATCCGGAACGTGGTGGCGCCGTGTTTCCGGCTTCAGGATGCGGGGGTGATCCGTTGCTGCAAGATACTCCGGGGCGGTTCGCGGAGCCAACGACGCAGCTCGGCATCCCACGGGGAGAATGTCCGGGAAGGCAGCCCTTGGCGCCGGCGCCTTGTGCGGCGCTCCTCTCCGGCTTGGGATCTTCGGATCGCGCCCCGTCGTATGAGAGTATCCTGACCGTGACTGACACCTGCGCCACAGACGCCATGCGAGCCTCCATTCGACCACTCGAAGCCCGCCTCTCCGCGGTCGGGGTGACGGCTGTCGCCCTGTTGCTCGGCCCGGCGAGCGTTCTCTCCCAGGGCACGCCCGCCGACTCCGCTCAGATTCTCGACGATGTGCAGAAGCTTCAGCGGGAGTTCGAGCGCTTCCGTGAGAGTCGCACCCCCGTCAAGGCGGACCGGCGGGGCGGGGCCTGCGACGAGCGCATCGGGCGCATCTGCATCTGGTTTGGCGGCGAGGGCGAGGAGGACTTTCCCGCCGAGCTTCGCGAGGTCGGTCGGGCGCGCGTCGAGTTGATCCGATCCCTGTTCGACGCCTTCGAACAGATCCATGACCGCTGGGTCATCGGGCAGCTGGTCCACTACCTCGCCGAAAACGGAAACCTCGGGGAGGCGGAGCGGGTCGCCACGGAATGTGGGATCCAGGAGACGTGGTGGTGCAGCGCGCTCCTCGGCTACGTCCTCCACGTCCGTGGCGAGCACATCGAGGCGGAGACCGCCTTCCGCGAAGCGCTCGCTGCCATGCCGGACGACGAGCGGGAGGCGTGGACGACGCCCAGTTACATCTTCACCAGAGATGCCGAGAAGGAATTCAGAAGCCGGGCGCCGACGGAGCGCGACCGGCAGTTCGAGCTTTTCTGGCGCCTGTCGGATCCGCTCCTCCTCATCGAGGGCAACGATCGCCTGACGGACCACTTCGCCCGGTGGGTCGTAGCCATGAACCGAAAGGACGCGGCGGACCCGCTGGGGCTGGGGTGGGATGAGGACCTCGAAGAGACCCTGATTCGCTACGGCAGGAACACCGGGTACAGCCGCACCCACAACCCGGCGAGAACGATGGCCCCCGGCGGAAGGCTGGACACCCGTCGCATGGTCGGGCATCACCATCCGAAGAGCCGGGGATACCTGTTCCCTGAGGAGTTCCTGGAGTCCCCTTCGGACATTCCTCCGGAGAGCTGGATCACCGCGCCCCGGGAGGCGAGGACGTGGTACGCGCCGCCCTACGCCCCCGACATCCGGGGATTGGAGACACAGGTGGGTCGCTTCCGGAGGGACGACCAGATGCTGGTCGTGGGTGCCTACCGACCTACCGTTCCCGACGATGAGGCCAGCGGAGGGGTAGCCTCGGCATGGGGTCCCGCTGGCACCATCTGGGGCGAGCCCGACGCGGCACTGTTCCTGGTACCCGAGAACGGAGAGGAGCCGATCGTCGTCCGGGGCGGCGAGCCCGAGGGCGTCCTGACCATCCAGACGTGGCCAGGTCGTTACGTAAGCAGCCTCGAAGTCGTGGACCTGCAGGGGCAAAGGGCGTGGCGCGCACGGCAGGGTGTGGTCCAGCTCCCTTTGACGCCGGGTCTGGTCGGCGTCTCGGACTTGATGATCCTGAAGGAAGGGGCGCCCATCCCTGAGTCCCTCGAAGAGGCCCTGCCTCACGTGCGGCCTGGCGTGCGGCTCAGACGGGGCGAGCGGTTCCCGGTTCTCTGGGAGGTCTACGGGCTACGAATCCTGGAGCCCGTCCGGGTCACCATCGGCTTCAGTGGGGGTCACCCGGGCTTCCTCACAAGGGTGGGAGAGTTCCTGGGAGTGATCGAACCGGAAGAGTCAGTGGACATCACGTTCGGCGACACGGGTCCGGACATCGTGCAGACCGTGTTCCGCTCCGTCGAATTGGAGCTTCCCAATCTGGATCCGGGAGAGTACACGCTCCACCTGCGACTCGAGCTCCCCGGCCGGACACCGGTGGTGACGAGCCGGCCGATCATCGTGGAAGGATGAGACCCGTCCGGCGGCTCGTCTAGCGGGTACCGGCGCGTGTCCGCGGTGCGAGCGTCCTCGCCCTACCCCGCGTTCGGGCACGGACTGGGATCGTTGGCGTTGCGGTCCGGCTGCAGGTCTGGCGGGGGGATGTCGGGACTGGTTTCCCGTGCGGTGCCGGGGTAGAGGTAGCGCCCGGGAAGCTCCAGGCCGTGGTAGGTGGGAAGTCGCGGACGGCAGGTGCGCTTGTAGTCGTTCCACACCTCCCGGTTCATGAACAGCGCGAAGTACTTCTGGATCATGATCTCGTCCAGCAGCGCCTGACCGGAGAGGCCCGCCACCGCCGCCCGGGTTGCCGAGAGATCCACACCCTTGCGCTCCCCGTCGCAGCGCAACGCCGCGTCCAGAGCCATCCGCGCGGCCCCCTCCGATCCCACGTGGTACTCCGCCGTTCGCGACCCAAGGACGAGGCACCCTCGCCGCTGGGACCCGCCCCGCAACCTGGTCGTCCGCGGCCCGTATCGCTTCGTCCGCAGTCCCATGATCTCCGGCGTGATCTCTGTGCTCTGCGGAGAGGCTTTCCTGCTGCGCTCGGGCCCTCACCAATAGTGTCCCATTTGTATAGGCTGGCATAATAGAGGGAAGGCCTCAGATTGGAGACTATGGCCAGGCCACCGAAGGAGACGGACGTGAGTCGGCAGAATCGCCAGGAACTCAGGCGGTGGCTGCGGGCGGGCAGGAGGTCTCTGTGCCGCATTCCATCTGCGCACTTGACGGCGACCGGTGCGTCGTGGCTGATCACACGCGACTTCTCAAACGGCACGCTAGATTCTCTTGATCAAGGTCCTCAAGGGGTATGATGGGTATGGATGTTGACGCCCTCCCCGTGATCATCCAGGGGGGAATGGGAGTCGGCGTTTCGAGTTGGCCTCTCGCCCGAGCCGTAGCCCAACAGGGGCAACTCGGTGTGGTCTCAGGCACTGCGCTGGACAATCTCCTCGTCCGGCGCCTTCAGGACGGCGACCTGGGTGGCCACCTTCGCCGGGCCATGGAGGCCTTCCCTGCCCCGTTGGTTGCCTCCGAAACCCTTCTTCGGTTCTTCAGACCCGAAGGTCGAGCCAAGGGAGAGCCCTACTCCGTGGCGCCCATGTACCGCCAGGTAGTGGACTCCTTCAGGAATGATCTCACGGTCTTGGCCAACTTCGTCGAGGTTTGGCTGGCCAGGGAAGGGCATGAGGGGAAGGTGGGGATCAACTTCCTCTCCAAGATCCAGATGCCCACGCTCCCATCCCTCTATGGCGCCATGCTGGCTGGGGTAGATTTCGTCCTTATGGGGGCTGGGATTCCCCGGGAGATTCCTGGGGCGCTGGACTCTCTCGCCAACCACGAACCGTCTTCTATTCGCTTTGACGTTCAGGGCTCGAAGGCTGGGGATGACGACCGCCTCTACTTCGATCCCAAGGAATCCTTCGACCAGGCCCTTCCTCCACTGCAGCGACCGAGGTTCCTGCCCATCATCGCGTCGAATTCCCTTGCCACCATGCTCGCCAAGAAGGCCAATGGGCGGGTGGATGGATTCATCGTGGAGGGACCAAGCGCCGGGGGGCACAACGCCCCACCCCGTGGCGAGAAGCAGCTGAATGCCCGGGGAGAGCCCGTGTACGGAGAGAGGGACACGGTAGACCTTGGGAAGTTGAGGAGACTTGGCCTCCCCTTCTGGCTCGCCGGAGGAACCGGCCATCCTGGTCAGATCGAGGAAGCCAAGAAGGAGGGTGGCGTCGGAATACAGGTCGGAACGCTCTTCGCGTACTGCCAGGAGTCGGGGCTCCTGGAGGGCCTCAAACGCGCAGTTCTCGACCTGTGCAAGAGGGGGGAGGTGGACGTGATCACGGCCGATCGGGCCTCCCCGACGGGCTTCCCCTTCAAGACCGTGGAGCTACAGATCAGCCTCACCTGCCGGGAGATCTACGAAAGTCGACAGCGAGTCTGCGACTTGGGGTATCTCCGGACTCCCTTCAGGAAGGAGGACGGGACGATAGGATACCGATGTCCCGCAGAGCCCGCTCGCACCTTCGTGGCAAAGGGAGGATTAGAAGAGGAGACCCGGGGACGGCAGTGCCTCTGCAACGCTCTCCTGGCTAACGTGGGGTACGCCCAACCCAGGGGAGAAGGGATTGAAGAGGCGCCCCTCCTCACCAGCGGGGACGATCTCAAGAACCTCCGGCAGTTCCTCGGGGGCCGGGATTCCTATACCGCCAAGGATGTGATCGACTACCTCCTGTCCTGAGGTCTCTCCAGTCTTCGTCTCAAGGCCTTACCACCCGGAAACGGTAGGCCTTCAGCGGTCCAGAACGGATCCAGCCGAGCACGGTGACGAGTGAGCGACCGAAGAGGTCTGCAAGCTCGGCCACGGCGAGGTCAGGCTCGGAGTCCGGCTCAGAATCCGAAACCCACTTGCGCGGGGTCTCCACGGGAAGAGTGTCTCATCCCGAACCAGTGATTAGGAGCGGGAGCCCGCGCCATGACGCCCCAGTGGGGTAGGTTCAGGAACTCCGCTAGGTCTCCTCGCCTCCCGTGCCGCCCTCCTCTGTTTCCTTCGGCGGCTCGAGCCCGGCCGCTCCGGCCATTCCCATCACGCTCGGAAGATTGAGTGAGTCAGCCAGCCCGGAGGGAACGACCATCAGTGAGCCGCGCTTGACGATGCTCTCGTACAACATGTTCATCGCCCTGAGGCTCATCGCCGTGGGGTTCTCGCTGTAGCTCTTGGCGGCCTCGACAAACTTGGAGGCGATCTGGGTCTCCGCGGTGCCGAGTATGATGCGTGCCTGGCGCTCCCGTTCGGCCTGAGCCTGGCGCGACATGGCCTCTTCCAGTGCCTTGGGGATGATCACGTCGCGGATCTCGACCGACTGCACCTGGATTCCCCAGTCGTGCATCTTCCGGTCGAGTGTCTCCTGCAACCCGCGGCCTAGTTCCTTGCGGGATTGAATGAGCTCTGCCAGATCGTGCTTGCCTATGGCGTCCCGCAGCGCCGTCTGCGCGGCCAGTACGACCGCTTGCTGGTACTGCTGCACCTCCAGCGCGGCTTGCTCGGCATCGTAGACGATCCAAAACGCGATCGCATCCACGTTGACCGGTACCGTGTCTTTGGTGAGACACGATTCCGCACCAAAGTCCGTCGTCCGAATCCGCTGGTCGATGTGATACGCCACCCGGTCGACGATCGGCACGACGAAGAACACGCCCGGCCCGCGGAGCCCCCGGTACCTCCCCATGCGTAGCACAACCGCCTTCTCCCATTGGTCCGCGAACTTGACGGACGAACCGAAGAACACGGCGGCCGCCACACCTACCGCAGCGGCAGCAGCAACCGGAGCGAACAGCAGCGTGGCGCCTCCCAAGGCCAAACCACCCGCCAGGCCGGCCGCCACAGCTGGCAGGGGATACCGCGTATCATCGGGTGAACTCTGCACCATTCTGGCACTCGAGCTCGTTAAGGCTAGCGTCGTGACGCGTTCCGGTAGCACGTTCATGGTTTCCTTCCCTCACGACCCTGAAAGCGTTTGGTGGTCCGGATGTCATCGAGTGTGTCCAGCAGATCGTCGATCGAGAACCCCAGCGCCTCGGCCCTGGCCACCGCATCCAAGGCACATTGCTCGAACTCGCGCCGGCTCCTGCGGGCTTCCTCGTCAGGCACGCTCAGGCTGACATAGGTGCCCTGGCCCGGGCGGGTGGACACGACCCCGAGCCGCTCGAGTCGTTGATACGCTCGGTCGACGATCTTTGGATTGATGCCTAGGTCGATTGCAAGCTGCCGCACCGTCGGCAGGCGCTCGCCCGTCTCAATCGCGCCACTGATGACGTCGAGCCAGATCCGATCGACGATCTGACTCGAAAGCGGTCGCTCGTCGCCCGGGTCGAGCAGGGCCGCGAGTTTCGCTGCGAGCGGTGTGGGACCAAAGTCGGTCATACGTCACCTTCCGGTTGCCCTTGGAGAATAAGGCGGTGCACGAGCGGCAGCCAGAGCACGACTGGCGCTGCTGTAGACAGGGCCAGCACCAGTCGCTGTGTTACCTATTCACGGGTCCCATCGAGGGCCAAGGGGGGGAGTAGGGGTAGCTCAGCGGGAGTGAGCGGGAGTGAGGAGGAACGTGCCCACGAGCGCGCAGGGGAACTGGATGAGCCCCGCACGGGAGACGCGTTGCACACGTCTGCATGCGTCCAGGTAGCGGGCCGCCTCATCGATCTCAAGGAACTCGGGCTTCTTGCTCTCGGTCCGCTCCCGGTGCGTGGAAGGTTTCCGGTAGAGGCGAGCTTCCTGTCCAATGGGCCCAGCAGGATTCGAACCTGCGACCGTCGGATTATGAGTCCGTTTGGTCTGATTTTCACTAGGCCCGCCGTTATCGACTTCCAGCGTCGTAACCCATAGCCCTACTTGATGTTCCGTTCTATGATTGATGCACCGCGAGTGCCGCCAACCCTGGGTCAATCCGGCCAGGTTGGCACACAGGTGGCACACACCCAACCCCTCTCGGTTCCCTTCTCAGTGAGCGAGGGAAGGATGGACAAGCCCCAAGAACCTCCGAAGGGCGGTCACGAAAGGCCGCAGGACGATTCAATGCGAGCCGGCACGAATGCCTTTGTGCAGGCCCGGAGAGAGGAGCGCCATCGGGTCCGGCTGCAGCGCGGCGACCTTTACGAATTCGTCAAGGAGCCCTGCTGGAAATGGGAATGGGACCAGATCTGCCAGGGAAACATCCCGACGCAGGAGGAACTCGTCGAACTGATTGAGTGCCTCGAATACCCGCCCCCGACCCTGCCAGAGGTTACCGAGTGGGTTCGGGGGCGCTTGGTGGGGAGGATTAGACCTCCGCGCGGTCGGCCCAGGAAGAAAGAGCGAGGATTTGGGCCGATACTGCTGAGTTCGGAGCCGGAGCCGTGGGAGTGGTGGGTATTACGGGTCTACCGGTGGCACCGTGTCTTCCGCGAGCGTCCAAGCTGCGTGAAGAGACTCAACCTAGGTCCAGGGAGGCCGCTTGAAATGGCCGTGGCGAAGGTAGCTGAGGAGTGTGGCCGGAGCGAAGCGACGGTGCAGAGCTGGCTCTATCCAGCGGGCAGTGATTTCGACTCGGCCTGGGCGAGGAAGAGGGCCAGGTTCCTGCGCGACCGGGTTGCGCGGGCACCCCATGGCTCGGAGATCCGGGGCTCAGTCAAGCGGCACTTGAGGCCAGCGTCACCGGAGTTGATCCCCTCGACCGAAACTCGGACCCCTTAAGGGATCTGCCGGACGACGGGTCAGGTTCTTGGGGGGCAAATGCGCCCCTGCCGGCTTCTCACCTCTAAGGGGCGCGGGGCCTGCTCAATCGCAAGGAGAACGATGAAGAAGACCACCAGGGAAGCCGACCACAGCCACAGCGGAACCACTTCAGTAAACCACCACGATCGTGTAGAGCCAGAACGGCGGAGCCCAGATGATGACGGCTTTCAACC
>JBDHKE010000122.1:0-10784 GCA_039586555.1 Gemmatimonadota bacterium | reverse complement strand
GGCAGGGAGGGCAAAGGGGGACACATGGCAACTCAGGGTGAACCCACTCCGCACGGCGTCACGATTCTCTACAACCGAGCAACAAAAGAGCTGCACTGCGATCCGGCTCTCTTGAAGGGGGTTAAGAAGGGCGACACAATAACGTGGTCGAGCAATGACCTTGAGTTCTGGGCTGTCGTCTTCGGCCCCGATTCCCCCTTTGAGGAACGTGTGATTGCCAAAGAAGGGCTCCTCATAACCCAGTTCAATAAGGAAACCCAGCGCTATCAGCTAACGGGGGCAGAGAAGGCAACCAAGGTGGTAGCAAGGCGGCCGGCTGACTTCCACAAGCATAAGTATGTAGCCATCGCGTTGACGGAAGACGGGCACAAGGCATGCGATCCTGAGGTCGACGTCGAGGAGTAGCTGAAGACAGGCGAGGGGACTCTGAGGCCGAGCCCCGCTTGGATCGTTCGGCGGCGCAGGCGCGGCGCCGACTGAGTGGCGGGCTATTGTGCCCCGCCGACGAGTGCCCGGAAGCGAGGGTCATCGCGGAGAGGTCGCCACCACCAGTCCTCCGCGATGTACGCCTTTCTGTCCGGCCTGGCTTCCAGATAGCGCCGCAGCAAACTGATTGCCCGCTCCCGTTGCTCGAGCTGCAGTCGAACGTTGGCCTCGTAGTAATCCGACATTTCGTTCTGAGTGCCGGCCACGCGAGCCTGCCGGATCACGGCCTCGGCGCTGTCAGCCAGACCCGAACGGGCCAACACGGCGGCTACTCGCAGCAGGCCCGTAACTCGCGCCTCGGTCCTGTACTGGGGGGGGCTCAGCTCCTCGAACTTCTGTGCGAGTCGCCAGGCGTGGGAAGCATCTGGCTCCGGCCCGCCCGCCCCGGCCAGGGCTAGGAGCTCCAGCGTGACAAAAGTCCGCCTCTCGGGAAAGCGCCGCCGACCCTCGTTGCACCAGCGCAGGACATCGTCGAACTCCTCGAGCTCCAGTGAGGTGTGACAGAGCTGGAAAAGGACTCCCCTGGCGTCCGCCAGGAACGCATCGGCTTCATAGGCCTTCTCGGCGGCTGCCTTCGCTTCGGCGAAATGCCCGGTGACGCGAAGAATCGTGCTCAGGCTGCTCCACGCACGGGCGCGGGACGGATCCATAGCGACGGCCGCTCGAAGATCCGTCTCGGCACCCTCACGCAGCTCGGCCGCTTTCACAGAGTCTGCCGATTCCCACAGATACCGACGCAGGGTCCCGCGTAGCTCGAGTGCTGCTGGGTGGGTGGGGTCCAGTTCAAGGGCCCGCTCGGCGTGAGCTATCCCCCGCCAAGTGCACTCCGCTTCGTACGTGCGAGGAGAGAGGGGAAACAGCCGGGCCTGATCTGCAGCTACCCAGCCCCGTTGAACGATTGGCTCCGGCCAGCTCGGATCGAGCGCTTCAGCTCGGGCGAGTAGCGAATCGGCGCGCTCGAACGCGGTCAACGCGGTGGTCGTGTCGCCCGTCATCACCAAAGGCTCGGCGCTCTCCCGGAGCTCCTCGGCCCGCTTCACGAACTGCCAAGCGGCGAGGCTTTCCGTACCTGCCCTCCACTCGCGTAAGCGAATCTCCGCCCCCAAGCGCTGACGCAGAAAGCGAGAAACTTCCTGAGTCACGTCGTCCATGAGGGCGAATATGTCTCCGAGCGGCCGCTCGAGCTCGCGACCCTGAACCTGTGCCCCGTTCGCGCCATCGACCAGTCCTATGCTGACGCGCACTCGGCTCTGTGATACGAGGATGCTGCCTTCAACAAGGGTACCTACGCTGAGCGTTCGTGCGATGCTGTCGGCGCCCACGTCCGTGCCCCGGTAGGGCTTGACGGCATTCAGGGATCTGACCGTCAAAGCATCGATCTGGGTGAGTTGCGTGATGAGAGCGTTCGTGAAGCTTGCCGCGAGGTGGCCGTACTGCTGGCCCTCGCTGTGGTCGTCGAAGTAGAGCACGGCGATGGAGGTCGGGTCGAGCCCGCCACCGGCCTCGATGGGGGGAGCGGACTCGAAGTACCGCTGGAGTTGGTGCTGGCCAGCCAGCAGCCCCAGGAACAGCATGGCCAGCACAAGCAGCATGTGGCCCGGACGGACCCGCTGGGCCCAGTGCGGCCAGCGGACAGTATCCGACGTCAGCTGCTGCTGCTCCCGGGTCCAGGCGACGACCAGGACAAACGGTAGCCCGATAGCGAGCAAGAGAACGACAATGGGGGCAACCCACCGCTCGACCAGCGCTCTTTCGACCAGCATGCGTGTGAACTCGATCGCCAGCCATGCGAAAGCCAAGTAGGCCAGGGCGACGTGAAGTACCAGGCGCTGTCGCAGCTCCCGCAGGAAGCTCAGCGCTTTCGGGGCCGGCGGCTCCGGCTCCAGTGAGTTCTCCAGCGTAGTCACGAAGTCCGACGCTGTTGGGAAGCGATCGGCCGGGGTCTTTTCGAGAGCTCTCTCGATCGCCTCGCCGACGGACGGCGGGATGGAGGGGCGCACGACCTGGAGAGGAGGCGGGTTCTCCATGATATGTCGGGCGATGACTGCCTGTGCCGTACGCCCGGTGAACGGCGGTTCCCCGGCGAGCATCTCGTATAGCACGCATCCCAGGGAATACAAGTCGCTTCGACCGTCCAGCTCTGATTCGCCGCTCGCCTGCTCAGGGCTCATGTACTGCGGCGTCCCCACGACCTGTCCAGTCTGGGTCACACGCTGGCCGCCGGCCACACCCACCGCGCGCGCGATACCGAAGTCCGCGAGCATCGCGTGACCCTCCGACAGCAGAATGTTCTCTGGCTTGACATCGCGGTGGATGATGCCGTGATCATGTGCGTGGCTCAGAGCTTCGGCGATCTCGTGTGTGATGCCCAGAGCATCATCCAGAGGAAGCTGCTTCTCTCGATTGAGACGGGCTCGAAGCGACTCGCCCTCCACGTAGGGCATGACATAGTAGAGGAACCCATCCGACTCACCGGAGTCGTAGATGGGCACTATGTTGATGTGCTGGAGACCCGCCTCGATTTGGATCTCGCGGAGGAAGCGATCCGGACCGAGGGCAGCGGCCAACTCGGGCTTCAAGACCTTGATGGCGACCTGGCGGTGGTGCTTCTGGTCCTCGGCCAGGTAGACCGTCGCCATGCCACCGCTGCCGATCTCGCGCTCGATGGAGTAGCGGTCAGCCAGGGCCAGCGTGAGCCGTTCGAGGTGAGCGTCCATGGGTGCGACTCGCGGATTGAGCCGGGAGCGAGGGGCGGGATCAGGTGCCCGGCTTCAGGACGCGGGGGTGATCGACTTCTCCAAGATACTCCGGGGCGGGTTGCTGAGCCAGCGAGACCAGGATCATCGGGGAAGGAGAGCCCTTCGCACGCCTTCCCTCGGAAGCGGGCAACCAAGCGATAGGATCTGCATGACTTGGACGTGGCCGCGGCGGGCGGCTGGAAGAACACCGCCTGGCTCAGAACGGCCTACCAGCAGGGCATGAGAGGATTGCCACTGGACCACGCCAAGGCCAATAATCCAGAGGATTCGGATGGAACTTCGACAGCCATTCCGCCAAACCGTATTGGCCACTGACATTGTCTGGGAGTGAAGGGAGAGAGGGTGAACACGAAGCTGCTGGTCCCCAGGGGATACAGATCCGTCCTGGATCTCAAGGAGACCGAAAGGGCCATCCGTCTCATCAAGGAGTTCTTCCAGGTCAACCTGGCTGTCGAGCTGAACCTGTCGAGGGTAACGGCCCCAATCTTCGTCAGAAGCGGAACCGGGATCAATGACGATCTCACCGGAGTCGAGAGACCGGTCCGGTTCAACATCGGAGACATGGATGACGCGCAGGCTGAGATTGTCCAAAGCCTGGCCAAGTGGAAGCGAATGATGCTCGCCGATTATGGGTTTGAACGGGGGGGTGGCCTCTACACGGATATGAACGCCATACGGGCCGATGAAACCCTCGACAATCTGCACTCTCTCTATGTCGATCAGTGGGATTGGGAAAGGGTAATCAGCAATGAGGAAAGGAATCTGGACTTCCTGAAACACATTGTCAGGAAGATATACGGCGTCATTACGCGAACGGAACGCTACATTGCACAGCAATATCCCACACTCGGGCCTATCCTTCCCGAAGAGATAACCTTCATTCACAGTGAAGAGCTGGTGGATCGATACCCCCGGCTGACGCCCGCCGAGAGAGAGAAGGAGATATGTAGGGAGTACGGGGCAGTATTCGTAATAGGGATAGGGGCCGATCTGAAAGATGGTAGGCCGCATGATGGACGTGCCCCGGACTATGACGATTGGTCAACCGAGACCGGAGACGGACATAGGGGACTCAATGGAGATATTCTGGTGAACTATCCACTCCTGGGAGACGCGTACGAGCTGTCCTCTATGGGAATACGCGTAGATCCAGAGACGTTGGTACGTCAGCTAGAGATCAGCGGCAATACAGATAGGAAGAAGCTCCTCTTCCATCGGCGGCTGCTTGCGGGCGAGCTGCCCCTGTCAGTCGGCGGGGGCATCGGCCAATCGAGGCTGTGCATGTTCTATCTCCGTAAGGCCCACATTGGAGAAATCCAGGCAAGCATCTGGCCCGAGGATATGGTCCGGGAGTGCAAAGCCAACAACATTGTCCTGCTGTAGGGTGCGAGCGCCGCGGCCTGCTCAATAAGTACCCGAGAGACAGCAGCGCCCGGGTCTGCCCCTGACGAGTGCCAATCTGGCTGCGGGCGGCATGCGCTGGCGCGCCAGCCTTAGGCAGCCAAACCGAGCTTCTCGATCAGTGCCTGGAAGCGCGGGTTGTCGCGCATGTAGTCGAAGATCGGGTCGATCGAGAGGTAGGGCGTGTTCGGGTCCCGTTCTTCGTACGCTTGTTCCAGGAAGTCGAGTGCCAGCTCCTCATCGCCCGCTCGGGTGTAGAGAGTTCCGATCTGCCAGGGCGTGACGTAGATGCCCTGCCGGGACTGCTCCTGCATCAGCTCCGCTACGGCTCGCAGCGCGGCCGAGTAGCCACCCTCCTGCCAGCCTCGCTCGAGTGCCTCAACTCGCTCGGTCTCGCCACGAGAAGCGTACGAGCGGCGCCAGGCGTCGATCGCCTCCTCGTGCTGCCCCGTCATGTGGTATGCGGTGCGGAGCGTCGAGAGGGCGATCGGGTCGTTCGGGATGACTCTCAGCGCTTCCTCCATGCGCTCCACGGCGAACTCGAAGCGACGTTCGTACATGAGCTCCATGCCGTAGAGTGCGCGGATCAACCCATCGTCAGGGTCCAGCTCAAGGGCGCGCTGGAACATTGCCGCGCCTTCCTCAGGACGGCCGATGATGTGGAGGTGGTGCGCGAAGTAGGCGGCAGTATGGGCGTGGTTGGGATCGGCTTCGAGCGCCAGTTCGTAGGCTTCCGTGCCCTCGTCGAAGTTCCACTCGTACCAGGTCCTGGTGACGGCGCGCATGTAACGCACTTCGGGGATGCTGAGGGAGGGATCCAGCTCGAGTGCCTTCGCCGCCGCGGAGTCGGCCCTGGGCGCCGCCTCGGAATGGGGCAGGAATCCCATTTGCATGCGGGCGCCCCAGCAAGTCGCGATGCCTGCGTACGCAGCGGCGCTGTTCGGGTCGATCTCCAGCGCTTGCTCGTAGTACCGCTGTGCGGCATCAATCGCGTCCCGTGTCAGCCGGGACCGCGTGAAGTTCCCCTGGAGGATAAGGTCGTAGACCTGTGGGTCAACGACCTGGGGGGCGGCCGCGAGGCGTGCCTCGGCCTCGGGCGTCATCGCGAAGCGAATCTCGTCTGCGATGGAACGGGTCACGCTCTGGTAAATTGCGAAGACATTGCTCATGGACTCTGCGAAGTCCCCCGACCAGATCTGCGCCTCGGTCTCCCCATCGATCAGTCCCACCTGAATGGAGAGGCTGTCGCCGGAGCGGAGTAGCGACGCGTCCACCACCGCGTCGACGTCGAGATGATCCGCGATCTCACGAACCGGTGTGGCGCTACCGGCGTACCGCAGCACGCCGCGCCGCCCGATGATCGTCACACCCGCCTTCTGTAACTCACTGATCAAGGCCTGATGCAGGCCCTCCAGCAGGTAGTCCTGGCCAGGCGTGTTCGTGAAGTCGGTGATCGGGAGCACGGCGAGCCGCTCGATGGCCGGGGCTCCAATTCGGCTGGAGATCCAGAGCCCGCCTGCGGCAAGGAGCGAGAGCGCCATCACTCCTGCGAAGACCTTCTGGTACCCGGTGCGTCGCCGCCTCCGTTTCGCTTGCTCGATTGCTGCGGTCGTCGTGGCGTAGGTGAGGGCGTCCGTGAAATCCGCGGGCGTGTCGTAGCGCTTGATGGGCTCCTTCGCGAGCGCGTGCTGGACAACCTCGTCGATGGTCGGGGGAAGGTCCTTACGTACGTCCCTGAGACTCGCGGCCGTCCCCACGACCTTCTCGGCCAGCATGGCCTGCGGATTGTCCGCGGCGAAGGGTGTGTCACCCGCCAGCATCTCGAACAGCACGCAGCCAAGCGCGTAGATGTCCGAGCGTGCGTCGATCTCGCTATCTCCGACGGCCTGTTCCGGGCTCATGTAGGCCATGGTGCCCACGGCGAGGCCGGTTTCCGTGAGCCTTGTGCCCCCTGCCTCGGTGATAGCGCGCGCGATTCCGAAGTCGGCGACAACGGCGTGGCCCGCTTGGAAGAGGACGTTCTCGGGCTTGATGTCACGGTGGATGAGGCCCTGAGTGTGCGCGTACCCGAGGGCGTCCCCGACCTCCCGCGCGATCTGAACCGCCTCGTTCAGCGGGAGCTGGGACTCGCGGGCCAGCCGATCTCGCAGAGACTCGCCCTCGACGTACGGCATCACGTAGAAGAGCAGCCCGTCGGCCTCGCCGGAGTCGTGAAGCGGGAGGATATTGGGGTGGTTGAGCCTGGCCGCGATCTCGATCTCACGGAGAAACCGATCGGCTCCCACAGCCGCCGCGAGCTCGGGCCGGAGGACTTTGATGGCGACGGGGCGGTGGTGCTTCCTGTCGTGGGCGAGGTAGACCACGGCCATCCCACCCTGGCCCAACTGGCGCTCCACGTCGTAGCGACCCGCAAGCGCGTCGCTGATCCGATCGAGCAGCTCGAACATGCGGAAAAGATGGGCTGGTCGAGTGGCCGTGGGCAACAGGACCTGGCACAGCCGACATCTTAACGGAAGGTGATGGGCGGCTCCCGGAGGCGCGGAGGCGGGAGGGGCGGACTGGGACAGACAACCCTGACCCGGAGGTTCCCATGAGGTCTCCTTCCCTGTGCAGAAGCTCTGTCGCAGCCCTTCTGATACCGCTCCTGGCTGGAGGGTTCTCCCGCAAGACTTCGGCCCAATCCGTTCCCTGGTCCGGCCAGGGAGAGGTCCTACTGGGTCGATTCTCGCCCGCCGGGGAGCGAGCTGGACTGCTGGTGGGGGAGGCGGAAGAACAAGCGGAGATGGGGTCTTCGCTGGTGGTTGGGGGTCGGCTGTTCTTTCCCGTCGCCCAGGCCCCCTCCAGGCACCTCGGCATGGTGTCCCTGGGTGTTCGGGGCCTGGTCATTCCGGGAGCGGATCTTGAGCTCGGAGGCACTTCAGGCAGAATAGGAACTGCAGATCATTACGAGCTCCTGGGTACCGTCAGCACCGGAGACTTCCTGAGCGGCGATGGCGGAGGCATCAACCTCAGGCTCAACGGCCTGCTCGGAGTGGGAGTCGGGCACACGGTGCACAACCTGGATCCAGGAGCGGAGTGGGCCGAGGGAGACGACTCCTCCACGGGCGTGGTGCTGAGTGCCGGGTTGGGTGGGGATTTTCTTCTGACCTCCTGGGCGAGTCTGGTGACCTATGCGAGCTACTCCTGGCGGATGGGAGTGCCGGATTCCGGATCGGTGGTGGAGCGGTCCTTCGCGCTAACGGGTGGCCTGGCTCTGCGATGGCCGTTTGGAGGCGGGGCGGGTCACTGAGAGAGGGCCTCCCCCGGGCACCCTCCGCTCCGACGGCACCTTCGCCGGTGACGCCGCCGGCTTTGAGTTCTATCAGTCCGTCCCCGACGAATTCGGCTGACCCGCGGCCGGCCTCACGGGGCTGTGCACGGGCGCTTAGCTCAGCTGGTCAAGAGCGCCTGCCTTACAAGCCCGCACAAGACCCCTGGGATTTCGCAGAGATGCCGAAGTTGCGGGGGTCTTCTCGTCATTCTGATGAATGAGATGGGCCTTGGCCACCTCGGGGCGATGATGGAGGAAGGGCCTCGGGTGGGGGCATGTCGCATCTCTTTCTCGAGTAAGCCCGGTTAGACGGTTGGCGGCCGTCCTCCCTTGTGGTCAGGTGTCGAGCGGTTAACATACTCGAGCATGTGGAAGAAGCGGGACATGGTGCGCGCTGGTACTGCGATCATCGCAACGCTCGCCGGTTGGGGACTGGTCCGGCTTCTTGTTCCAACCCTCTATTATTCTCCGCCCGATCGCCTCACCCGCGATCTCGATCCCAGCTGGTTCGTTACCGTCGGGATGAAGGAGCCCACGATGCTGGGCTACGCCGCGCTGGCACTCGTCCTGATGGCGGTGTTCTTCAAAGTTGTGCAGGAGCGCTGGCCGGGACGCGGCGGCGTCAAGGGATTGGCATTCGGAGCGTCGCTCGGTGTCGTGTGGTCGTTCGGATTCCTCACCAGCTGGGCGTTTCTGGGGACGACGCTGCGTGCGGAACTCTTGAACGGTGTTGTGGATCTGATTCCGCTTGCGGTCGCCGGATGGCTTGTTGGCATGGCGGTCGGACGCGAGGTCCCGAAGCCGGAGCACGGGATGTCGAAGCCTTGGCTAGCTGCCCTCCTGGTGGCTTGCGGACTCGTGGCGGTTCACGCGTTGGGCGCCCCGCTCCTCGCCGACCTTGTCGGTCCGACGTCAGGTCTGTTGCTCGTCCCGACGACGCCAAGGCAGATCGCACTGCTCGCCGGGCTCGGGGTCTGGGTCGGAGGGTTGTATGCGGTCCTCCGCGCAGGGCCGCCTTTCGAAAGCGCTTGGGCGCGGGCTGCCTTCTTCGCCTTCGGTGTCTTTGGGCACAGTTGGACGTGGTTTCACCTCTTTTTCGTGATCGAGTTCGCTGGCGTACTGCACGAGGCTCTGCTCGTCGGCCTTATAGACGCGGTCGGTGTGTTTGCAGGCGCACTCGCTTACGAATGGCTCGCTGGTGTGATACCCCGCATCAGAGCCAAACCCGAGGCGGTTTCCGGATACGTCTGAGAACCAAGTTCAAAGCGGGGCCTGGGACGTTCCACCTTCCTGAAACCTTTCACGTCCTTCGTCCGTTATCTACTACAGAAACCAAGGCTTTTCCCGCACGGAGGCGTGACGTGGACGATCGGAAGCCGCCGATCAGGATGACGCCGGCGTTCTTCTTCTTGATGCTCGCCCTGACCGAGCGTAGCCTTCACGGCCACGCCCTGGGGCGCGAGGTGGAGGAGCGATCCGGCGGCTCGGTGAAGCTGGGCCCGGGATCGCTGTACTGGTCCCTTGGCCGCCTCGCCGAAGTCGGCCTGATCGAGGAGGTCGATCCTCCTGAAGACGAGGCCGACGAGCGCCGACAGTACTACGCCCTGACACCCTACGGACGCGAGGTCCTTTCCCGGGAAGCAGCGACCCTGGAGCGCGTCGTGGAATATGCGCGCCTGCGGCGCATCGTCTGAGAATTAATGTCCGGCCGCTCCATGTTCCGGATGCTGCTCCTCCTCTACCCGTTCTGGTTCCGAGACCGCTTCGGGGCCGAGATGCTGGCCGAGTTCGACGCGGCACGGGCCCGGGGCAGGACTCGCAGGGAGACGGGGAAGTTCTGGCTCGCCATCCGCTGGGACTCTCTTGAGACCATCCCCCGTATACCGGTCGCTCATGATCCTACGGGTCGACGTGCAGCGCTTCGGGCGACGGCTACCGGATCCGCGCCGTTCTCGGTGGCGGAGCTGGTGTTCACAGAGGGTGGGGTAGTGGCGTAGAGGGGCGGCGGCGCAACAGCCGAGGATGAGCGGCGTTCAGAACGATGACTTGGCTGGAAGCGCTCACCAGATACTGCTCGCCCGCGGGCTCTCGGTCTTGGTCCACTCGCCAGGGAGGATGGGGACGGAAAACCATGCGTCCCCCAACCTGGTGGAACTTCGTGTCACTTGACGACCGCACGCCCCCGGGGAGCCGGACCAGGCCAAATCCTCTGAACCCTGGATCCGAAGCGTGGAGTCCATCTCAGGGGCGAATCACCGCCAGATCCGGGCGAGCTCCTCGTGGAAGCCGGCCACGGCCCGGACGCCCTTTTCAAGGTTTTCCAAGGGGAACCACTCGTTGGGACCGTGCATGTTGGCTCCGGGCCAAGCAAAGCCCATCAGGAACATGGGAGCGCCCAAGTGCTCCTTGAGCACGGAGGCGAGGGCCAGACTTGACCCATGGGGCGCGACCACCGCCGGCTGCCCGAACGCCTCCTCCAGCGCTCGACGCGCGGCTTCGAAGACGGGACCCCGGGGGTCCTGCCTCCAGGGCTTCGATCCGTACACGCTCTTCACCGCAACTGTCACGTCGGGAGAGACGACCCGTCGGACGTGATTCTCGAGCAGGCCATGGATCCGCTGCGGATCCTGCTCCGCGACCAGACGAAAGCTCAGCTTCGCCAGCGCCCGTCCCGGGAGGACGGTCTTGGTGCCCTGGCCGACGTGGCCCGAGACGATCCCGTTCACGTCACAAGTGGGCCGGATCCAGATCCGCTCCGGCGTGGTGAATCCGAACTCTCCTGCGACGGCCTTGCCACCCACCGATCTGCTGAACGCCGCTTCATCGAA
>JBDHKE010000285.1:0-2647 GCA_039586555.1 Gemmatimonadota bacterium | reverse complement strand
AGGGTCGGCCACGATGTCGAAGGGCTCGCCCGTCTCCCACTCCGAGGCGTCGAACGGGATCGGAGGGTCAACCTCCGGGTCGTACTCTTCGCCCCAGCGCGGCGGGGGGTCGATCGGGACGGTGCGGAGGGTCTCGAGCCCCCGGTCGAACTCGGCCTCGGTGCCGAGCTCCAGGTATTCCCAGGCCTCCGCCCGGTCGTAGACGGGGCCTGGATCCTCCTGCCCGCATCCCGCGAGGATGATGACGAGGCCGAGAGACAGCAGACCGTTGTGGAATCGGAAGGGCTTCATCGAGAAGGTCTCACGCCGGCAGAGCACCCAGGAGAAGACGTCCAATACTATCAGCTTTCCCCGTAGGGAGCCGAAGTATGGTCCGGGCGTGAGGCCTCCCTACGTCAACCAGGGGACGTCGAGCCAGTTCTTGAAGATGTAGATGATCCGCCCGATGAACAGCGAGAGCCGGGCCATCACGGTGAGACCGAACGACGTGCCGAAGCCGAGCATCAGCACCCAGATGCCGAGGGTGGCCGCCTTGCCGATGATGCCGCGATGGGGGACCGAGAAGAAGAAGTAGATGAGAGCGCACACCGTTCCCACGATGAGAACGGGCACACCCACTTCCCAGAGGAACAGGTCCGGAATGCCCTCGGTCGCTCCCGGGTTCTCCCAGAGCGCCGTCATGTAGCGCGCGGGGAGCTTCGAGGCGACGAGAAGCTGCGTCGTGATGTTCGCCTGGATCGTCCACGGGATCGCGATGCCCGAGCCGATCCCGATCACCAGGGCCATCGACCACCTGCTGAGCCACCCGATCTTCGGGAAGACGCGCGTCAGCATCAGCAGGCCGCCGATCGCGGGGATGACCAGCGCGTAGCGGTAGATGGCCTGGCTGCCGAAGATGACCTCGCTGTCGTAGAGGTCCCCCTTGAACAGCCGGTCGTACCACTGGGCCTCGAGGATCTGGAAGGCGTAGTAGATCGCGAAGTAGCCCATCGCGAGGCCGACCATCAGGTGCTCGGCGAACCGGTAGAAGGGGTTGTCGCGGAACAGGAAGGACAGGACGCAGATCGTCAGCCAGGCACCGACGAGCGTCCCGACTCCCTGCATCGAGGAGAAGGAGTCGGTGGCGAGGCCGGATCCGACGATGATCAGGCCGAGGACCACGAGGAAGATCGCCTTGCCGGTCTGACTCATGACGCACCTCCCCGGGTCTTCCGGCCGAGGAAATAGCCCACGTTCCCGAGGAGGATCAGGAGGAGGATGAGCACGTGGGTGACGGATTGCGAGTCCATGCCGGTCGTCGCGTCACCCAGGCTGGGCCAGTAGCCCGCCTCCTGGATGAGCCTCTCGTACTCCGCGGCCCCACGCATGCCCTGCAGCATCCCCTGGCTCTGGCGGCCGATGTAGGGGGTGAAGTCGCCGGCCATGACGTTGGTCACCCCCATGGCGAAGCGGGCCCCGAAGCGCTCGTGGGCGTTCGAGATCCAGTAGACCGGCATGTTGTTGCCGGCGAGGTCCAGGACGATGTGGATGTCGTCGTAGTTCGTCACGCCCTCGAACAGGGCCATGTCGTCGAGCTGTATCCCCCGGATGTCCTTCGGGTAGTTGTTCCGGATGTTGCGCCCGATCGACTGCATGCAGGCGCTCGGCGGATAGTTGAAGCCCAGGAAGGCGAAGTGCACGCCCTCCTCTATCTCCGGAAACTCCCCCACGACCCGGTAGAGCGTCTCCTGCGCCAGGCCGGCCCCCGTGGGCATGTAGGTGACGACGATCACCTTGCCCTTGCGGGCGAAGATGTGCCTCAGGACGGCCTCGGCCATGGGCTGCAACTCCGCCAGCGTGCCGGGGTCGTAGTCCATGGAGAGGATGATGGGCTTGGTGTCGGGACCGAGCTGCTCCAGCTCGTCGTAGACCATCCTCGTGTACCGCGTGACCTCCGGGAGTGGGAGGCCGAGGCCCCCCGGGATGCAGAACGGGGCCACGGTGAAGATCCCGACCATGAGGAAGACGAACCTGCGGTCCATGTTCGACAGCTTCACGATGAAGTCGCGCATGGCTCAGGACCCCCTTCCCAGATAGGCGCGCTCGACGCCGAGGATCAGCTTCAGGGCGGTGGACGCCATCCCCAGGCCGACCCCGATCATGATGGCTCGTTTCGCCGCCGTGTTGGGGAAGTCCTGGATCCACTGCTGCACATCCGAGAACCCACCCCAGACGACCTCGCCGAGCGGCACCTTGCCGATCATGATGAGTGTGGCCGCGAGCAGGAGCAGCGTGGCCTCGAGGTTCCGAGCCCGGAACGCCCTGAAGGAGGCGGACGCGATGTAGAACGCGAGCAGCGCGAACATCGTCGCCTCCATCTGCACCTGCAGGTGGTTGAAGAGCCACTGGAAGACGCTCGACTCCGGAGTCCCCCGGAACAGCGTCTCCCGACCCACGAGGACCCGGGCCAGGACCCCCGCGGCCACCATCACGGCGAAGGCCCCCAGCGCGACCGTGCTGTAGCCCCACCCTTCCACCTTCCGCCGGATCTTGGTGGTGTGGTGGAGGGCGAAGGAGAGGATGCCCAGGAAGAACGCGAAGGCCGCCACGATGGGGAACCACTTGAGCGCCAGATCGTAGACGTTCGCCATTTCCGGCACGTAGCTCG
>JBDHKE010000284.1:0-2657 GCA_039586555.1 Gemmatimonadota bacterium | reverse complement strand
CTGGGCCACATTGGAGAACCTGGATGCGCCCGTCGTCCAGTTCCTCCCGGATGGCGTCCTCCACGTCGGCGGTGAACTGCCCCCAGAGGTGAGCAGCGTCCCGCAGTTCCGCCTCCCCGTCGTGCACCCACAGATAGACGGGTCGCTCAGCCTTGCCATGGACCACGATGCCGTCGAAGCCAGTTGCTTTGAGCTCTGCAGGCCAGAACCCGCCGGCCTGCGAGTCGCCGACGAGGCCGGTGAGGGGAGACTTGGCCGTGGCGGCGACGCGGGACTGTCCGGAGATGGGCGCGCCGGTGACGACGCCGACCATCAGGCTAAGAGTGTTCTCCAACCCCAGCGGGTCGGCCCCGGGCGGGGTGTGCTTCAGGAGGTAGTAGGCCCCCATCGCACTCCCGCCCGTGTACTTGCGGTACAAGGTCTCGTCTGGCTCCTCCACCTTCAATTTCCCCGCCGTCAGGTCCACGTGCAGAATCTTGCCGTGGTATCCGTAAGGCATGGGCCACCTCCTCAGTTCACGTTTCACGCTTCACGGTTTTTACCGCATCCTCAAACGCCGTCAACGTAGCAGCGATGTCCTGCTCGCTATGGCTGTAGCATAGAAACCAAGGCTCCCGGCCGTCAGCGTCGAGCATCACCCCCCGCTCGAGGAGGGCCATCACCAGCCGCTCGTAGAGGGGATCGTCACCCGCGCAGTAGTCCCGGAAGTCAACCGGTTCCTCCTCCACACCAAGGATAAAGCTGAACATGGGCGGCAGGCCGGTGACGTAGTGGGGGATGCCAACCCGGGTCAGGATATCGTGGATGCCATCCATCAGCTTCTGGCCACGCTGGAAGAGGGTCTCGAGGATGGGTTCGGTCTCCAGGATTTCCAGTGTCGCATCGGCAGCGGCGGTGCCGACGGCGTTGCCGGTGTAGGTGCCACCGTGGGACACCCGCCCCGGCTCGACCACCATCATCACCTCCTCCTTGCCAGCGATGGCAGCGATGGGGAAGCCGTTGCCCATCGCTTTGGCGTAAGTGACCAGGTCGGCCTGCACGCCGAAGTACTCCTGCGCCCCACCCCGGGCGATGCGGAAGCCGGTCTTCACCTCGTCGAAGATGAGCACGATGCCGTAGCGGTCGCACAGTTCGCGGACCTTCTCCAGCCAGTCGGTCCGGGCCGGGATGCCGGCGACGTTGCCCAGCAGCGGCTCGACCATGATGGCCGCCAGCTCATGCCAGCGGGCTTCTACCGTCTCCTCCAGCCGCTCGAGGTCGTTGAAGGGCAGGTTGATAACGTAGCGGCGGATGCCCTCGGGGATGCCAGAGCTCATCTGGACATTGATGGGATTGCGGCGGGAGCCCAGAGCACTCACTGGGGTCGAGGCGGTAGTGAACAGCACATAGTCGTACATCCCGTGGTACTGGCCCTCGAACTTTATGAAGCGCTCCCGGCCGGTGTGGGCGCGGGCCATGCGCAGGGCGTGCATCGTCGCCTCGGTGCCGGTGTTGGACAGGCGAACCTTGTCCACGCCGGTCATGCGGGCGACTCGCTCCGCCACCCGGATCTCCAGGGGGGTTGTCCAGGCAAAGAGCGTCCCGTCGCGGATTGCCTCCGCCACCCGCTCCACCACTTGTGGGTAGGCGTGGCCCAGGATGATGGGGCCGAAGGCCAACCGATAGTCAATGTACCGGTTACCATCGGCGTCCCAGATGTAGGCCCCCTCCCCCCTGGTGATGACCAAGGTGTCCTCGTCCCCCCAGTACCGAAAGTTAGAGTGGACGCCATAGGGGATGAATTGCTTAGCCCTTTCAAACAGGGCACGGGTCTTGCTCAGATTACGCGCCATATTGACCTCCGTATGCTTTACGTTTTACGTCTTAGGTTTTACGTCCTACGCCAACTCCCCTTCTTCAACAATCTCCTCCTCCACCATGATCCCCCTCCGGGCCAATTCGATGAAGAAGGGCTCTGTGGGGAAAGCGAGTTCCGGCGGCAGGACCCCCTTACCAGTGATCTGGCCGTGAGCGATCATTTGCGCCCCGATGGAGAGGGGGATGCCCACGTTCTTGGAGTAAGCCGCCTCCTCACCCCACTCCTCTTGCGGCGGGTGCTTGCTGCGGTAGGTGCACTTCACCCGGCGGCCGCCCCGCTGGCCGGTCACCTCCACCACCAGGCCGTAGGCCCAGATTGGGTTCTCTTTGGAGAAAGGGCTCTCGGCCAGCAGCGCCCGCACCGCTTCGATAGTAGGCAACTCCGTGTCACCGATGCGGACCGGGCGGCTGGAGAGCAGCCCTCCGCGCATCAGCGCCCCCATCAGCGCCATTACGTGGGGTGGGAAACACCCCCGCACCGCGGCCCGTCGCAGTGTGGGGAAGGAACGAGGAAGCGTATTGGACTCGTCGTGGGGCACGTAGTAGACCTTCCGCTCGCCGATCTGGTCGTGGAACCGGACCACCCGTTCCCCGGAAAGGGGCGGCGTGGGATGCCAGGTCCCATCTTCAAAGAAGACCTCCTCCCGCTCTTCCTCCTCAGGGTTGAACTCCCACAGGGTCGTGCCGAGCAGGCCCGGGGCCGGAGCCAGGCAGCGGAAAGCCGCGAAGAAGATGTCCACCGTCTCCATCCGGTCCAGCACCTCGGAGGCCCGCCGGACCATCATATTGGTGATGCCGGG
>JBDHKE010000283.1:0-2660 GCA_039586555.1 Gemmatimonadota bacterium | reverse complement strand
GAGCCAGAGGAGGATGGGATACCAGATGATGACGACCCAGGCCAACTCCCACACGAAGCGCCGTGGCTGTCGCCGCTTGATCTCCTGGGCCTCCTGAGTGACGTGGAAGCGCCGATCGCCCACCGCCTCGATGGCCACGGCGAACCCTCGCCGATAGAAGTTTACCGCGTCACGGAGGAGCTCTCCGGCCGCATGCGCGTCCCGCCCAGCGAATGTGGCCTGGATCAGTGTCACCGAGAAGCGGGCCGCCGCCCGAACCAGCAGAGGGATCCAGAAGATGAAGCCGACGATGGCCCACACCGCCAGGCACACCCCCAGAATCGCCCAGGTGATCACCTCGAAGACCACTCCCCATCTGGAGGTGGGCTCCTCCCGCTGGGAGGCGGCTGCGCGATACGCTTCAGTGACGCGGTGGGATGCGTGCACGGGATCCTCACTTCGCTGAGACTCGGGAGACGGACGCGCCAGACGAATAGGCAGGTGCTCCGTTTCAACAGCGGGATTATCTACCATCAGAGGCGTCCGAGCAAGCTTTCCGGGTTGCGTGCCCCCTCCTCGGCACCGTTGCCCGGGCCCCGATGGGATTTGCCGCAGCGTGCAGGACCGACAAGCCCCGGAATGGGGGGATGGGCGATCGGGCCGGACCCGGGCATGGCGGCGAGATTCGGCGCTGGGCCGGCCGGGCTGTCCCCGACCATGGCCGTCGTTGACAGGCCCGAGGCGTCGTGGCAGCGTTGATTCGGAGGCGCGACCGGGGTCCGCCTTCGGCTTGAAAGTTGCTCCGCGTTCTCGAGATGGCGAGTCGAGATGGAGAGTCGGCACCGTACCCCGTGCGAAGGGAAGTAGCCCCATGTTCCGGAAACCTCTGCAGAAGCTCGTTCGCCTGGATCTGCGCCGGCCCATCTGGGACCGGTTCTTCTGGGTCGCTCCTCTCGCCGTGATCGGGACGGTAGAGGAGGACGGAAGCCCGGACTTCGCTCCAAAGCACATGGTCACCCCCATGGGCTGGGAGAACTACTTCGGTTTCGTATGCACCCCCCGGCACGCCACCTACCGGAATTCGCTCCGAGAAGGTTGTTTCACGGTGAGCATGCCCAGACCGGATCAGGTCGTGCTTGCGAGCCTTACCGCTTCCCCACGGTATGACGACGGCTCCAAGCCCGCGGTGGAGCTTCTTCAGACCCGTCCCGCCGAGTCGGTGAAGGGCTTCCTCCTCGCCCAGTCGTATCTGTTCCTCGAGTGCGAGGTCGACCGGAGCGTGGACGGGTTCGGCGAGAACAGTCTGGTCGTCGGTCGGATCGTAGCGGCGTCCGTTGCGGCGGACTCCCTGCGCACGATGGAGCGAGACGGCATGGAGCTCCTGCGAAGGTCGCCGCTTCTGGCCTTCCTGCCTCCGGCCCGATTCGCCAGAATCCGGCAGTCCTACTCGTTCCCATTCCCATCAGGATTCACCCGTTGATCCCACCATGACCGTCTCGCCCGCACCGCGTCTTCTCGAGTACCTGCGGGGCCGCCAGGAGGACATGGTCATCCTCCTCTGGCGGCTCGTGGAGGCGGAGTCGCCGTCCATGGATGCGGGGGCCCAGGCCCGGGCCCACGATATCCTGCGGAAGGAGTTCGAGGCTCGAGGGTTCGGGGTCCGGCAAGAAGCAGGCCGCCAATACGGAGGCCAGCTGTTTGCGTGGCCTGCCGATCGCCCGCTACGGCGCCCGATTCAGGTGATGCTCGGTCACAGCGATACGGTATGGCCGGTCGGAACGCTCGAGCACATGCCGGTTCACCTCCACGACGGCAAGCTGTTCGGGCCTGGGGCGTACGACATGAAGGGCGGAATCGTACAGATCATCTTCGCGCTCGACGCCCTGCGAGCCCTCCAGCTGGAACCCGCCGTGACACCGGTGGCCTTGATCACCACGGACGAGGAGGTCGGGAGTCCGGAATCCGAGCGGCATATCCGGCTTCTGGCCCGGGTCTCGGATCGGGCCTTCGTTCTGGAGCCACCGCTCGGACCCCTGGGGAAGCTGAAGACGGCCCGGAAGGGAAACGGGAGCTTCGAGATCCGAGTATCCGGTAAGGCGGCACACGCAGGTGTGGAGCCGGAGAAGGGAGCCAGCGCCATACTGGAGTTGTCCCTCGCAGTCCAGAGGCTCTTCTCTCTGAACCGTCCCGCGCAGGGAGTAACCATCAATGTAGGGACCATCGATGGCGGCCTGCGCACCAACGTGGTGGCTCCTACCGGTCATGCCACGGTGGACGTGCGCGTTCAGAATCCGGAGGATGCCGTGTGGGTCCAGGCGCAGATCCTGGGCATGCAGCCGCAGACCCCAGGCACCCGTCTCGAGATCACGGGGGGCATGAAGCGTGAACCCATGATCCGTACCACCCGGAACCAGAGACTCTGGCTCCTGGCCCAGCGGGCGGCTGCGGCCCTCGGTCTGGAAATCGATCAGGGCACGTCGGGGGGAGGGTCGGACGGGAACATCACCAGCCTCTACACGGCGACACTGGATGGATTGGGGCCTGTGGGAGACGGGGCCCATGCCGAGCATGAGCACGTTGTGGTCGAGACTCTTCCGGAGCGAGCGGCGCTCCTGGCGATGCTCCTGTTGGAGCCCAAACTGGGCAGGGAGCCCGGGGACAGGAGAGGGAATCGATCGTCG
>JBDHKE010000121.1:0-12911 GCA_039586555.1 Gemmatimonadota bacterium | reverse complement strand
TACATCTTGATGTATGCCTAGAACGACACTGAACATGGATGACGATCTGCTGCGTCGACTCAAGGAGCACGCCGCCCGGGAGGGTCGGAGCATGCAGGCCGTGGCCAACGAGCTCCTCCGCGACGGCCTGGCCAGGCTGGCGGAGCCCGCCGCCTACGAGCTGACGCTGGAGGGGTGGGAGGCGGAGGAGCAGCCGGGGGTGGACCTCCTGGACCGCGATAAGCTCTTCGATCTCATGGACGGTCGCTGACCCGTGCGTGCCATCGACACGAATGTCCTGGTCTTCGCTGAAATCACCACCAGCAAGCATCACGCGTCAGCACGCGTTCTGATCAAGGAGCTGGCCGAGGGTGCGGCACCCTGGGCCCTGCCCTGGCCGTGCGCCTATGAGTTTCTGCGCGTCGTCACCCACCCCCGGGTCTTCCACCCGCCGGTGCCCACGGAGCGGGCCTTCTCGGACCTGAAGCGGGTGCTGGCCTCGCCCTCCCTGCGTCTCCTCGGCGAGACATCCAGGCACCCGGAGGTGATGGAGGAGGTGTTACGAATATCGGGAGTCTCCGGCAACCTGATCCACGATGCCCACATCGCCGCCCTCTGCCTGGAGCACGGCGTGACGGAGATCGTGACCGGTGATCGGGACTTCGCGCGTTTCCGGGGCCTCGAAGTGGTAGATCCGTTCTCGGGCTGATTCAGATCCTGCCGACCCAGCGCATCTTCGAGTGCCACCCCGAACCCCCAGACCGGTACGGGGGTTGCATCCGAAACCGTGTTCCCGGACGTTGCGTAGGGAGGGGCGATGAGAGACGCGACCAAGAGAAGGATCGGTTTTCTGGCCGGGTTCGGCCTGTACTTCGGTGCCCTGTGGTTCCTCTGGGACTCGCCGGTCATCTACCCCCTGAAGATCTTCGTGGTCTTCCTCCACGAGATCAGTCACGGGATCATGGCCATCGCCACCGGGGGATCCATCGAGCGCATCGTACTGAACCCCATGGAGGGAGGCGCCTGCTACTGTTCCGGGGGCATCGAGTTTTTGACGCTCTCCGCCGGCTACCTCGGGAGCCTCGCCTGGGGCGCGGCGATCCTCACCATCGGTCAGGAAGCTCCCAAGCTGAGCCGAAAGGTGGCCGGGCTCATCGGCATCATGGCCCTGGTCCTCACGGCCCTGTACGTGCGGAGCTGGTTCGGGGTCGCCTTCGGAGTCGGCTTCGGTCTTCTCATGCTGCTCTCGGCCCGCAAGCTGTCCGTCGGCGTGAATCGCACGCTCCTCACCGTCCTGGGCTTCACCAGCTGTCTCTACGCCATCCTGGACATCAAGAGCGACATCCTGGACCGGCCCGGCCTGGAGTCGGACGCTCATATGCTGGCCGAGATGACCGGTATTCCGACTGTGATCTGGGGCGTTCTCTGGATCGGGATCGCCCTCTGGGTCAGCGCGATGCTCTTCCGCCGGGCCTACCGCCGGGCCGGAAGGCCGCGGGCCTCGCCCGACTTCCCCGACTTTCCCGACTTCTAGGGCCTCCTCCGGACAGGACGTATCTCACTCCGTCGGGTCCTCACACCCCAACCCGCGCTCGGGGCCGTCTACTCAGGGTTCCCTACACTCGGTTCTTGCCGAGTCTGAAACAGCCGTTTACCTTCGGATCAGTCGTCCCGTCGGGGCGATCGGGGCCGGTGGTCTGGCACAGAGCCGAGAGCACCTGGACCGCGGAGCCTGAGGTTCCGCCAGTGTTCGAGCCCGAAGTCGAACCCTGTGGAAGGAGGTGATCCCTTGTCTAGTCCGAGTACCCTGCCCAGCCTGGCACGGGCAAGCGATCGCCGTCTCGGCCTCTAAGCCGAACCGATCAGACTCTGTTCGCGCCGTTTCGGCCATCGCGCCGGGCTGCGGCAGACGAGAAAGCGCCGTCGGATCCCCAGGGGACCGGCGGCGTTTTCATTGTTGGCCGTCGGGTTTCGCGACGGATTCTACGGGAAGCGAGGAGACTCCGGTTCGACCCGTCTTCTGGTATGCCGTCGCAGAAGTGCCGTCGTTGTCATCCAAATCACCCGAAGTAGTCCGGGGCGTTACCCGGTTTCCACTTGATGTTGCACCCCACGCTGACCCGCTGGTCCGCGTCCGGCATCTCACCCGCCAGTACCGTGTCGACGGCCACTCTCAGGTCCCCCCCCGTCACGGGGATCCCGTTGCTGGGCCGGCTGTCGTCGAACTGCCCGCGGTAGACCAGCCTGCGGTCACGGTCGAACAGGAAGAAGTCCGGGGTGCACGCAGCCCTGTAGGCCCTCGCGACTTCCTGGGTCTCGTCGAACAGGTAGGGGAAAGTGTATCCTGCCTCTCGGGCCTCCACCGCCATGAGCTCCGGCCGATCGGCGGGATAAGACTCGATGTCGTTGGAGTTGATGGCTACGATGGCAAGGCCCCGCTCCTGGTACTCGCGTCCGAACGTCCCCAGCTCGTGGCGGACGTGCTTCACGAAGGGGCAGTGGTTGCACAGAAACATCACCAGAAGCGCCGGTGCGTCCTCGAAGTCGCTGATGGACACGATCCGGCCCTCCGGGTCGGGAAGGCTGAAGTGGGGTGCCGTCATTCCGAGCGGTGGCATGGTGGAGGGGGTCTGGACCATCACGAGCTCTCCGGTTTCTCGCTGCGGGTCTGTCGTCGTCGGTTGAACACCTCGCGACTGGACTCATATTCTAAGCACATGACGGCCGACATCCAGTCCAACCGCGAAAAACGCTACTGGCCCATGCGGGCCGCCATTCTCAGGGCTGTCCCCGACGAGGCTCCCGGGATCAGCTTCGAGCAGCTCGTCGATCAGATCACCCTGATGGTAGACGGGTCTCTCTTCCAAGCTCCCCGAACCATCGATTGGTACGCTCGGTTGGTTCAGCTGGACCTGGAGGCCCGGGAACTCCTGCACCGGGTTGAGGGCGCCACCGAGCTCCACTTCGTCCGAACCGAGGCCGGAGCGACCGAGGCCCGCCGAACCGGGGCGGAGGGAAGCTGAGAGTCCGCCCATGCGCCTGGTTTCTCTCGCCTGCTCCAACACCGAGATCGTGGCCGCTCTGGGATTGGCGGATCAGCTGGTGGCGGTGGACGACCACTCCGACTTCCCCGAGGAGGTGGTGTCCCGCCTTCCGAGGCTGGGCCCCGACCTGGAGATCGACGTCCGCAAGGTGAAGGCCCTGAACCCCGATCTGGTCCTGGCGACGCTCACGGTTCCGGGGCACGAACGGGTCGTGGAGGAACTGGAAAGGGCCGGGCTTCCCTTCCTCGCCCCCCGCCCCACCTCCCTCGCGGACGTCTATCGCGACATCCGCGCCATCGCCGAGCGCACCGGAGTCCCGCAGCGTGCCGAGGAACTGATCGCCCGCATGCGAGAGAAGATGGAGAGTCCGCCCGGGACGGAGGCGGAGGCCGCGGACCGGCCGACGATCCTCGTCCAGTGGTGGCCCAATCCGGTCATCGCCCCGGGTCGCGGAAGCTGGGCCCACGACGTGATCGAGGCGTCCGGCGGACGGAACGCCCTCGGCCACGAAGAGGTGAACAGTCGGCCCCTCACGGACGAGGAGGTGGCCGAGCTGGCGCCCGACGGCATCGTCATCTCCTGGTGCGGCATCCACCCGGATCAGTACCGTCCGGATGTCGTTCTTGGAAACCCGGCCTGGAAGGACCTTCCCGCCATCCGTGACGGCCACGTCTTCTGCATTCCGGAAGCCTACCTGGGACGGCCAGGACCGCGCCTCGTTCACGGCGTCCGGGAGTTGCGCAAGATCGTGACGACGCTGGCGCGTTCCAGACACTGAGCGTCCGTGTACGAGCGCTTGGGCCGTTTCTCTGCGGCCTGCTTCCACTTCCGCCCACAGCGGGAGCTCCGTCGCGTTCAAGGCGGTGGCATCTGCAGGATCAATCCTTGACAGGCGAAGCGCGAAGGGATATTCATACGAACGTATGAATCAATCTCATAAACCTGGCCCGCACAGCGCAACCCCGAGGCGCCACGCTCATGTCGCCTGAACGAGCGAATACACGGGAAGCCCTGGTGGAGGCGGGCCGAACGCTCTTCGCCCGGCACGGTTACGACGGAGCGTCGATCCGAGCCATCACCCGCCGCGCGCACAGCAACCTGGGTGCGGTCACCTACCACTTCGGATCGAAGAAGGCGCTCTACGGAACGGTGCTGGACGGGGTATTCGATCCCCTGCGACAGCGCCTGGAGCCGGTAGCCTCGGGGCCCGGGTCACCCCTGGAGCGTATGGATGGGGTGGTCCGGACCTTCTTCAGCCATCTGGCCGAGAACCCGGACATCCCCCAGCTCCTGCTTCAGCAGATCGCCGCCGGAAGGCGAGCGCCGACCGCGGTGGTCAGGACCATGAGGGGGATCCTGGGACTCCTGTCCACGATCATCGTGGAAGGCCAGCAGGACGGCTCCATTCGTCCCGGCGATCCCTTGCTCATGTCCCTCAGCGTCATCGCTCAGCCGGTGCACCTCACCCTGGTCCGCCCCCTGGCTCGGCAGGCCCTGGGCATCGACCTGGATGAACCCTCCCAACGCGCAGACCTGGTGGAGCACGCCGTGCGGTTCGCTCGTGCCGGCCTGAGCGCAACGGAATCGAACCCGTCATGAACGCCAATCCAAGATCTCCGTTCCGGCCTGTGGCCTCGCCCGGTTTCGCCGGGTTCCTGGCCTGCGTGGCCGCGATCACCGCGCTGGACCCGGGACCAGCACAGGGACAGACCACGCATCGGACGGCGATGTCCGCAGGGGTCGTCCAGGCCTCGCCGATCCGGTCGCAGGAAAGTCCCCTCACCCTTCACGGGGCCGCGCGCCAGGCCGTGGAGACTCACCCGTCCGTCTCAGCGGCGCGGCACGGCGTGGATGGAGCTTCCGCCTCCATCCGGGAGGCCCGGGCCAGCCGCCTTCCCTTTCTCTCCCTGGACGGATCCGTGACCCGCTTCGAGGAGCAGATGGTGGTGGCACCACTGCACGGCTTCGATCCCACGGCCCCTCCCGCCTTCGACCTCACCCTCGTCCGTGGCGGCCTTCTCCTCAGCCAGGTCCTGGTGGACGGAGGCGCTCGCCGGTCCCGGGTGCGTGTGGCCGAGGCCGCCACGGGCGAAGCCGAGGCGGCCCTGGCTTCTTCCGAGATGACCCTGCTGGCCCGGGTCGCGGAGGCCTTCCTCCAGACCCGCACGCTCCGCGAGGTGCTGGATGCACATGGGAGCCGCATCAGGGCACTGACGGAAGAGCGTGACCGGGTATCTCGATTCCTCGACCAGGGGCGGGCGGCTCGGGTGGAGCTTCTTCGGGCCGAGGCCGCCCTGAGCCAGGCGCGGGCGGACGAGCACTCCTCGGCCGCGCGGCTCGAGGTGTCCGAGCGGGAGCTCGCGCGGCTGATCGGGATCGACGTCGGCGCGGTCACGGACCGTCCGCTGGCGAATGTCTCCGTCCGAGGAACGGGGCTGCCGGAGCCCGCCATGGAGAGTGCGGAGGAACTGCCGACCACCACCCCGGAGGTGGAGCGAGCCCGTGAGAGGGTCCGGGGAGCGGAGGCCGCGCTTGCGGCGGCCCGAGCGACCTGGTTCCCGGAGATCCGGGCGGGAGGCGCGTACAACAAGTTCGGAAGTGGAGAGGGGAGCTTCACGGGCGAGTGGCAGGCCGCGCTCCAGATCTCCTATCCCCTCTTCACCGGGGGAGGCCGGGGGGCCTCCGTCGAGCGAGCCAGTGCCGGACTCCGCCGGGCTCGGGAAGAGCTCCGCCTGGCCGAGCTGCGGTACGGATTCGAGGTGGATCAGTTCAGGGCCGCGGTGGTCGAGGCGGACGCCAGAACGGAGGCCCTCAGCGCCGCGGTCAGCCAGTTCGAGGAGGTAGCTCGCATGGAGGCGCTTGTCCTCGATGCCGGAGCCGGAGTACAGCGGGATCTCCTGGAGGCGGAGGCCGCGCTGTTCGGGGCCCGAGCCGCCCTCGCCGAGAGCAGGCACGCGGCGGTAGCCGCACGAATCAACCTCGCCCGCGCCCGGGGCATCCTGACGCTGGCGTGGCTGGACGAGAACGTGGAGTCGGAGCCATGAAGCACAGAGTGAGGTTCATCGTCCCTCCGCTCCTGGTGGTGGCCGCCATCGTGGTCTGGTGGGTGCTGGCAGGGGGCGACGAGGCAGCAGGCCGCGTGGAGGCGTCCGGTACCGTCGAGGCCACCGACGCTGACCTGGGCTTCCAGACCCCCGGTCGCATCGAGGAGATCCTCGTCCGGGAGGGAGACCGGGTCCAGGCCGGTCTGATCCTGGCACGACTGGAGCGGGAGGAGCTGGCGGCCCGGGTCCGGTCCGCCGAGGCTCAGCTGCAGGCGGTCCGGGCCGGACTCGCGGAGATGGAACGGGGCAGCCGTCCCGGTGAGCTGGCCCAGGCGCAGGCCGCCGTCCGGGCGGCCGAGGAGCGACGGGACGACTCGGCCCGGGACCTCCGGCGCGTGGAGCGATTGTTCGAGGGAGGCGCCGTGAGCCAGGAGGCGCTGGACAAGTCCCGCACCGCGCTGCGGGTGGCCGAGGCCGCGCTTGACCAGGCCAGGGAGGCGTACGAGCTGGTTCAGGAAGGACCCCGCGCGGAGCAGGTCCAGGCTCAGAGAGCCCGGGTTCGTCAGGCAGAAGCGCAGCTGGCCCAGGCCGAAGCGGCAGCGGAGAACGCGGTCATCACGGCTCCGTTCGATGGTCTGGTCACCCTTCGGCACCGGGAGCCCGGCGAATCCGTGAGCCCCGGGGTTCCCGTGCTCACCCTCAGGGACCTGGAGGACCGCTGGGTCCGCATCTACGTGCGAGAGGATCGGATCGGCGCCGTGCGAATCGGCCAGTCGGCGCGGATCACTTCCGACACCTATCCGGACCGGACCTACGACGGCGAGGTGATGTACATCGGCGACGAGGCGGAGTTCACCCCGCGGAATGTCCAGACCGCGGAGGAGCGCATCAAGCTGGTCTACCCCGTGAAGGTCCGGATTACGGGCGACCCCGATCAGGATCTCAAGCCAGGCATCCCCGCCGACGTCCGGCTCGCGGAGGTGGCGGGGTGAGCCCCTCACCCGATCCTGCGGTCCTCGTGGACCGCCTTACCCGAAGGTTCGGGCGGGAGACCGCCGTGGACGGGATCTCCTTCCAGGTGGCTCCCGGTGAGCTTTTCGGAATCGTGGGTCCGGACGGTGCCGGGAAGACCACCACCCTGCGCATGTTGGCCGGGGTTCTGCGGCCCACCTCCGGAGACGCCAGGATCCAAGGTATTCCCGTCTCCCACGACCCCGAGGCGGTGAAGTCGTTCATCGCCTACATGGCCCAGCGCTTCGGCCTATACCAGGACCTCACCGTGCGGGAGAACCTGGAGTTCTACGCCGATGTCTTCAGGGTGCCGAAGTCGGAGCGGCCCAACCGTCTGGAGCGCCTCTACCGCTTCTCCCGCCTGGGGGAGTTCGAGAGCCGACTGGCCGGTGACCTCTCCGGAGGCATGAAACAGAAGCTGGCTCTCAGCTGTGCCCTGATCCACCAGCCGGAAGTCCTCCTCCTGGACGAACCCACCTTCGGCGTGGACCCCATCTCGCGGCGGGAACTGTGGTTGATCCTCCACGAGATGGTAGCCGCCGGGGTGACCGTTCTCGTCTCCACCTCGTACCTGGACGAAGCCGAACGGTGTGATCGCGTGGCCCTGCTTCACCAGGGCCGGATCCTGGCCATGGACACGCCGGCGGCCCTCCAGCGAGGCCTTCCCGGAACGATGCTGGAGGTGAGGGCTTCCCCGCCTCGCCGCGCCCGCGATCTATTGCGCGACGCACCGGGGATCTCGGGCGCCACGCTCTTCGGAGAGTCCCTCCACGTGCTCGCCGAGTCCGACGAAGCCTGGGCCAACGCCGCCACCGCCCTCGCCGCCGCGGGAGTCGCCTACTCCGACGTGACGCACCTGGAGCCCGGGCTCGAGGACGTGTTCCTGCATCTGGTGCAGCGGGAGGAGCCGGCTCGTGCGTGACCCGGTGGTGGTCCGGGAGCTGACGAAGAAGTTCAACGGCTTCGTCGCGGTGGACCGGGTCACCTTCTCGGTCAAGGAGGGAGAGGTGTTCGGCTTCCTCGGGCCCAACGGGGCGGGCAAGACCACCACCATCAAGATGCTCGCCGGATTGCTGAACCCCACCGAGGGAGCGGGACAGGTGGCGGGCCTCGACATCCGTACGGAGCGCTCCGAGATCAAGCGTCGCATCGGCTACATGTCCCAGCTCTTCTCCCTCTACCTGGACCTGACCGTCGCGGAGAACATCGAGCTGTTCGCGGGGCTCTACGGAGTCACCGGGAAGCGGCTGGCGGAGCGGAGGGCGTGGGTGCTGGAGATGGCCGGGCTGGAGAAGGCCGAGCGCCGGCTGACCGCCGAGCTTCCCCTGGGCTGGAAGCAGCGTCTCGCGCTGGGCTGCGCCGTGCTGCACGAGCCGCCGATTCTGTTCCTGGACGAGCCCACCTCCGGCGTGGATCCCGTGGCGCGACGGGGGTTCTGGGACCTGATCAGCGAGCTGTCCCGCAAGGGGACCACCGTGTTCGTCAGCACGCACTACATGGAGGAGGCCGAGTACTGCAGCCGCCTGGCTCTCATGAACCGGGGACGCCTCATCGCCCTGGACACGCCCCGGGCACTCAGGGAAGGAATGACCGAGCCCATCTTCAGCGTACAAACGGACGACCCTCCCGGAGTGGTGGAGTCCCTTCTGGGAGCTCCGGGCATCCGGGACGCCGCCATGTTCGGACGCGACGTGCACGTGGTCCTGGAGGCGGCCGCGGACGCTCGCTCCCTCGTCGGTGGGATCCTCGACGAGCGCGGGAGGAGCTTCCTCGGCATGGAGCCGATCGACCCCTCGCTGGAAGACGTCTTCGTCTCCTACATCCGGAGAGAAGGCGGCGCCCCGGTGGACTGAGCCATGGATCCGATTCGCCTCTGGGCGGTGGCTCGCAAGGAGTGGACGCAGCTCCGGCGGGATCCTCGCAGCATGGCCATGGCGTTCCTGCTGCCCCTTCTGATGCTGGTCTTCTTCGGCTACGCCATCACCTGGGACGTGGACGACATCCGCATCGCCGTGCTGGACCAGGACCGAACGCGCCCGAGCCGGGAGCTCATTCAGACCCTGGAGGCCAGCGGATACTTCACGGTGCAGGAGTATCTGGGGCGGTATGGTGAGATCGACGAAGCACTGATCCGGGGGGAGGTTCTGGGGGTGGTGGCGATCCCGCCCGGGTTCGCCCGGGAGCTGGCCGCGGGCAGGGGAGCCCAGGTGCAGATGCTTCTCGATGGCAGCGACGCCAACACCGCCACCATCGCTCTCAACTACGGAGACGCCATCGTGGCGCGCTACTCCCGGGAGGTGATCCTCCAGGGACAGCGCCTCACTCTGCCGGTGGCTCCCGAATCCAGGATCTGGTACAACCCCACCCTGGAGAGCCGGAACATGATTGTTCCCGCCCTCATCGCAGTGATCATGTCCGTGATCGCCGCCATGCTCACCTCCCTCACCATCGCCCGGGAGTGGGAACGGGGCACCATGGAGCAACTGGCCTCGACGCCGGTCCGCCGATTCGAGGTCGTGGCCGGGAAGCTTCTGCCCTATCTCTTCGTGGGCATGTTCGACGTGGCCCTGACCGTGGTGGCCGGGATCCTCCTGTTTGGCGCGCCGCTGCGAGGAAGCGTTCTGCTGCTCGCGGGGCTCACCCTCCTGTTCCTGGTGGGGGCCCTGGGAATGGGGCTTTTCATCTCGGCGGCCCTCAAGGCCCAGGTGCTAGCCACCCAGATCGGCCTCATCTCCACGTTCCTCCCGGCCGTTCTCCTGTCCGGTTTCATCTTCGACATCGCCAGCATGCCCATCGCGCTTCGGGCCGTCTCCCTCCTCGTTCCGGCCCGCTACTTCGTGGTGGTCACCCGGGGGATCTTCCTGAAGGGCGTCGGTCCCGGAGTGCTCTGGATCCAGGCCCTCCTCATGATCGCGTTCGCCGTGCTGGGTCTCAGCCTGGCGACCTGGGCCTTCAAGAAGGAGCTCGGGTGATGGATGACGCCCGGAGAGACCGTCTTCGCCTGAGCCTGCTTCGCATCCGCAAGATGGTTCGAAAGGAGCTCCGTCAGCTCCTGCGGGACCCCAAGACCCAGCGCATCATCTTCCTGCCTCCCATCGTCCAGCTGATCCTGTTCGGGTACGCCGTCAACACGGACGTGCGCAACATGGCGACGTTCCTGGTGGACCACGATCGCACTCCCGAATCGCGCCTCCTGGCGGACGCCCTGACCTCGTCCGGGTATTTCCGCGTCGTGGGGTCGTCCCAGAGTCCGCGGGACCTGACCCGCGCCCTCGATCAGGGATCGGCGAAGATCGGGGTCGAGATCCCGGCGGGGTTCGCGAGCCGCTTGAACGCGGGGGATGGACCCGCCGTCCAGATCATCCTGGACGGCACCAACTCCAACACCGCCACCGTGGGCCAGGGCTACGCCACCAGAATCGTGCAGGACTTCGGCCTCTCGTGGATCGAGGCTTCGGGGCGCCCGCTGCCCGCAGGGGTGGACCTGAGGGCCCGAGCGTGGTTCAATCCCGACCTGGCCAGCCGGGTGTACAACGTGCCGGCGGTCATCGGCGTGATCGTGTTGCTGATGTGCCTGCTGCTCACGGCTATGAGCGTGGTCCGGGAGCGGGAGTTGGGAACGTTGGATCAGCTCCTTGTCTCCCCTCTGTCCGCGTCGGAGATCATGCTGGGCAAGACCATCCCAGTGGCCATCATCGCCCATGTGCAGCTCTTCCTGGTCGTCCTGCTGCTGGCCGCGGCCGTCTACATTCTCGCGGGGCTCTCCTTCGGCCTCCTGGCGTCCACGGTCTCCAGGACGCAGCAGGAGGCGTTCCTCGTCATGTTCCTCTTCCTCATGCCGGCTATCATCCTGTCGGGGTTCCTCTACCCCATTGAGACCATGCCGCCGTTCTTCCAGTACCTCACCCTGGCGAACCCCCTTCGCCACTTCCTGGAGATCGTGCGGGCCATCTTCCTGAAGGGCTCGGGGCTGGGTGAGCTCTGGCCTCAGTATCTAACGCTTACGGGAATGGCCGCGGTGGCGCTCTGGTTCGCCATACGGCGCTTCAGGAAGACGCTGCTCTGAGCTTCACGCGATGCTCCTCCAGGAGGGATGCCCGACCGAGCCGCGTCTGGCCTCTCACTGGAGGAGTGGTCGGGCTGGCGTTGAGCGTCTGACCCCTGGCTCCGGCTGCGGGATTCTCGCGCTGCCCAACCGCTGGCTGGCTCGGGGATCCTGTGGTATTCGGGAGTTGACAATAATTTAAGTTTGAAATATCTTCTTTCGGTGTAATGTAAGGGGTAGGCTCCGCCGCGACCGGGTCTGCCCCCCGTGGGCTCACCAGAGTCGACGCTCGCGTCGGTGGGTGTCCTGGGTGGCCCGCGGACGAGAAGAGGTCCCTTTCGAGCGATTATTGGAAAGGAGCGCGACCGTGACGAACCTCGCCACGGAAGGCTTTCATCATATCACCATGGTCTCCCGGGACGCCCGGCGGACCCTCTTGTTCTACCGGGACGTTCTCGGCCTTGGACTGGTGAAGAAGACCGTGAACTTCGACGATCCGGGCGCCTACCACCTCTACTTCGGCGTGGACGGCGGGCGGCCCGGGACCGTCGTGACGTTCTTCGAGTGGCCCCACGCACGACGGGGTCACTGGGGAGCGGGAGGCATCCATCACCTGGCTCTGGGGGTGCAGAGCCCCGAGGCACAGCTCAAGTGGAAGCGAAGGCTGATGGACGCGGGGGTCCCCGTGTCCGGGCCCTACGACCGAGGATACTTCACCAGCATCTACTTCGCGGACCCGGATGGCCAGATCCTGGAGATCGCCACGGCGGGGCCCGGCTATGCCATCGATGAGCCCGCCGATCGGCTGGGCCGCGAGCTCATCGTTCCGGATTCCTCCCGACTCCCCGATGGCAGGGACGAGGCGCGGATCCAGTCGCTCACCCACCCCGAGCCCGTTGTGGAAATCTCCGCCGACATGGCTCTGGACGGGATTCACCACATCACCGGCATCACCGACGACCTGGACGGGGTCGGCGACTTCCTCATCGAGACCCTGGGCCTGAATCTCGTCAAGCGTACCTACAACCAGGATGACGGGCAGACCCGTCATTACTTCTGGGCCCGTTATGACGGCTCCGAGGTCGGGCCCCACAGCGCGCTAACCCTGTTCGGCTGGCCGCAGTCCTCGCTCCGTGCCAGGCCGGGAGCCGGACAGACGCATCACATAGCGTTCCGGGCTACCAGCGAGGAGGAGCAGCGCCACTGGCGAGATCATCTCCTGTCTCTGGGCCTGCAGGTGAGTCCGGTCCTGGACCGAAAGTACTTCCGCAGCATCTATTTCAACGCACCGGATGGCCTGCTTCTGGAGATCGCCACGGACGGTCCCGGATTCGCGGTGGACGAAGCGGTGGAGGAGCTGGGCGTGTCTCTCCAGTTGCCGGCGTGGATGGAGAAGGATCGGGAGGGGATCGAGGCATCGCTCACGCTCCTCGCGTAGCGGCGGCGCTCCCCTCGAGAGGAAACATTGATGCTGGATTACGACTGGGTCCTCCCGCCCGGTGTGGAGGACGGTGCGCCGCTGGTGGTCCTTCTCCACGGGCGGGGAAGCCACAAGGGTGATCTGACCGGATTGGCGGCACGGCTACCCGCTGGCACCATCGTCGTCACGCCCCAGGCCCCCTTTCCGGGCGCTCCCTGGGGGTACGGGCCCGGCTGGGCGTGGTACCGCTACGCGGGCGAGGACCGGGTCGTTTCGGAGACCCTGCAGGCGAGCCTCGAGGAGCTGGAGCGCTTCCTGGCCTGGCTCCCGGACCGACTGCCCGCGGAGCCCGGACCCCTCGCACTGGG
>JBDHKE010000120.1:0-13643 GCA_039586555.1 Gemmatimonadota bacterium | reverse complement strand
GGAAACCTCCTGGGGTCGCCCGGAGGAGTCGGATGTCTGGAGCCCGATTCGCTGGGACATGAGCGAAGGAGACCGGTTCTTCCGTAACCTGCGCGTGGTTGGACGCCTGAAGCCCGGCGTCACCCTTCCCCAGGCCCAGGCGGAGCTGGACGCCTTCTACACCCGTCTCCGGGAGCAGTACGCGCGCTTCGAGGAGATCGGCCTGCGAGCGTCCGTACGGGGGATGCAGGACGACGTGGTCGAGCACGTCCGGCCTTCCCTGGTGATGGTGTTCGGGGGCGTGATGTTCCTGCTTCTGCTGGCGTGCGCGAACGTGGCCAGCCTTCTCCTCGTGCGGGCCCGGGGACTGGCCGGCGAGATGGCGGTTCGCGCCGCCCTTGGGTGCGGGCGGGGACGGCTCGTGCGACAGGTCCTGCTCGAGAGCCTCCTGCTCTCCCTATCCGGTGGCCTCCTGGGGCTCATCCTCGGGTATGTCGGGATTGGCTTCTTCCTGGATTTGCAGCCCCCCTCCGCCCTGCGGCTGGAGGCGGTTTCGCTGAACGTCCCCGTGCTCGCGTTCGCCCTGGCGCTCGCCGTGACGGTGGGCCTGGCGTTCGGACTTCTTCCGGCGCTCAGGGCCGGGCGCATCGACCTGATCGGATCCCTGAAGAGCCAGGTCGCCGGAGCGGGTGGTGGTCGTCGAAGCGGCGCGCTCAAGTCGCTCGTCGTCGCAGAAGTCGCTCTGTCCCTGATCCTGCTCCTGGGCGCGGCACTCATGACCCGAAGCGTGATGGAGCTTCAGCGGTCGAGGCCCGGCTTCGACCGGAGCGGGACGTTGACCCTGGCCGTGAATCTCTACGGGGAGCGCTATTTCCCGCCGGGAGCCAGCATCGAGTTCTTCCGGGAGCTGGAGCGCCAGATCTCGGCGCTGCCGGGCGTCCAGTCCGTCGGGACGATCAGCATCCTGCCGTTATCGGGCCGGGAGTACTACAGCGGGTGGGGGCTGGGAACCGAGGACGACCCCCAGTTCACCGGAGTGTCCGCCCACAACCGAATCGTATCCGGAGACCTATTCCAGGCCCTGGGCACCCGACTGCTCGCCGGACGCTCGTTCACGCAGGCGGAGTTATCCGAGGAGGGGTCCACGGTGATGGTGGGCGAGGGGCTCGCACGGATCAGCTGGCCCGGAGAGGACCCCATCGGAAAGGACATCGTGGTGCGTTGGGCTGGCGGGACGCGCCTCTTCCAGGTGGTGGGCGTGGTCGAGGACGTTCGCTTCCATGATCTCCGGTCCGACGAGGCCTCCGCAATCTACTTCCCCATGGGATCCCGGCCATCCTGGGCCCAGAGCCTCGTGGTCCGTACCTCCTCGGACCCCGCGATGCTGGCGGGCCCGATCCGGGAGATCATCCGAGACCTGGATCCCGGTCTCGCGCCTCACTCGATCCGCACCATGGAGGACCTGGTGTGGCGGTCCCTCGCTTCCAGCCGCTTCGTCCTCGCCCTGATGGTCCTCTTCGCCGGGATCGCCGTCGTCCTGGCCTCGGTGGGGCTCTACGGGGTGGTGAGCTACATCCTGAAGCAGCGCACACCCGAGATCGGCATCCGCATGGCCTTCGGCGCCGAGGAATCGCGCATTCTGCGCATGATGGTGGGACAGGGAGCGGTCCTGGCGCTGGGAGGGATCGCGGCGGGGGTCCTGGGGGCCCTGGCGGTGTCCCGCTTCGTCCGCAGTCTCCTCTACGGAGTGACGGCCGTCGACGCGGGGACGTTCGTCACCGCGTCCGTGGGGCTGGCTGCGTTGGCACTGCTAGCGTGCTACGCGGCGGCCCGCCGCGCAACCCGCATCGACCCGGTCATGGCCCTTCGGGCCGAGTAGCGGCGAACCCCGGCGCTCCCGCTGGATGCTGGAGTCAGGACGGGTCGGCGGGCCGGCGGCTCGTGACCCTTGTTGGAGCTGGCGAATCCTTGACCTCCGCCATTCTCTTCTTGCGGTTCAAGCGAAAGGAGGGCTAATCCGGAGCCGCCACTGGAAAGCGCCACGGGAGAGCGGGCGTCAATATCCGCTCGCGGCAGAAACGCCGCCCGAGTGCCCCCGGGCGGCGTTTCCGGTCCTCCAGGATGACCCTGCTTCACCCTTCCAGGAGCGCCTGGAACGATGCATGGTCACGGATGGGCTCCCACTCCGGTCCCATACGGAGCCTCGGAATGGTGAGCGACGATGGAATACTGAGGAGATACTCAGCCTGCTCCACCGCGTTCTCGGCCTCCCCCAGGGTCGCGTAGGTTCGGGCCAGGGCCAGGACGTTGTATGCCCCGATGAGGGCGTCCTTATCCACCGGAACGAGCTCCACAGCCCGGTTGGCGGCCTGAACGGCCTCCTCCCGCATTCCGAGCCCCGCGTAGATCCCTCCCAGGGCCCCGTGTACGCGGCAGTCACCCTCCAGCTCGGGAAGCATGGCCTCCATGGTCGCTCGGGCCTCCTGGAGCGCCGCCATGGCCCCCGCCTCGTCCCCGACAGCACGAAGAGCCCAGGCTCGGTAGGCGGCTCTGGGAGTCATGCCGTACTGGCCCGTGAACACCTCCGTGTCCGACGCGTCCATGGCCGCCAGGGCCGCTTCAGGGTTCCCTTCCATCATTTCCAGGTACCACCGGGTCGTCGTCCATCCCGTGGGCTGGGCAGCCAGGAACTCCCGGAGGGGTCCCGTGTCGCCGTTCTGGTCGAAGGAGAGCCAGGCCAGGTTGGACGCCAGGCCAGGTTGGACGGCCCGAGAGTCGAGTTGGGAGCCCGCTGGGCATGCTCCCTGGCCGCGGCCGCCGCCTCTTCCCACCGGCGGTTGTAGTAGTGGTTCTCGAGAATGGCCTGGATGGCGTCCAGGGTGGGCTCCATCTCCTCGGAACGTTGCAGAAGCTCCAGCGCCCCGTCCCAGTCCCCCGCCCGCCGGGCCACGTGAGCCTGCATGCGGATGAAGAGCGTATTCTCGGGGTAGAGGTTGGCGCCCCTGGAGTAGATCTCCAGCGCGTTCGGGTAGTCCTTCTCGACGCGGTAGTGGTAGGCGCCCATGGCCGAGAGCGACGCCCACGCGTCCGGATCCATCTCCATGGCCTGCTCCGCGAAGGTGAGCGCGTTCTGGGCGATGGAGTCCGAGCGATCGTATTGCTGGTGGATCCGCGCGTAACGGTTGGAAAGGGTGGCGTACGCTTCCAGGAACTCCGGATCCAGCTGGATTGCTTCGTGGAGCTTTGCCAGAGACGCACGCCCGTCGGTGCTCCAGAGCTCCATGGACTCGTCGTATGCCGCCTGGGCTTCGGGCACGTCGGAGAGGGGCGCCTCGGGTTCGGCGGCGGCCTCCTCGACCTCGACAGCGGCCTCCTCGGCCGGCTCCTCGGCCGGCTCCCCCCCGCAGGCAGGAACGAGAAGGAGGAACGGAAGCGCCCAGGAAACGGAAAGACGGAATGCCTTCATGGAGGGCTCCTTTCGTGCAGGACACCGGACCCCGAGCCCCGGTGCCGACAATCACGTCTGGCGGGCGAGGTTTTCAATATGGAGGCTCTCGGGGGCGGGGGCCAGATAGAGGACGCTGGGCGCCCGCCACTCCCTGAGGAGGCGACTTCACTGAATCCCAGCGGCAGCCCTCAGAACGGATTGACGCGATACCCCTGCTCCTGGAGCACCAGGAGCGCGGTCATGGCCGAGAGCGCGACCTCCACCGGCTCCGCCAGCGATTCCCTCGGAAGGCCACGGGACGCGGCCGTCTGGCCGCACAGGATGATGCGCACACCCGCGCCCGCGAGCTCACCGAGCAGCGCGAGGTTCGGGTTGCCAACGCCCACCCGGGCCCGGTACGCGCCATCCTGAAGCAGGTCCTTTCCGGCAGGCCCGTGTACCACCACGGCCGCATGCAGCTGCTCCCGCGGCACACCGGCCTGGGTGTGCATGTTCAGAAAGCGCGCGACGGTGTTGAGGCCGGGATTCACCTGGTCCGGCGAGTCGGCCGCCAGCGCCACCTCGAACGCCACGCGGAACGTCTGGTCCAGGGGCGTCTCGAAATCGGGATCGGGTACCGGAAAGACGGCACCCCCTGACTGGATCACGGGGCCGATGTACTCACCTTGCACGCCGGCCACCTGGCCGCCATCCTCAGGGCGCAGCAGAAGCGCAGGATCGTTAGAGTGCGCAGACAGCAGGTGGCCGCCAAAGGTGAGCCGGCAGCCGTCCAAGATCGCCTGTGCGCCGTGGGCGAACTACTTGAGTACCGGAGACAAGGACGAGGAGCTTCCAGATGCAGGTCGATATCGCAGACCTTAGAGGTGGAGCATGCCAGGGTGCCGCTGTCCGCACGGGATTCTCCCGTTGGGCGCTGATGGGCCTTTGTCTCCCGATCCTGAGTTGTCAACCGGCACCGACCGCGTCAGGCAACGAGGTCCAAGGGGTTTGGGAGCGACGCGAGATCACAAGAGTCCAAGCGGGAGAAGAGACTGTCGATACAAACCCGGGGCCAAGCCTCTACATTTTCACCCGGACTCACTACAGCATCGTGTTGCTGAGGAGCGCCGACGCCCCATCGAGTTTTGCGACTCGCTGGAGTCCTTCTGACGATGAGAAGATCGCTCGATATGACGCTGTCGCTGTCAATTCGGGAACCTACGAAATCGCAGACGGGTCACTTGTTACGCGTCCGGTCATCGCGAGAGTGGCGGATTTTGTGGGCGGAGAGGCGCGCTATGAGTATCGGGTATCCGGTGATACGCTGTGGTTAAGGATGGTAGAGGAGCTCTCCTTTGACGGCGTGCCTGCGCCGTGGCTTCAGACCAGGAGAACTCAGAGCAAGCTTGTTCGCGTCGAGTAGTCCTGGCTCCCTTATCTGGGAAACCGGGTGCGCGCTCTGACACGATTGCTGCCCTCGGTGGCAGCTCCAAGGGCCTCCCCCTTGAGTTTCCCGTCGCCCGCACACATCCTGCTCCACAGCAGCATCGCAACCCGTCATTTAGCTCATGGATGGGGGGGGACAGACGCCCTGTTTATCCGACGTCGTTGAGCAGTTGTCCAACGTCTACGGCTCCGAGCCAGAGCCGTTCACCGCGGACCCGTTTGAGCTCATTGTCTGGGAGAACGTCGCCTACCTCGCAAAGGACGAGCGCCGTGCCGAAGCCATGGCACGACTCGGGGAGACCGTTGGCACCGCACCGAAGGGCGTTCTCCGCGCCACGCCCAAGCGTCTTTCCGAAGCTGCGGAGCTTGGCATCCTGTGGCCCGTGGCTGATCCATGCGCTGAAGTTTCGGCCGGTCAGCCTCCGCGCTCTGACCGGCGATGAGGGCGTGAGCACTTATCTCGACGACCTGGTCGCCGCTTCGAGGGTGCCAGGCATTCAGTATCTCGTGGTGGATTCGAGTGGAGTGCTGTTCGAGTATGCGGCTGGCTGGGCGGATATAGCAGAGGCCAGGCCAATGAGTCCAACCACGACGCTGATGGCATACTCGATGAGCAAGACGATCACGGCCGCCGTCCCGACACCAACTCCCCTGCGGTGGGCACACCTGGCGACAGAGCACGACGACTTCGACGAACGGGCTGCCCTAGCCGCCCAACTTCAGCAGAAAGCACCCTGTCGTCGGATCCCGGCGAGAAGTACGCGTACTCGAATCTCGGCTACTGGCTACTGGGTCCTGTGGTTGAGCGAGCGAGCGATCAGGCGTTCTCGACCTATGTTACCGAGCACGTTCTGAGACCGCTCGGAACCTCAACCTCGGAGCTTGGCTACACGGTTCCCGATCCAACTCGCCACGCGACCGGGTATCTCGAGAAGTACTCGTTCTTGAATCTCGTCAAGCGATTCGTCATCGAGCGAGAGCTCATCGGAAGCTACCAGGGTCGCTGGCTCCAGATGCAACCTCACTACGTGAATGGGCCGGCGTTCGGCGGCTTGGTTGGCACTTCCCGAGGATTTGGGAAGTTCCTGCAAGACCAGCTGGGCTCGCGCTCGGTTCTGTTTGGCGAGGAGACGCGAACCCTCTTCTACCGCTCGGAGCGTACCCGGGACGGCACTGAGGTGCCGATGACGGCCGGGTGGCACGTCGAGAGCGTGGACGGGGTCCGCCATTTCTACAAGGAAGGTGGCGGAGGGGGATTTCACTCAATGATGCGCGTCTACCTGGATCGTGGCATTGGAACCGTTATCCTCACAAATGCGACGGCTTTCGACGTCAGGACCTTGCTGGACGTCCTGGATCGTCGGTTCCTCGAATGACGGATGCAGTGATCCGGTGCTGTTCGACCGAGCCGTGGCGTGAGCCGCCGCTCGGACGCCATCAGGTAACGGAGGACGAAGCAGTCGTGCGAATCTGGGTCGACGCGGACGCCGCCCCGAGGGATGTGAAGGACATCGTCGCGCGGGCCGCGCGGCGTCTGGAAGTGCCCGCCTTGTTCGTGGCGAACCAGCGGCTCCACACCCCGCCGGGCAATCCCTTCGTGACCGCGATGTCGGTGGCGGGAGGACCCGATGCGGCGGACGACCACATCGCTGAGCACGCCGAGCCCGGGGACCTCGCAGTGACCGCGGACATCCCGCTGGCGTCTCGGCTGGTGGCCCGCGGAGTGAGGACCATCGATCCACGGGGCGACGAGTACACCGCAGAGAACATTGGCGAGCGGCTCTCCATCCGGGACTTCATGGACCAGCTCCGCTCAACAGGCGTCGAGACTGGCGGCCCACGCGCCTATGGGGCGAAGGAGAAGCGGGCCTTCGCGGCGACGTTCGACCGGGTACTCACCCAGCTGGTCCGGGATAGCTAGGCGAGCCAGCCCTCCGTACCCGCCCAGGGCCTCCCGCTGCACCTGGCTCGAAGAGTCGGAGCGAGAGAGGACTTCGACGGCCAGATCCGGGGCCCCGCGGATCCAACCGCTATGCGGCCGCCGCGCAACCCTGCCATGTATGGATGAGACCTCGACCATACGCCCGCCCCTGGCTCAAGACAGTCCCGTGTGGCCAAGATGGAGGCAGCTGGCGCAGGGCCGAAGCGGCAGGTTCGGAGCCCGAAGGAGTAGCACAACGGCGGAGGGTGTCGCCCGTGTTCGATCTCTCCCATCCATCGGAACGCGAAGTCGTCGACTGGCTGCTGGAGGGGGATCCCGCGATCCGCTGGCAGGTCCAGCGCGACCTGGAGGACGTGGACCCCGTGGTCTGGCACCGGGAGCGGGAGGCGGTAGGCTCGAGCGGTTGGGGAGCCCGGATTCTTGGAAGACGGGATCCGGGAGGTACCTGGAGCGGCGGCATCTACTCCCCGAAGTGGACCTCCACCACGTATTCCCTGATTCTCCTTCGCCGCCTCGGTCTTCCGCCGGGTCATCCCGCAGCGCTGGAGGGCTGTGCCATCCTCATGGAACGAGGGTTGTCCCGGGACGGGGGGATCGACCTCTCCGCCGGACTGAACCGCTCCGAGACGTGCATCACCGGATTCGTGCTGGCGCTGGTGAGCGACTTCCGGTTCGACTCGCCAAGGACCGAGGAGATCGTCGATTACCTGTTCCGGGAACAGATGGACGACGGCGGATGGAACTGCCTCCGGTATCGGGGAGCGACCCATAGCTCCTTCCACACGACCATCAACGTTCTCGAGGGGCTCAGGGCATACGTGGAGGCGGGCGGGGTGAGGAAACGGGAAGCCGAGGGCGCCGAATCCAGGGCTCGGGAGTTCTTCCTGAGGCACGCGCTCTACCGCTCTCACCGCACCGGTGAGGTGGTAAGAGCGGAGTTAACCCGCTTTTCCTTCCCTCCGCGGTGGCATCATGACGTGCTGCGAACCCTGGACTACTTCCAGGAGGCTCGAGCTCTATATGATCCGCGCCTCGAGGATCCGATCGAGGTCCTCCTTCGGAAGCGGCGGAAGGATGGGCGCTGGCCTCTCCAGAACCGTCATCCTGGAAGGGCGTTCTTCGAGATGGAGGCCGTGGGCGAGCCCAGCCGCTGGAATACTCTCCGGGCCCTCCGAGTCCTCAAGTGGTGGACCGGAATCCGGGAGACGGCCACCCGGTGAGAGTCCATAGTGAGAGATGAAAGCATGAAGACAATTGTACCTGCCCTGATAGTCTCGCTCGCGATTGCACCTCCCTGCCTGGCCCAGACCAGCCCAATCATAGAAGAGCTGATCAGACTCGAGGACGAGTGGGCTCTGGCCGTTCAGCAGGCGGACACGGTTGCGCTCGGCCGGATCATCGCCGACGACTACTTCGGCACGACCGCGAGTGGTGGCCTACAGAGTAAGGAAGACTACCTGGCCGATTTCATCTCCGGCGATCGCAGAACCTCTTCTCTCACCACTGAAGATCTGAGAGTGAGGGTATACGGGGAGACCGCGGTGCTGACGCACGGCGGAAGCGCTATCAGCCAATACAGGGGCACCTCAGCGAGTGGGCATTATCGGTGGACGCACGTGTTCGTGAAGCGAGACGGGCGGTGGCAGGCCGTGGCAAACCATGTGACCCGGCTCGCAGAGCAGCACTGAGATTTTCAGCCATGATCTCGGGGAGGTCTGACCAATGGTCCGCACGGTGATCCCACTCGCACTCCTCCTGGTGTTCGGGCAGGAGGGCCTCGTCGGCCAGGAGCTCCAGTTCGCCGAGATGGGAGACTGCACCCTCGAGAGCGGCGAGGTCATCCGGGACTGTCGCATCGGCTACCGGGTGGCCGGCAATCTCGACCCCGATCGCTCCAACGCCATCCTGTTACTTGCCTGGTTCGGGGGGACGAGCGAGACGATCCTGGGGCTCCTTGGACCCGAGGGCATGATCGACCCCTCGGAGGATTACGTGATCGCGGTGGATGCCTTCGGCAACGGCGTCTCCTCATCACCCTCGAACAGCAGCCTACACGGCGGATCGGCATTCCCCAGAGTCACCATCCGCGACATGGTTCGGCAGCAGCGCCGGATGCTCGAGGAGCATTTCGGGATCTCGAGCCTGAAGGCGGTCGTTGGCATATCCATGGGTGGGATGCAGGCATTCGAGTGGGCCGTGAGCTACCCGGGCTTTGCGGAGAAGATCATCCCCGTCGTGGGCTCACCTCGGCTCGCGGCCTACGACATCGTCTTCTGGGAGACGGACCTGGAGATCCTGGCCTGGTTCCTGGAATGCCGGTGCCAGTCGCCCGCCGCGGTCCGGCAAGGGCTGTACTTCCTGGCTGGAGGCCCGGATTACCATGCGCGTGTCTCTCCTCTGGAGAGTCTTCCGTCCATCCGTGATCGATTGGCGAGCGCATCTCTGAGTGAGGGCAGGGTCCACGACCTGGCCGTTCAGCTGCACGCCATGATCGGCCACGACGTCTCGGCCCCTTTCGACGGCTCGCTGGAGCGAGCCGCCGAGCAGACGCAGGCGGAGTTTCTCATTGTCGTGGGCCTCGAGGATCACCTCGTAACGCCAGGCCCCGCGCTCGAGTTCGCGCAGCTCGTGGGCGCCCGCACGCTGGAGCTGTCCAACGATTGCGGGCACCAGGCTCCGTGGTGTGAGGAGGAGGTGTTCAACTCGGCGGTGCGCGAGTTCCTGAGCAGGTAGGGACGGGTCCCGATGGGCAGGCCATTCCTGGTGTTCGAGGACCTCGCTTCCACGTCGAGGCGCCGGCTCGCCGCGTTCCTCGGCGTGGAATGGGTGGCGACGCGGTACGCCTGAGTGGCTCCGCATGTGCGGGTATCTCAGCCTCGGTGTGGCCGTGTGGACCCTCATGCCGGTGCCGACGCTCGATGGGTGGATCCTCTGGAAAGCGGTGCTGGCGCGCTTCAGGCGGTGACGATAGGACGGTTCGGGGGTGCAGCTTCCAGGCAAGGGCTAGAGCCGCTGTAGCGGGATGATCGATCCAGGCACCGGTGAGCTGTGGATAAGGCCCACTAACGCTCAGGAGCAGCGCCCGGCCCTGAAGTCGACGGGAAGGCAGGCGAATCCCCACTCCCCCCACAACCCCAGACCGGAGGCCCGCGCCTTCTCCATGGCGGCGCTGATTCGGTCCCGGTAGCGGCCGTTGGGCAGGATGACGAAGAGCACGGCGTAGCCTCGGGCCACCATCTCCTCGTTGACCATGGCGCCGGCCGCGTCGTAGAGGTACGCGAGATCGCGCCCGAAGTCGTCCACCCGCTCCGCATCGTACTCGACGGAGAGTGCGGCACCCTCCGGCGCCAGCTCGATCAGGGTCTCGCGGGCCTGGGCCCCGTAAGGCGCCTGGGCGATTTCGGGCGCGTCGATGAGCAGCAGGCGGATCGTGCGACCGTCCTGGCAATTCAGAGAATCCCCATCGCCCACCCGGGACACGACGCAGGCGACCGGGTCGGCGGGGATCGTCACGGGCTCGTCGGACGAGCAGGCGCGCATACCTACCACCACGCCCACCACGAGGACAACCATCAGGGCGAACCGGAGCAGCAGGCCGCCAGGTCCATGAAAAGGCAGCATCGGCTTTCCAGCACCCATCCTCATGCATCGGACTCCGGTGGTCGAACCTCTTCCTGTGCCGCGCACATGCATCCCGCGAGCTGGACGCCCTCGCTTATTGAGGTAGGGCAAGATGCCGAGGGCACGAGAAGAGGGTCAAGCAAGTCCCTCCTGATGTGCGGGTCCCACGCTATCATGAAAGGAGCTCGTTATGCCCCCTACTGGACAGATCCCCTCCAATCCACATCTGCGTCAGCTCCGAGACCAGGCCAAGGACTTGCGCGCACCCCAGCGCGCTGGAGCTGGATCTCACATCGACCCAGGTCTCTGAAACCTCGGCCGATGAGCTAAGGAAGGCGCTGCCAGATTGTAGGGTTCGTTTGTGAGCCCGGTTTCCGCTCGGGCCTCGGAGTGCGCTCCCGCGCGGGGACGGATAGACTAAAGGTGAACATCGGGCCGGCCCTCCGGAACCTCGCTGCGGAAGGACCGGTGGATTGACCACTTCCTTCCGGTCCGCAGTTCGCGGTGGATCGGGAACCCAGCGCGGGTTAGACAAACGGGAGGGCGCCAATGGAGTTCGAGGAGCGAGTCCCCCTCGGCAGGACAGGACTGATGGTGAGCCGGATGGGGTTGGCCTCGGGCTACGGCGTACCCGCGGCAGCCATCGAGAAGGCCTTTCATGAGCACGGAATCAACTATCTCTACGTCTCCCCTCTGCTCAACCTGGGCAACATGGCGCGGGCCATCCGCAACCTGGGGCCCGGCCACCGCGACGAGCTGTGCATCGTGCTGGCCAGGCCGTTCTTCTGGGGCCTCGGCGGCCTCCGTCTGGAAAGCTTCGTGGAGCGCTGGTTGACGAAGCTCAAGCTCGAGTGGACCAATCTGCTGTTCCAGGACATGCGCAAGCCCCCGAGCCAGAAGCTCACCGACCGGGTACAGCGGCTCAAGGACAGCGGCAAGGTGCGCTTCCTGGGGATGTCCAGCCACGAGCGGCCCCTCCTCGGCAAGATCGCCCGCGGAGCGGTGAAGGCGCCGGTGGACTTCTTCCACGTCCGCTACAACGCCGTGCACACGGGAGCCGAACAGGACGTCTTCCCGCACCTGCCCCAGGAAGACCGTCCGGGCATCGTGATCTTCACCGCCACCTGCTGGCGGAAGCTCCTCAAGCCCAAGCTCATGCCGGCAGGCGAGCGCCCGCTGGCCCCAGCCGACTGCTACCGCTTCGTTCTCTCCCATCCCGACGTGAACGTCTGTGTCACGGGCCCCTCCACAGCAGCGCAGATGGAGGACAATCTCGAGGCCCTGGAGGCCGGGCCCCTGGACGAGGCGGAGATGGCCCGCGTCCGGCGCATCGGCAAGCACATCTACAGGAAGAACTAGAGAGACGTTCGGGGGGGCGTGGCTCAACCATCCCCGCAGAGATCCCGACGCGCCTGGAGGAGCATCATGAGGAACATCCTCGTAACGGGAGGAAACGACGGCATTGGCAAGGCAGCGGCCCTCCTCCTGGCTGGCGAAGACTCATCGATCATCCTGATCGGTCGGAATCGAGATCGTGGCGCGGCTGCCGAGAGGGAGGTCCAGGCCGCCGGCGGTTCAGCGAAGTTCCTTCCGGCAGATCTGTCAACGGTCTCCGCGATGCGAGCCGTCGCAGCCGAGGTCGCTGAGGAAATGGAGCACCTCGATGCGATCGTTCACGCGGCGGGCGGGGTGTTTTCGCAACGGAGGCACCTCACCGAGGAGGGCCTGGAGCAGACCTTTGTCATCCAAACCCTGGCCCGGTTCGTCCTGACTCAGGAGCTGGCCGAAAGACTACATCAGGCGGCGACGCCCAGGGTCGTCTTGGTCGCAGGGGGCGGCGGTCCCGATAAAGAGCTGGACCTTTCCGATCTCCAGGGTGAGCGGACTCACAGCTTCTTCGGGTCCATGATGAAGAATGCGGCAGCCAACAACCTCCTGACCCTTGCTCTACAGTCCCATCACGCCGAGATCGAGTTCTTCAATTACGGTCCCGGGTTGGTCCGAACAAAAGTCTCGATGTCGAATCCGCTGATGAAGCTGGCGTTGAGCACCGTCGGCCGATTCTTCAGTCGGTCGCCGGAGGAGGCAGGCGCCGATGTAGCGGCTCTTCTTTCGGGGACCTACCCTGCCGGCTTCTACGGACCCGGGCCGAAGCCCAACGACCCGAGTCGCCTCCGGGCAAATCCCGGTCTTTCGGAGGGCTTCTGGGACTACTGTCACGAGATCGTGGATGGGATCAGGTAGGGGAAGGGTGTTCGCCGAACACGACAAATTCGAGGACCTAAGATTGAATCTCTCAAGGCTTTTTCACTCGGTGGCCACGGGCCCAAAGAGACGGCGTGAGCGGCTCACCCCGGTTGGCCTGACCGCCTTCGGTGCTTCACTCGCCCTCGTGATCTTCGGTGGGTTCCTCACGGATCGGCTGTTTTCGCTTCCGTCAATCCCTCAGAGCCGATCCTGGATGGTGGGAGGAGGTGCCCTGCTCCTCATCGGATCCGCTCTCTGTGGTTGGTGCGTGGGCCGGTTCTGGAAGGCGAGGGGAACACCGGTCCCCTTCAATCCCCCGGAAGAGCTCCTCCAAAACGGGCTTTATGGGTGGATGCGCAATCCCATGCTGACCGGCGTGTTCCTGGCTCTCTCTGGAGTCGGTGTCCTTCTCCGCTCCCTTTCCATGGTCCTCTTCTGGATACCCGGATACGTGCTGGCGCACGTGTTGGAGCTGAAGCTCGTGGAGGAGCCGGAGCTGGAGCGGCGTTTTGGCACGGCCTACGGTGAGTACAGGAGACGGGTGCCCATGTTCTTCCCACGGCCCTGGCGAAGATCCTGAGAGCGCGGCAGTGCGCAGCGGGCTGGCGCTAAGTGATGTTGGATCGCCGCACGAGCGCCCGCGAGAAGTCCCGCCACGCTGAGGTGCTCATAGACGTCAGGCCAGTTCTTCGTAGGTGAACGTGGGGCGGCTCGGTTCCTTCGTTGCTGTAGAAGAAGAACTGGTAGGGCCCGGAGTGGTGCGGGGGAACGTGAGTACTTGGGGAGGTCAAGGACATCGTTGGGCACCAGAGGAAATCACCATGCAAACGGGATCCCGGAAGGCGGTTCTCATCCTGCTCGGCGCGTTGATACCCGCAGATTGTGGCCCGGCTAACGATGAGCCGGAAATCACTCTGCTGATCGCGGGGCAAGCTCTGATCAAGAAGGACCCACGCCTCCATTGGGAGGACCCATTCGGCT
>JBDHKE010000282.1:0-2695 GCA_039586555.1 Gemmatimonadota bacterium | reverse complement strand
CCGGATCAGCGCCTGGCGGATGCGACGGATGCGAGGCCGGCGCTTCTCCCCCGCCTCGGTCTTGAGGTACGCGATGGCAGTGGCGGCGGCAACATTCGGAGGGACCTGACCCCGCTCAACCTCGACCTGGCCGGCAGCACGCTGGCCGTAGTTCAGCAGGTTCTCCAGCTCGGCGTAGACCCCGGCATCGATCACGGAGTTGTTTAGGAGCTGAAGCGGCGGCTGGCGATCGTTCGGGTCGATGTCGACCATGATGCGCCGGCACGGGACCGAAGCGTCCGCGGAGCGCGTCTCGAAGTTCCGGCCCCGCATCTGCAGATAGAAAGGAACAGCGAGACGCTGGTTGACCGCTCGAATCTGGGAACCACGCTCGTTGATGCCGTCCTGCGCGTCGAAGAGCCGATCCCAGAGCGACTGTCCCACGGTGGCCCTGCGCCCACCCTCCTTCGGCTCCCACATGACGAACTGGAGCTTGCAGCGAGGGACATAGGTGCCTGGTTGATTCAGCGACTCGATCTCAAGATCCGTGTCGATACAGACGCGATCTTGGGAGACGACCGTGTAGCGTCCTCGATTCTTGGTGTAAGCCTTGAGGTCCGCGTCCCAGGCGAGCCAGGGTTTCCGCACGTACTCGTAGACGAGGACGTGATCTCGGAATACCGAAGTATGCTGTGCGGCTTGGAACACCAGCGGAGCACCCATGGTCGGATGCTCGGCCATGAGGGTCGAGGGATGCTCCGGGTGGATCTTGAGATCGCCTGTAGTGACATCTCGCACCTTGTCCGGGTAACGCTCAGCGAGCCAGTCGATCGTCTCGACGTGGACGTATACCCACTCATCGAGGTCCGTGGGATCCTGCCCAACCCCAGCATCGCGAGGGAAGACGCCATAGGGACCCTTGAGCGCCTTGAGATACCAGTCACCCTTGGGCCAGTCCTTGCCCAGTGGGCCCTGAGCCTCCTCCTGGCTGGGTTGGTACGGCAGGAGTCCTGATCCACACTTCGGACACTCCTGCCCTTGAACCTCTCGAAGCGGAGCGACGAAGTCACAGGGAGCAGGAGGAACCAGCTCTGCCTGAGCCTCGACCGTGGTCATAGGCTCGACTCCAGGCTCCATCACCGTCGTCTGCGTCAGCGATTCTTCCGTCCCTTCTAGAGGTGGCTCCCCAGTCATTCCTGGAGGAGCCACCGGAGCTTCCCCGGACACCTCCGGTGGAGTTGCTCCCGAAGCAGGGTTGCGTTCACAGATGACGGCATCGTCAGGAACCCGGACCGTGTCCATCCATGTCTGGTCCCAGTACGACAGAAGCCAGGACCCGCCGTACACGGGCATGTTGTAGCAAAGCTGCTCCTGCTCCTCGGCCCAGGACATGTCCTTGAGCCGGGAGATGAGAGCACGCTCCGCTCCCTCCGCCCCTTCCTTCTCCGTGATGCCTGGGTTCTCGCCTCGGGCGCGGACCCGAGGTTTGTACTCGGGACGTCCCAGGCGAGCAGACTCGTTCTCCCGGAGCGCCACCATCTCGTTGTAGACAGGGAGCGGTATCGAGTTGGGATCGTTAGAGTCGTAGTCGAGGCGGATCCACTGCGTCGGATATCGAGAGTCGCGGGTCGTGTACGCCCGGCGAAGCCACTGCTCTCCCTGGTCGTACAACTCCGCCTTACGAGCGAGGGAGAAGTCCTCCCCGTACAGGGGCGAGGAACGGTACGCCCGCTCCTTGACGAACTTGACGAGGTCGATCTCTTGAACGTCGGGATGCCCGGGAGGACGTAGGTCCCTAGCTTTCACCGAAGCTCTCCTTCACCTCGTCGAGGGTCTTGTTCGGACGCCATGGACCGAGGTCCGGGGGGGCAGTGGGAGGGCCGTCGTCGCCCTCGTGAGGATGTGTGAGGCGGTACGCCTGCGCGTCGGTCAAGGCCAGGATCGTCTTGTCCCGATCGGCGAGAAGACCTTGGAGATGCTTGACCTGGTCCTGGAGGATCTGGATCGTCTGGTCCTTCGGATCATCGCCGAACATGCCCATGCTACTTGGCCTTGGTCCTGGGCTTGCGGGGCTTCTTGGGTTCGGGCTTTGGGGGATTCTTGAAAAGGTCGATCTCCTCAGGAATCTCTATGCGAGCCCGGATGTGGATCAGTTCCTTCTCCAAGTCCCGGATGCGCTTCCTCGCAGCTTCGAGCTGCTGCAGCAGTAGTACCGTGTCCTTCACACACACCCCCCCGGGACCTAAAAGGACCTCTATATCTATGATACTTCAGCGCTGGTAGGGATTTCTAATGCGGGGCTTCCGGGTCCGAGCGATCTGCTCCTGCATCATCCGATGCAGGGCCTCCTCACCTGTCGTGGGAGGCTTGCGCGGGAGCGGCACCTGGTCCTGACGAAGGTACTGGTCCACCCCGAGGATGAAAGCGTGAGCCAGGTCCGGAGACTTCACGGGCAGGCTCTTCGTCTTTTCCTTCCCGCTGATCCGTTTGTCATACACGATCACCCGCTCGCGCATGTCGGACTCGTAGAGCGGAGCGAGGAACTGCGCCTTGAAGTCCGAACCCCGAGGGAGACGCCATGCGCGGATCTCCTCGTCCGTGGGCAAGGCCAAGATGGGTTCGGGTTGGTTCTCCCCCACCCGAATGGCTTCCCGAGCCGCCCACCACATCTCGTCCTTCCGGAGCTTGAACCGATCCGGTCTCCGAGGCTTCGCGC
>JBDHKE010000119.1:0-12656 GCA_039586555.1 Gemmatimonadota bacterium | reverse complement strand
GATTCTGAACGCGCTCCTCAACACGGCCTCCGGTGCCAGCTGGATCTCCGTGCACGACGGGGGTGGGGTAGGCATCGGGAACTCCCTGCATGCGGGACAGGTGCTGGTAGCGGACGGATCACCGGAGATGAGGGTCCGTATCCAGAGAGTACTCACCAACGATCCGGGCATCGGGGTCGCCCGTCACGCGGACGCAGGCTACGAGGAGGCCCTCCAGACGGCGCGGCATGAGGGCATCCGACTACCGATGCTCGAGTCGTAGGTCGCGTGGAGCCCAGGCCCGCGCAGGCCCTCGGCGGTCCGGTCTCGGCAGAGGAGAACACCGTGTGGGACTCCATCTGGACCAACGCGCACCTGGCCACCATGAGGCCGGGGGGAGCGCCGTACGGGGCCGTGCGGGACGGCGCCGTGGCCGTCAAGGACGGGATCGTCGCGTGGCTGGGATCGAGAAAGGATCTTCCGGGAGCCCCCGAGTCCCTCGCCGCAAAAGTGCATGATGCTCGCGGTGGCTGGCTCGCGCCGGGGCTCATCGACTGTCACACCCACCTGGTCTATGCCGGACATCGGGCCCACGACTTCGAAAAGAGGCTCGAGGGAGCCACCTACGAAGAGATCGCCGGTGAGGGCGGCGGCATTCTCTCCACGGTGGCGGCTACCCGTGCCGCGAGCCAGGAGGAGCTCCTGAGGGCTGCGAAAGGCCGCTTGAAGCGGCTACTCCTGGAAGGGGTGACCACGGTGGAGATCAAGTCGGGCTACGGCCTGGAGACCTCGTCGGAGCTGAGGATGCTCCGCGTGGCCCGGATCCTCGGGGACCAGCACCCGGTCACGGTGCGGACGTCGCTCCTGGGGGCCCACGCCCTGCCTCCCGAGTACGCCCACGATCGGGAGGGATACGTTGGCCTCGTCCGTGAGGAAATGATCCCGGCGGCGGCCAGGGAGGGTCTGGCCGACTACGTGGATGCCTTCTGCGAGCGGATCGCCTTCTCGGTGGAGGAGTGCGAGGACATCTTCCGCGGGGCCCGGGCTCACGATCTCCCCGTCCGGCTGCACGCCGATCAGCTCTCGGACTCCGGGGGAGCGACCCTGGCCGCCCGCTTCGAAGCCCTCTCGGCGGATCACCTGGAGTACTGCTCCTCCTCGGGTGCGGACGCCCTGGCCCGGAGCGGAACCGTGGCGGTTCTGCTTCCGGGAGCGTTCTACTTCCTGGGTCAGAGCACGCACCCTCCAGTCGAGCTTTTCAGGGAGAAGGGAGTCCCCCTGGCGATTGCCACCGACTCCAATCCCGGCTCCTCTCCTGTGTCCTCCCTTCTTCTCACCATGAACATGGCATGCACCCTGTTCGGGCTGACTCCGGAAGAATCCCTGGCGGGGGTCACGCGAAACGCCGCGGCGGCGCTGGGACTGGGAGGTGATCGCGGTGTTCTGGAGGTGGGGAAGAGGGCCGATTTCGCCGTGTGGGACGTGGACACCCCCGCCGAGCTCTCCTACTGGGTGGGTGGCAACCCGTGCGTCGCGGTCGTACAGGATGGGAGCCCCGTGGGGCGCTAGCGCTGTTGAGCGAGGCGCCCCACGGGGCTCCAGACGTCAGGCAGGACCGCCCTTCAGCTCTCTCCCCCCCTCCTGCCTGACGAGCGTGTGGTCTGGGCCGGCTGCGCGATGACGTCGGCGCCCGGGACGTGCTGGGCCGACTCCGGGATGATGTCGGCGCCCGGGACGTGCTGGGACGACTGCGGGACGGCGTCGGCGCCCGGGACGTGCTGGGCCGGCTCCGGGATGATGTCGGCGCCCGGGACGTGCTGGGCCGGCTCCGGGATGATGTCGGCGCCCGGGACGTGCTGGGCCGGCTACGAGTCGGTGTGGACGGCCGGGACACGTTGGGTGCCGCCCGCGGCGCTCTCGGGGCCGACGCCGACGGCCGGGAGCGGCTCGGGGTCTGGGGCGCCCTCTGCGCTCGTGGCGCCGACCGGGTGGTGGGCGCCCGCGCCGGCGAGCTGGCCGACGGTCTGGACCTCGAGGGGGCCGTAGGAGTCCGCGTCGTTCGTGGCGCTGACGCCGAGGGCCTCTGGGTGCTGGGTGCCGGCCGAGCTCGGGAGCCGGCCGAGGGTGTCGACCGGGACGTGGGTGCCTGTCGAGGCGCCGTTGCCGATGGCCGCGTGCGGGACGCGCTTCCCGAGGCCCGCGGTGTCGACCGGGAAGAGGTCGTGGGCGTTCGCACTCCGCTTCTTCCCGGAGCCGTGGGGGCCCTCACCCCGCCTCTCGAGGGGGTGGTGGGGGCCCTCACTCCACTTCTCGAGGGCGTCGTTCCCGAACGGGCCTGAGGGGTGCTGCGGACCCGATCGGTGGGACGTGGCGCGGCGGTGCCCGAGCGAGCCCCGCGATCCGGGACGACGGACGGCCGTGCGCCGCGCGTTCCGGCATTGGGCGCCGCCACGCGGCCGCGGGTGGCGGACCCACGAACGCCCTGGCTGGGTCGTGTCCCTCCGGTGGCTCTTTGCGTCGCCCGAGTGGGGGACGAGACCTGTCCTCGAACCGTCCGATCCGTGCTGCCCCGTGGTGCCGTGGAAGCCAGCCCAGAAGGGGTCCGTCTCGGGGCCTGCACCGTGCCGGCTCTCGCTGCCCGCACCGGCGTCCCCGCTCTGGATACGGACCGTGCCGACGCGACCCTGCTGGTGCCTCGGTCGCCCCACGGCGACTCCTTGTAACGAGTTCCGGCGTACAGAGGAGAAACCCGGCGTGCCGACGCGTAGCGGTACGGTCCGTAGCCATATCTCCCGTACCGGTAGCCCGGGTAGACCACCGCGGTCCGTGGATAGCCCCAGTAGGAGTAGCCATAGCCGCCGTAGCCCCACCACGGATCCGAGTAGCCCCACCAGGGATCCCAGTAGGAGTCATACCAGCCCCCACCGGGCCAGTACGCGTGCCAGAGAGACCGGGACCAGGACCAGTACGGCCTCCAGTATCCGAACCCGACGGAGAAGTGGAGCCCCGAGCGGTGGGGGTAGTAACAGTCGTAATAGAACGGATCCCAGTAGCTCCACCCGTGGGGCGAGCAATTACCGTAGTAGTACGCCCAGTATCGCCAGGGCCGATAGCGGTACTGGTGACTGTGCCAGTAGCTGTAGTCCCAGTAGTCGTCCCAGTAATCGTCGTAGTAGTAGTCGTCGTCGTACTCGTCGTAGTAGTCGTCGTAGTACGGGTCGGCATCCACGTAGGTGAACGCCAGGCCCAGCCCCACCCCGTCCCACAGGGAACCTACGCCGAGGGACACGGAAACGGCGGATTGAGCCGTCCCTGAAGCGGGGACAAGCCACATGGCCAGAAGGGCAGGCAGGATCGTCTTCGCTGCGGTACGCACGGTAACCTCCCGATAAGAACCTCTGCTTCCCCTAGGAGCAGGGGCCGTGCCAGGGACCGATACTCTCGAAGAGCCTGTGTTTATCGATATTCCCGGGGTCTTGCCAGCGTCCGGATCGATATGGGTTGTCCGTTCCAGAGGACAGCCGGTCGGGACCAGAGGACAGCCGGTCGGGCCCGGAGGACGGCTGGTCAGGCCTATAGGACGGAGGGCTCGCCGGGAGGAGCGGGGACCTGCGACGCTCAGGGCTACGGCCGCAGCCGCCACTCCAGGAGCAGGAAGAGGAGCAGAACCAGGAATGGGGCCACGGCCAGGATGAGCTTCGTGCCCAGGGCCCTGGCGCCGGGTGTCGATACCGTGCTCGTCATCTCCCGATCCGATGGGTCGCGCCCGCGCGTGCTGTCATCGCCCATTGTCAACGACCCTCCTCCGGCACCTCTCTCGTTCATGACCGATCACATCCTCGGAGCATTGACGCGTACCCGCCTACTGGAGCTCCGTTTCGGCACCAGCGTCCGACGGGGAGTCATCCTCGATTCCCGCGTCGTCGGAGGGCGTCGCGCTCCACGCCGAGGACGAGAAAACCCCCGTCTTCTCGGTCCTGGACGCTGGCGAGCGAGGAGCGTCGCGGCCTCCGACGCGGCGAATACCTGGCATCTACGACGTCAGCAGGAAGAAGAAGCGGTCGAGGTCCTCGTCGCTCATGACGACGTTCGGTGACACGCGCAGGGCGTCCAGGTCGGGGAGCTGGAAGGCGCGGACCACCACGCCGTGATCCCGGTAGAGGCGAAGAGACAGCTCCTGGCTCGACGCGTCGCGCCTGGACAGGGAGACCAGCGATCCCGCCAGATCCCAGCTGGTGGGCGAGCGCCATTCGAGGTCTGCGCTCGCCCTCGCCCGACCGATGGCGTCCTCCCACATCGCCCGATATCGAGCGACCTTGCGACTCTCGCCCAGGGTCTCCTGGAAGGTCAAGGCGTCACCGAGGGCCAGCACCTCCGGAAGGTCGCGGGTCCCGTAATCCTCGAAGATCCGCGCGGTTCCGGCCCAGCGTTGCTGACCCCAGGTGACCCACATGGGCCGAAGGGAATCCCGGAGGTCCTTCCGAACGTAGAACAGCCCCAGGCCCTTGGGGGATTGGATCCACTTGTGCGGGCTGGTGGCGAAGAAGTCCACGCCGCTCTGGTCGAGATCGATTGGAATCATCCCCGCGGACTGAGCTCCGTCCACGGCCACGAACTCCACCCCGCGCGCACGGGCCATGCGCGTCATCTCCTTGATGGGATGACGGAGGCCGACGATGTTGTCGATGTGGGGGAAGACCAGTACTCGCGTCGCCGGCGAGATGGCCCGGTCGTGCACCTCCAGGACATCTTCGAGCGTCATGACGGGGACGTCCCGAATCGGGAAGTCGAAGCTCCGCACCCGAAACCCCCGGGTCCGGGCCAGATGGTGCCAGCAGACGCTGGCGCCCGCATGGTTCAGAGAGCTGAACAGCACTTCGTCCCCGGGACCTATGGGAAGGCCCTGCGCCAGAACATTGAATCCTTCCGTGGTGTTGTGCGTGATGGCCAGTTCGCCGGGCGAGCACCGAAGGAGACGAGCCGCCTTCCTCCGGACCTCTTCGCGAGGCTCCTGCCAGGGGTTGCTCCAGATGTAGAGCCAGGGATTGGTCTCGCAGAGCTCCAGGTATCCCCGTAGAGCCTCTAGCACCGCTGTGGGAACGGTTCCGATGGATGCGTGATTCAGATAGAGGACGTCGGGCGCGAGAACGTACTCCTGTCGAACCGTCTGAGGGTGAAGGCCGTTGTCCAAAGAATCTGCCACACGGGAGAGGGCGGATCCGAACGCCTCCTGGACGGGTCCCAGGAGGGAGGCCAGCGAGGCGCCAATTCCACCGGCTGCGGTGGCCCTGAGGAAGGCCCGACGGGTGGTGGAAGGCGGAGTGTCCATGTTCGATCGGGGCTGTCGAGTGGAGTCGGGGGAGCTCGCGGGGGAACGCTCCACGGATGGGAAGATGGTATGCTGCGGGCAGGCTGCGCCAGGACCCACGATTCCGCGCGAGGAGGATCGCGAGGAGGATTCCGACCCGCGACCCGGCGCTCCGCGCACGGGAATTGCAAGGGATTCGAGGCGCGCGGCCCGCGGCAGTGGGAGGGGTGACCGAACCGATGGTTCGGGAAGGATCCGGTTCCCTTCTGATGAGGCCGGAAGGACGATCTTGCGGCGAGGAAGTCGGAAGAAGTCGCGCGAGCTCGATCCCACAATTCGACACCAGGTGAAACCGTACGAGGTTTGCGGAGTACCTTTGCATTGCAGAAGACGGTAGGCGCGGGTGGTTTCCGGTTTCCGGAAGCCAGGCCGGATGCCTGCCTTGATCCCTCGGTCGCACAGGAGGCCGGACCCGGACTCCAGGGCGGGGGGCCCGCGGAACCCATGACGAATCCATCCGTCCGCGGGATTTGATAGACGTTCACTTCCTCGACCCGGTCGCACGCGGGCCGCGTCGAGTGTGGCCGGGAACCCACTCCACAAGTTGATATCGTGAATAACCAGCAGCCCCTGGGCGTTCTGGATGTTCTTCGGAACGGCTCGGGCTTCATTCGCCGGGCCCAGACGGGGTACATTCCGGGAAAGAACGACGTCTACGTCGGTGCCAAGCTCATTCGCAAGTTTGGCCTCCGGACGGGTGACGAGATCACCGGGCGCGTCGGACGCCGGCCCAAGAACGGCAAGACCGCTCCCTTGACCTACCTAGACCTGGTGAACGGGCAACCGCCGGACCACGCCCGGAACCGTCCGACTTTCAACCGGCTGAGCGCGCTTCATCCCGATGAGCAGCTCGTGCTGGAGTGCGGCATCTCGTACCGCGGAGAGCCCGATCACACCAATCGGGTGATCGATCTCTTCTGTCCCCTTGGCAAAGGACAGAGGGCGATGATCGTGGCGCCGTCCAAGGCGGGAAAGACCACGGTCCTTCAGCGGGTCGCCGAAGGGGTCGTCACCAACTACCCGGAGTGTCATCTCTTCATCCTCCTCGTGGACGAGCGCCCGGAGGAGATCACGGAAATGGAGATGTGCGGCTTCGGCGAGGTGGTGTCCTCCAGCTTCGACTACCCCCCCGACCGACACGTAGCCGTGGCGGAGATGACGTTGGAGCGGGCTCGGCGAAGGGTGGAGATGGGCGAGGATGTCGTCATCATCCTGGACTCCATCACGCGGCTCGCCCGGGCGTGCAACACCATCGAGGAAGGCAGCGGACGAACCCTCTCCGGCGGTCTGGACGCCAACTCCCTCGAGCGTCCAAAACGCTTCCTGGGAAGTGCGCGCAAGATCGACCCGGGGCAGGGAGGCGGATCCCTTACGATCGTGGCCACGGCGCTGGTGGACACGGGGTCCCGGATGGATCAGGTTATCTTCGAGGAGTTCAAGGGGACCGGCAACAGCGAGTTGGTGCTGAGCCGGGAGCTCGCGGATCGACGGATCTTCCCGGCAATCGACCTGGTGGCGTCGGCGACGCGCAGAGAAGAGCGGCTGCTCTCGCCGGAGGCGCTGGCACTCTCCCGGGCGTTACGGAGGCAGCTCTCGGGATCCACTCCGGTGGACGCCATGACCGAGCTGCTCGGAGCCCTGAGACGGACGGGCTCGAACGCCCAGCTGATCCAGATGGCTAAGGCCGACCTGTAGCGTCCGGTTCTTCCAGTAGAGCCTTCAGGCGCTCCAGCCCCTTCTGCAGCTCGGCTCCCTGCATTCGGTCCATCATGAGGGCCAGGTAGCCGAGGAGAGGGTTCCAGCCGAAATCCCCCGATTCCGTCCACGTGAGGAGGGTGCCGCCGTCCGCGGGCTCCAGCGTCAGGCGTCCCTCGAAGACGATCGATCCCCCCTCCACCGACACCTCGTATCCCACGGCTCGATCAGGGTCGCTGAGAACAACGGTGAACCTCCCATCGCCGTATTCCGGATCGTCCCAGCTGCGGCTGGCGCCCACTCCCTCCGGGGGTCCGTGGAGCCGGCTCTGCACGTCGGGCCACGGCGTCCACTCCTCCCAGCGTTCTACGGCGTTCAGGTACGGGAAGACCTCTTCCGGCGCGGCCGCGATTCGAGCGGAGCGCTCCACGGACCACGCCCCGGGAAGGAGGAACCCGGCGGCGAGAAAGAGCACGAGCAAGGCCGTCACGCCGGCAAGGATCTTCAAGGGTGGCCGCATGGGTCAGCTTCGATCCTCTAGCGAGGGCCCGAGCACCTTCCATACATGCTCGGCCATGATCCTGTGACCTTCGGCGGTCGGGTGGATGCCGTCCTCCTGATTCAATTCGGGCACTCCCGCCACGCCTTCGAGCAGGAAGGGAATCAGCGCAGCCTCGCCGGCCTCGGCGACGTCCCGAAAGACGCGGCGGAACGAGCGGGTATAGTCCGGGCCCAGATTGGGGGGCGCCTCCATTCCCGCGATCATGATGGAGAGGTCCGGATGCCGGGCCCGAGCTCGCCTCATGATCTCCAGAAGGTTCTGGCGCAGGGCGGCGGGGTCCAGACCCCTCAGCCCGTCGTTGGCCCCAAGCTCGACCACGAGAACGGCCACGGGGTGACGGAGGAGCCAGTCGATGCGCCGCAGCCCACCGGCGCTGGTTTCACCACTCACGCCGCCGTTCACGACGCGGAACCGGAGACCGGCGGAGTCGATCTTTTCCTGGATCCTCTCAGGGTAGGCGTCGTCCGGTCGCTCGAGCCCCTGACCGGCGGTAAGGCTGGTCCCGAGGAAGAGCACGACGGGCCACTCCTCCGCATTCGAATCCGATTCGCTCTCCTGGGAGCGGTCCGGTGTCGCTTGGGCCGGACCTTCGGTATCATCGGCGCGTACCATTTCGCGGCCCTCTCCACGTGAGCAGGAGAGGGCGACGAGCGTGCAGGCCAATCCAATGCAGGCGCGGGAAATGATCATCGAAGCTCGGCAGCTTTCGAAGACGTACACGAGTGGGGGTCAGCCGCTCACAGTCCTCGAGGACATCGACCTCGTGGTGGAGCCCGAAGCGTTCCTGGCGATCGTCGGACCGTCAGGAAGCGGGAAGACTACCCTCCTGGGGCTCCTGGCCGGTCTGGACGAGCCTTCCGGGGGCAGCGTGACCCTGGACGGTCAAGACCTTTCCCATCTTACCGAAGATGGCCGGGCCAGGTTTCGGGCAGAGCACGTGGGGTTCGTATTTCAGACCTTCCATCTGTTGCCTACGCTCACGGCCCTGGAGAATGTGCTGGTGCCCCTGGAGATCCTCGGAGCGAAGCGTGCGGGCGGATTGCCCATCCGGGAATGGGCCGAGTCGCTGTTGGGGCGGGTGGGGCTCCGAGACCGAATGGGGCATTATCCTGCCCAGCTCTCCGGAGGGGAACAGCAGCGAGTCGCACTGGCCCGAGCGTTCTCCAACCGTCCGAAGATCCTGTTCGCCGACGAGCCCACGGGGAATCTGGACGTCGACACCGGCGGCAACGTGGTGGACCTCATGGTGGAGCTCAATCGTGAGGCCCGAACCACGCTGGTTCTGGTGACCCACGACACGAGTCTCGCCGCCCGGGCACAGCGAGTCGTGCAACTGCACGGGGGGCGGGTCCTATCCGACATGGGTCCGGCCGCGTGAACCTCCGCTTCGCCCTTCGCCTCGCGGCTCGCGAGGCCCGGTCCACGACCCGACGTCTGGCGGTCTACATGCTGTCCATCGTCCTCGGCGTGGGAGCCCTCGTCGCGGTGCATTCCTTCCGGGTGGACGTGACGCGCTCGATCCAGCAGGAATCCCGGCGGCTCCTTGGGGCCGACCTCCGCTTCACCAGCTCGCGCCCCTTCCCGGACAGCGTGATGGCCCTCGTCGACTCCCTTTCTAAGATGCCGGGCGGCGAAGAGTCCCGTGTGACCACGCTCCTCTCCATGGCGTTCGCGCCCGCGAACGGGGCGACCCGCCTGGTGCAGGTGCGAGCGGTGGAAGGTGCGTTCCCCCTCTACGGCCAGGTGCGGTCGGACCCGGCGGATGCCTGGAGTGAGCTGGGGAGGCCTGGGAGAGCAGTCGTCGATCCGGCCGTACTGATCCAGTTGGAGGTGGGGACGGGCGACACGCTGAGCGTCGGGCTCGCCCGGGTGGAGATCGTCGGAACGGTGGCGGACGTGCCGACGGACCTGGCGTTTCAGACGGCCATCGGCCCTCGGGTGTTCGTGTCCGCCTCGGATCTCCAGCGCTCCGGGCTTCTGAGCACGGGGAGCCTGGTTCGCCACCAGCTCTTCCTGAGGGTGCCCGGGGAGGTGGATGTCGAGACGTTCCTCGATGAGAGGCGGGGGCTCCTGCGGGCCCAGCGGGTAGGTGCCGTCACGGCGCAGGACTACGCGGAGGACCTGGCTTCGGGGCTCGAGGTTCTGGGCCGCTTCCTGGCACTCGTGGGGCTCGGGGCCCTCCTCCTGGGAGGGGTCGGAGTCGCGAGCGCCGTGCACGTCTTCGTGAAGGAGAAGCTGACCGCGGTCGCGGTCCTTCGCTGCCTGGGAGCCGGACAGGCGGGCGTGTTCTCTGCCTACTTGTTGCAGGCCGGCGGGCTCGGCCTGATAGGGTCGATCCTGGGGGTCCTTCTGGGGATCGGCGTGCAGAGGATGCTCCCGGTCGTCCTGGCCGACTACCTTCCCGTCCCGGTGGCGCCGTTTCCCAACCTCGCGGCGATCCTGGCCGGCCTGGGCACGGGACTCTGGGTGGCCCTGGCGTTCTCGCTCGATCCGCTGATGACCGTGCGGGACGTCACTCCTCTGCACGCCCTCCGCCGGGAGTTCGAGCCGGAGCGATCCCGCTTGGACCCGGTGCGACTGGGGGTGTGGACGGTTCTGGTGCTGAGCATTCTTTTCCTGAGCGTCTGGCAAGCTCCCCGTCCCATGGTTGGACTCGCATTCGCCGGGGCGTTGGCGGTGACGCTGGCCGTGCTGGGGCTCGTGGCCACGCTCCTCATCCGCGCGAGCCGGCGCTTCCTTCCCGGCGCCGCAAGCTACGCCGTTCGACAGGGGTTCGCGAACCTGTTCCGGCCGCGGAATCAGACGGTGGCCGTGGTTCTCGCCCTGGGATTCGGGGTCTTCGTCGTGGCCACGGTGTTTCTCGTGGAGGGGAGCCTGCTCCAGGGACTGAGCTTCGAGACGGGTGAACAGCGGTCGAATCTCCTTCTCTTCGACATTCAGGAGGATCAGACCACGGGCGTTCGGGACCAACTGATCCAGGGAGGTGCGGAAGGCGTCGAGCTGACGCCGATCGTTCCCGCTCGAATCGCCAGCCTGAAGGGCCGACGGGTCGAGGAGCTTCTCGCGGACTCGGTGGCGAGAGGTCCGGAGAGGTGGGCGGTGAGGCGCCAATACCGAAACACCTTCCGTGGGCATCTCGCCGATACCGAGGAGATTGTTCGTGGGTCCTGGTGGGACGAGGGTCCGAGCCCCGTGAGTGGTGGAGAGAGGCCGGCGCGCATCTCGGTGGAGTCCGAGCTCGCCGAGGATCTGGACGTGGAGGTGGGCGACCGCATCGGCTGGGACGTCCAGGGCGTGGAGATCGAGACGGTAGTGGCCAGCATTCGGCGGGTCGACTGGAACCGCTTCGCCCCGAACTTCTTCGTCGTCTTCGAGGAGGGAGCCCTGGAGGAGGCGCCCCGGTCGTATGTGGCGCTGGCGCACGCCGGGACGGAAGAGCAGCGGGCTCGGGTGCAGCGGGATCTGGTTCGCGCCTTTCCCAACGTTTCGGTCCTGGACCTGACCCTCGTGCAGGAGACCGTGGATGTGATTCTCTCCAGGGTGAGCCGGGCGGTCCGGGCCATGGCCGCCTTCAGCCTCGTGGCCGGCGTGCTGGTTCTCATCGGGTCCCTCGCCACCTCTCGCTTCCAGCGCATGAGAGAGAGCGCTCTCCTCCGGACGCTGGGGGCGGAGCGGACGCTGATCGTCCGCATCCTGCTCACCGAGTACGTGGCTCTGGGCGCCCTGGCGGCCACCGGTGGCCTTCTGCTGGCCGGGATCAGCTCCTGGCTCCTAGTGCGCTTCCTCTTCGATTTCGATTTCGCCCTTCGGGCACCGGGCCTCCTGGCGATCTGGGCGGGAGCCGGAGTCCTGACACTCGCGGCCGGCGTCCTGAACAGTCGGGGAGTCCTGGGACGTCCCCCACTCGTGGTTCTGCGAGATGCCACGGAGTAGCCGATCGCTTCCGTAGATCGCCTCGTCACCCGGCGGTGCAGGGCAAAGGGGCATCGGAAGGCACGGGAAATGCTACCAGGGCACGAGGAGGGTGACGGCGCGACGGCCGCTCGCAGGATTCGCCCGGGAGAGACCACGCGACCCCCTCGAGCCCGGCGGGCTTCGGCCCGATCCCGAGGAGGGTGAGCTGGGCTTCTGTGCCCCTGGTGGGCGGCCCCGGCAACCCTGCCTGGCAGTGGTCCGAGGCCCGTTCGGGCGGAAAAGAGCTCTGAAGACCCGATTCCGGAGGCGTTCACTCCGTGCGAAAGAAGTGGCGAAACCTTGCTCTGGGGGCACCCGGCCCTTGCTCGCTACAACTGCAACAGGGGAGGGGGTGATCCTTTGGAGGGTGGGCAGCGAGAGGCCGTTCGCCCAGGGCCCAGCGCGAGGCGGGCGCCCGGGGCGGCGCTGAGAGCGCAGGAAGAGCCGGCTGGAAAGACCCGTCCCGAGACCGAGGGCAGCCAGCAGGCCGTTGCCCTGCACAAGGAGCTCATCGACTTCCTCACCGAGCTCTCCCTCGCCGTCCATAACCACAACATGTATCCCGACGGTCACCCGTCCCTGGAGCCCGCCATCGCCCGAGTGAAGGACCGGATCGAACAGCTCCTGGAGAGCCGGGACTCTCTCGCCGTCGGGGTGGGTCGCTGGCAATTCGCGATGGAAGGGGGAGTGTCCGACCCCACCCACCCCATCATCAGCGAGCTTGCCCGTCGTCTCAACGGTCATCTGGTGGGCAACCTGGTGTTTCATCGAGATCTGGAGGTGGTGGAGCTCAAGGATTTCCTGCGTGCGGTCTCCCAGGAGGTGGAGCTGGGCCACGAGCCTCTGGGACTTCAGGTGGCGGAGACGGAAACGGCTTGGGACCACATCCACGTGGCCCCAGTCGACTATGGGCAGCTCCGACTGGAGGACGGCGGCGCGACCGGACGCCGGGCTCCGGCCCGGCCCGGCGAGCTGTGGGTCGCCCTGGCGCAGGTGGCCATGAGGGGGGCGGCGCCGGACGATGCCGCTCTGCTGGATCCCATCGCTCTAGCCAAGGCGATAACGGAAGGGGGGACAGATCCCCAGTACAGCGGAAAG
>JBDHKE010000281.1:0-2724 GCA_039586555.1 Gemmatimonadota bacterium | reverse complement strand
AGTACCAGAGGTGTGATGAGGGCTTGGATCTCCTTCCATGTATCATCGCCGTCCGCGGCAGCAGGCGGTCCGCGGCCCTCTCCGCCTCCGGCACGTCGAGATCTACGTCCACCAGTCCGCCGGAAGGCTCCCCGAGAAGTAGCCCAACATTGGAATCCTCGTCGAAGTGCTGCTCGATGTCCTCTTTCTCCACCCGAAGGTGCTGCCAGCCACTGGTGCTGGGATGCTTCGTCCGTGGCTTGACTGGTATGGGGATCCAGTTCTCCACGAGATAGGCAGCCACCGCTTCCCTCACCTCACTCCACCTCACCTGATCATCCCTCCACCACTGGTGTCTCAGCCTGACGCCCCCGACCCAGCAGCGTTCCGGCTACGCTGGGCGACGGGTTCTCCCTCGCGGACGGTTGAACTCTTCGAGGTGGACAGCGAGTAGTGTGTCCCGAGTCGATGACCATTTCGGGATCAGAGGCCTTGCCGAGCAGAGAGCCCGTAAGGCAGGAGCCAGCCAGCGGCTGGAGTAGATTGCAGAGCTCTTGGGAGGGAGCGAATCCCTGGGGGGGAGAGCGATCTGCTAGGCAGCCCGCGTCTCTGCGTGGGTGGAGTTGCATTGTTTTCTCCTCTTGGTGCTACTCAGGTCAATTGGTTTCATGTTTGCCTCCTGTTTGTTGCGACCCTTGTAAGGATCGGTCATTAAAACAGCCGGTACTGTCCGGCCCAAGGTATACGTTGTGTGCTTCTGCAAGTCTTTGCAATCGGCCTGGAGTTCGATTGACTCCTTAACGGTTGGGAGGCCTCGGCAGTTGGGAGGAAGGCGGCCTTCGGAACTACGGGGTCCGTTGCCAAAAACCCCTGGGTCGTGGTGGGAGCGGTGGGTGAGTTGCTGCCGGTTCTGCGTACAAGAGCGAGGGCGCATTGACAGCAGGACGACTCCTTGTTACGGGCTCTCCACTCTCCCGGCCGTCCCGTGGACAGGTGATGTGGACTAACTCGTATGTAGTCAATCTCTTAACCCTCCTAGCCCCGTTCCGTATCTCCCGCACCTGACCCCCAATCTGGGCGCGCCCCTCCTCGCGTGCGAGGGCCAGCGGTCGGGCGTCGAGAAGGCCTCCAGAACCTGACTAGATATCCAGCCGAAATCCGCTCTTAGGACGCCCTAAACGACTGCATAAGGACCCCGTCCAAAGCCAAGTGGTTGTTGTGGAGTCACTTAAGCTGTTCACGAAGGTGCGCATAACCGGAATTCGGTAAAGCTGGACCCGCTTTTTGCCCCCGATCCCGCATCAGTATGCTGTCTCACCCGACCGCTGACGGTCCGGCTCCCACTCCTCATCCTGGAAGGGCTGGCTGGCGGACTCTCGGTCGGTGCCACAAACATCCCTGACACGTTCGGAGGAGGCACTCTCTTGTCGGGTAACTCATGTGGTGGCAACGCAATACGGAACTCTGAGTTCGCCATCTCGACACACCCCGCAGCGACACCTCCGGGCCAAGATCACGTGAGAGAAGGTCGCCAGGGCTACCCGGCTGCGCAGAGGGCCGAGGCGGGGAGGGGGGGTACCCGGAAGTCGATCGGGGGGGCCCCGCCCGTAGGGTCCCATACACGCCCGCCATGAGGGGGTCGCGGGGAAGAGGGGGGCCCGAACGACGCCACCAGGTCGCCGACGAGCATGAGGGCCAGGTGGGGTGCGAGTGCTCCGAGCTCGTTGCCCGTGGCCAACAATGCAGAACGCTTGCTTGATCCCCCAAGGCCACTCAATGATGATCCCGGGCGTTTCTGGTCAGGAGGTGTCCCATATCCATCTTCACCCACGATCTCCGCTTCAGCCTGCGCTCCCTCCGCAGGCGTCCGGGCTTCACGACCCTGGCGGTGGCTACCATCGCCCTTGGCATCGGCGCCAACGCCGCCATCTTCAGCGTCGTAAACGCCGTCCTCCTACGCCCCCTGCCCTATCACGAGCCCGACCGCCTGGTCCACATCCTGAACCGCTCCAAGACGGCCAGCCGACTGCTGGTTTCGCACCGGGACGTGGCGGACTACTGGGAGCAGGCGACCCTATTCGAGGCCATCGGGGCCAGAGTGTTCACGACAGGCGAGGTGATGCTCACTGGCGGGGACCAGCTGGTGATGGCACGGGTGCAGCAGATCACCGACAACCTCTTCACTCTCCTCGGAGTCGAGCCCGCCATCGGGCGGAACTTCGTCCCCGAGGACAACGCCCCTTTCGGTCAGCCACCGCCACAGGACTCCACGCCACCGCCCCCGGCATCGGTGATCATCAGCCACGGTTTCTGGCAGCGGAACTTCGGGAGTGATCCGGACATCCTGAACCGAATCCTCCACGTCTACGACAGGCCCGCTGTGGTAGTCGGGGTCATGCCGGAGGGGTTCTCACTCCTCACCAACAGCGAGGCTGCGGCGGAGCCGCTGGCCGATTTGTGGTTTCCCATCGCCGTGGACTTTGCCTCCTTCAAACGGGAGTGGGGGCGGAGCCTCGTCGTGTTCGGGCGCATTCGCGCCGGGGTGACTCTGGAGCAGGCCCAGGCTCAGATGAACGCCATTGCCGCCGCCCACCAAGAGGAGGTAGAGGACTACCGGACCGAGGACATCCGCATTCAGGTTCTCCCACTTCACAATGACGTCGTCAAGGGAGCCCGACCGACCCTCCTGATCCTCACGGGGGCGGTGGGTTTCCTGCTGATTCTTGCGTGCGCCAACGTCGCCAA
>JBDHKE010000280.1:0-2725 GCA_039586555.1 Gemmatimonadota bacterium | reverse complement strand
GCTCACCCAGGTCAGATCGGTGTCGCTCCAGACCTTGATGCCGATTAAATTAAGGAAGAATAGCAGGATCAGAATAAGAAAACCTTGGATGTATTCTAAGAATGGGATTGAAATTATTGAGAGCTGCCCATCCCGAATCGTTGAAGAATCTCCATACATCGGCACTGGGCTCCAAGAGAATTGGCAGGAAATTGGCCTTGTGAGCGTCCATAAACTTACTTGGAAGGAAGTGAGTGACACATGCTTTACAAAACTCTCAAGCAAAGTCTATTAATGGCAGTCGTCTCTCAACCTTCAGTCAGAGGTCGGGCCAGGAGGGGTGAATAGATGCGATACTACTTTCTGAACTGCATGTTCGGCTCTTTGCTCCTCTCCAGCGCATTGAGTCTTTCCGGCTGTGGCGACGACGCGGTGGGGTGTCGTACTGGGGACACCGGTTGCACCTGCGCGCAGGACGGCAGCGGGTGTCGGGCGGCTGACGCCTATTGCCTGGACGGTGTATGCCGGGCCTGCCAGCCGGGGACCCAGGGATGCGGGTGCCTGGCGGACGGGTGCATCACCGCCGGGATGGCGTGCCGGGAGGGTCGCTGCCAGGCGGAGGCCGAGCCTCCGGCCGAGCCGGTGTGCTATACCCCCTGCAACCAGGGGATTACCCGCGAGGACGGCACCTTTTTACCCTGCAGCGCGGAGGGATTGCTGGAAGGCTGCCTGGAGGGCAGCGAGTGCCGGGAGGGTTCGTGCGTATTGGCGGATACCGCGGTATTGGCCTGCGTGAACGATTCGCGCTGCGCCGATCACCAGACCTGCATCCAGGGCCGGTGCTACTCTACCTGCGTCAAGAACTCGGAGTGCCCGGCCGGCTGGAGCTGTCATCGTCACGTCTGCCGCAAGCTGTGCAACACGGCCGATGACCCCTGCGCCGGGGCCGACCGGACCTGCCTGCCCTACGACGGGCAGAACGGCTTTTGCATGCCGGCCGAGCTGGCGGGGCTGGAGATCCAGAACCAGGTAGAGGGCACCTTCGCGGTCAGCCCGGAGGTGTTCCATTTTTCCAACGTGCGCACCAGCGGGAGCTTCAGCCTGCACAACCAGCACCCGGGACCGCAGGAGTTCGTCATCCACCGCAAGAGCCACACGGAGTTCGGCGATCAGGGCCGGACCGAGGTGACCGACCAGGACGGTACGCCGCTGCACTGGCTGGTGCTGGAGGGCTGCAGCGAGGAGGACGCCAGCGGGGACTGCCTGGTGAGGATGGACGCCAACTCGGTCCAGGAGATCGGTATCGGGGAGGCGGCCAACCCGGTGCTGGAGAGGTGGGACGGTGTTCTGGAGGTGAGCAACGGGCAGATGGGCAGCCGTGAGATCCGGCTGAGCTACGCCGGGCGGCCGGAGGGTTCCTGGAGCGGGACCATGGTGTACTTCGCCAGCTTCCGGGACGTGAACCTGGACGAGTGGGTGGCGGGGGACAAGCCGGTGGAGGAGGTGGAGAACGCCTTTGTGCAGAGGTGGGTGCAGTTCAAGGAGGAGGGGCGCCTGACGCTGGACGAGTTTCTGGCGGCGCTGACGTCTACGGTGAGCGAGTCGTGGAGGTGGCCGCGGATGAACGAGTATCCCAGCTGCGACAACCAGGAGGACCACGCCTGCTATCCGTACGACAACGAGCAGGGCTACATGGTGTACACCCAGAACCTGACCCAGTCGCCGATACCGACGGGGGCGGTGGAGTTTCCGATCACCATGAACCTGAGGCAGCCGGACGCGGAGGGCAAGCCGGAGCGGATGGAGGGGCGGATCGTGACCGACGGGACGCTGCACTACGTAGGGGACCGGGGTGTACGGCTGGTGCTGGCGGGGGATCCGGCGGATTGCCAGGTGAACTCGTCTGGGACGGTAATCTGCTCGGTGGAGGAGTTCGAGGCGGAGGTGCTGGTGGGGGGCCGCTACGCGCTCAAGGACGAGTCGGTGAGCGGTCTGAACGCCTGCGAGCAGTACGGGGAGGGCAAGTACGGTGTGGTGAAGACGCCCTGGCTGGTTCCGGGTTTCACGCGGGGGACGGTGGTTGAGGATGGGCGCATGTACCGTCTGGAGTGCCGTGACGGGTTGTTGCCGTTCGGGGAGGAGGTGGACCAGGCGTTGAACCGTGGGCAGGTGGCGGCCAATCCGATACCGGACGGGCGGACGCGGGTGAGGCTGGTGAGCCTGGTGGACGGGGCGCTGGTGAACGGGGAGGAGCTGTTGATTTTGTTCAAGGAGCAATTCGAGTCGTTCATGGGAGCCGGGGACCAGGAGGGGTTTGCGGCGTACGGGATCATGCGGCTGCAGCGTGTGACGGCGGACCTGGAGCCCGATGATTTCGAGGGTTCGACGGTAGTGGAGGAGCGGACGTTCGACGAAGACAAGCTGCAGGTGGAGTGCAGCGCGGAGCTGCTGGAGGAGATGGCGGAGCGGTTGGGGTTGTCGGCCCCGTACGATCCGGAGAACACGGGCGAGCTGGAGGACCTGGCCTCGACGCTGATCGAGGGGGGGCCGGTGGTGACGGTGGACCCGCTGGTGGAGGGGGGCGCGGAGGAGGTGCACTTCTACTGCGAGGACACGGGATTGGTAGACAACCTGGACGGGGACGGCAAGACGGTGCCGTGTCCGGAGGGCAGCGCGGTGCGCTACTTCACGCTGACGGTGACGACCGGGAGTTCTTCGGCTCTCAACACGGCGCTCAAGGAGCTTA
>JBDHKE010000025.1:0-70100 GCA_039586555.1 Gemmatimonadota bacterium | reverse complement strand
CAGAGTGGGATATCCCTCTTCGGAGAGGTTGAGAAGCGCCGAGGACAGTTTCCCGACGCCGTGGTCGGTGAGGACCATGCCATCGGGCTGAAATCCAAGTGAGCCGGCCTCCGCCTGGCCGAGAGATCGAAGGAACAATGCGCCCAATATGAGCAGGGAGAGGGCCGCGCCGGTCTGGGCCGACGCAGCGATGCGCTGAGTCCTTCCCACCCGTCTCCCGCCACCTCCCGTGTTGTCCTTCAGGGCGGACACGAGCTCCGGCCGACTGAATCGGAGCGCTGGAAGGAGGCCAACCGCCAGGGCTGCGGCTGAGGCCAGAGCCAGCGAAATCGCCAGAACCGAACCGCCGGGCTCGAAGGTTACCCCGGGAGCTGTAATCCCCAGGTCCATCGGCGACACCGTCGCCATACCGATGATGGCCAGCGTCGTCCCAGCAGCCCCTCCGGCGAGGGCCAGGAGAAAGGCTTCGATCATCAGATGCCGCACCAGGCGGATCCGACTGGATCCCAGCGCCAGCCTCACGCCGATCTCCTGCTCCCTGGAAGCGGACCTGGCCAGGGTCATCCCGGCCAGGTTGCCACAGATGATCATGAGCAGCACGACCAGGAGTCCCCACAAGCCGGCAACGGCAATCATGTCCCAGGAGCGGTTCTGGGCGGGGAAGCGCCCGAAAGAGGCAGCGCGAACCGTCCTGTGCTCGTTGGTCTCGGAGAATTCGGCTGCGAGGCGGCCGAACACGGTCTGAAGCGCGACCTGGGCTTCGGAGCGAGTGGCTCCCGGGCGGAGCCGGCCCAGAACCTGGACCGGGAAGCGTTCCCGGTCCGTCATGAGCGAGTCTTCGCCTCCTGCACGTGGGTGCTGCATGAGGGGCATCCAGAGGTCGACGCTGCCCAGGGTGACGCGAGCTCCCCTGAAGCCCTCGGGCGCCACGCCTACCACCGTGTACGGAATGCGGCTCACGGTAATCGATTGGCCCACGACGTCCGGGCGCCGGCCGAGGCGGTCCTGCCAGAGGTCATGGCTTACCACCGCTACCGGGTGCTGCCCCGGACCGACATCCTCGGAGGGGAGAAACCCCCGGCCCCGAGTTGGGAGAGCGCCGAGGACCCTGAAGTAATCTGAGGTGGCGTAGGCCACGTGAACTCGCCCCGCCCCGTCGCCGGCCCCGAGGGTGGCGTCTTCCTCGCTCCATGCTGCAAGGGACTCGAAGGGAGTCTCCGCCTCCAGGACCGCCGCGAAATCGGGGAACGCCCACCCCCAACGGTCCCCTCCCCGGTCGACGGTGACCATGTCGACGATCCGGTGCGCCTCGGTCACCCCGGGAACCGGCGCCAGCCATACCGAATGGATGGCCGTGAACAGGGCAGCATTCACGCCGATCCCGACGGCGAGGGACAGGATCGTGATCACCGTGTAGCTACGTGCCTTCCCCAGAGCCCGAAGTGCGAAGCGCACGTCGTGAAGGACGTCGGAGATGAGCTCGACGACGGCCCGGCGGTGCACCCATCGCTCATCGATGCGCCGGCAGCGCTGGACCACGAGATCAGGGTCCCCGAACCTTGCCATTGCCTCGGTCCGGGCCTCCTCCGGGGATCTGCCGGCCGCCACCAGCTGCTCGATCCGGGTGTCCAGGTGGAAGTTCACCTCGTCGTGGAGGCTCTCTTCCAGCTTCCGGCCGAACCTGTCCAGGTGAAAGAGCCTTCTCCGTCGAGGTCTGCTCATGTCACGTCCTCCATGGGAACGTCGAGGAGTGCAAGCATCGCTCTGGTGCTGCTGATCCAGCCCTCGATCTCCCGGGCCAGAGCGCGCCGCCCGGATCGGGTGATCTCATAGTACTTGGCTCGCTTTCCCTCCTCGGTTTTCATCCACTCCCAGGCCACGTATCCCTTCGCCTGAAGCCGATGAAGAGCCGGGTAGAGAGAACCCTCCTCCACTTGGAATAGCCCGCCGGATCTGCTAGCGATGTGATCGGCCACACCCACGCCGTGCATGGGCCCGCCGCGCTCCAAGCCCCTGAGAATCAACATCTCGAGGGTTCCATACAGGTTTCCCGCGCGTACGCCGCCCATGTGATTCTCCCTGGCATCGAGAGTCGATATAGACTGTCTAGGTCACCGTACGGGCTCGGTTCTCTCCAGGTTTCAGCATGCAGGCGGTCCTCCTGGTCAGGGTAGATGGCACGGCGGGAGTCGAGCACCCGCGGCTTCTGGAGTCCCGGGACATCCGGACAGGACGAAGGAGCGTGGCCGGCGTGCCACTGCTCCCTCGACGCCTGCCCTTCGGGCGCCCATTTTGGCCTGGTGTCGCGTTCGGCCTGCGCTTCGCCGAGGACGGCAACTGGACCCTGGAGGTCCTGGAGAATGCGTCCCAAGCTCAGAGAGATCACTTGGGGGCCCTGTTGGACCCGGCCTATCCCGATGAGGAGGCAATTCCATGAAACGCGTTCGCTTCGCGCTGCCGGTCCTTTCTCTTGTTTCAGCCCTTCCCCCGGCCACTCCGGCGGCGTCCCAGCAACTGGACTCCGTGTTGGCCGATCCGGGGATGCTCTGGGGGAGTCAGGTCCCCGACGGCTGGAGGGGGGAGTGGCCGGAAGAGCTCCTGACCGTGGCGGAGAGGAGCCGCTTCACCCGGACCATGACCACCCGGGACCTCTATGAGCTCATCGACGCCGTGAAGTGGAGGAGCCCGCACGTCCACGTCTTCGACCTTTTCATCACGCCCCTGGGTAGGATCTCCTCGGCCATCGTCCTGGCGAACCCCAGGGTGACCTCTCCGGAGGAAGCCAAAGCCTCCGGAAAACCCGTGATCTACCTCCAGGGAAAGATCCATCCCCCCGAGCCCGAGGGGGCCGAGGCGTCGTTGATGGTGATGCGGGACATTCTCTTCGGGGACAAGGGCTACCTCCTGGACAACCAGATCATCATCATCAACCCCATCTTCAACGTGGATGGGACCGAGAAGCTCAGCCCCCAGGACCAGGCGCCCCACATCCGCGGGAAGCGCACCAACGCCGGGGACCTCGACCTCAACCGGGACGCCGTCAAGCTGCAGACCCTGGAGGTGAATTCCCTCTATCAAAACCTCTTGAACCCCTGGGACCCCATCCTCTTCTTAGACGCTCATCGCATGGGCCGCGGAAACGTGGCCTATGCCATCGGATGCGCCAATTCCACGGTTCCCGCCGCCCATCCCGGCCCCCGGGGCTACGTGTGGGAGACCCTCTTCCCCGAGGTCATGGAGCGGGTGCGAAGCGAGTTCCGCATCGAGGCCTTCACCCACGCCCTCTGGATGGAGGAGGAGTGGCCTCCCAGGACCTGGCATTACGACGGCACCATCTGGGCGGTGGACGCGAAATTCGTGGCCAACGCCTATGGCCTGCGGAACCGGCTGTCGATCCTCTGTGAGACGCCCGGGGCCACCAGCTTCGAGCGGCAGGTCTACAGCCAATACGCCTGGATCACCGCCCTCCTGGAGTTCACCAACACCCACGGCGACGAGATGAAGCGGGTGATACGGGAAGCCGACGAGGAGACGGTGGAGAGGGTCCTGGCCGGCGCCGAGTCCGGGGAGCTCAGGAACTGGGTGGACGGGGAGTACCGGTCGTGGGGTCCTATCGAGATTCTTGCCTATCGGGACGCCTTCCCGGAGGCCAGGACCGAGTACCTCCCCGGGACCAGCATCCGGGACCATGTGCTGCCCAGCGGGCCACCGGAAGTGGTCAGGGGGGTGGAAGACATGACCAGGCCCGTGGGCACCAGGAACGCCTGGGTTCCCCGAGGATACCTGATCCCTGCCGAGCTGGGGTTCCTGGCGGACAAGCTCAGGACCCAGAACATTCAGGTGGAAGCTCTGGACGAGCCCATGAAGGCGGAGGGGGAGGAGTTCGTGGTGGACCGGATGCTCAAGGTCAGTCGGGGCGGATATGACATGACCGTCCTGGAAGGCGGGTTCTTCCAACAGTCGGTCAGGGAATTCTCCCCCGGGACCTACTTCGTGGACATGGCCCAGCCCATGGCGAACGCCGCCTTCTACTTCCTTGAGCCCCAGGCCAGGGACGGGATGGTGGGGTGGTGGGTCCTGGACGACACCCTGCGGGAGCTGGGAGCCTACCACCATCCCGTGGTCTACCCCGTGTTCAAGCTACGGCGACGGGTGGAAGGACGGTGACGGTGGCGCGAAGAGCTGATCATCGACGGGAGCGCGATTGGGCTTGCCTCGCTCGTGTACCCAACGCTGGCCGGCGGCCCGAGAGCCATAGGTTGGCAGTGACCCTGTGTCTCGGCGCGGCCCTGTTCGTGGGTTGCGGACCGGGATCGGACGCAGGAAGCAGCCGAGGGGACGCACGGGCGACCCACGGAGACGAACCTCCAATCGTTGACCAGCGGGCGGAGCAACCCGCAACTACGGGCGCCGCGGCCCTGGCCGATCCTACGATCAGAGCCCTCCATGAAGACGCCCTGGTCTGGGATTGCCACAGCGACCTGGTCTACCGGGTCTTCTACGAGGGCCTGGACGTGAGCGACCGGCTGCCGGCGGGTCACGTGGACCTGCCTCGCCTGGAGGAGGGAAGGGTAGACGTCCAGACCCAAGCCCTCTATGTGCAGAACTTCCTCTATGGGCAGACCGGCCTGGCGTCCCGACAGGCCCGGCAGCTCCTGGAGGCCATGCTGGAGGCCATCGCGGCCAAGGCCGACCGGGTGGAGCTGGCAAGAACCGGTACCGATGTGGAGCGCATCGTGGCCGCCGGCAAGATTGCCATGTCGCTGGCCATTGAAGGAGGGCACGCCATCGAGAACAGCCTGGACAACCTCCGGGAGTTCCACAGCCTGGGGGTATCCTCCATGACGCTTACCCACAATGTCTCCCACGACTGGGCCGACTCCGGCGCCGACGAGCCTCGGTGGGGTGGATTGAACGATCTGGGCCGAGAGGTGGTGCGCGAAATGAACCGCCTGGGGATGGTCGTCGACATCTCTCATGTGTCGGACTCCACCTTCTTCGACGTTCTTGAGGTAACCCAGGACCCGGTCATCGCCTCGCACTCAGGGGTCCGGGCCATCAACCCACACCGCCGGAATCTGGGCGACGATCAGCTCCGTGCCCTGGCCGACAACGGGGGAGTCGTCGCCATCGTCTTCGTCCTGAACTACCTGACGCCCGAGTACCGGGACGCCATGAACGAGCTTCGGGCCATCAGCGACCCCTGGTTTCGGCAGATTCCCCCTCCGGAGGACCCGGACCTCCGCAGCGCGGTGGAGCACCTGAACGCGAGCCGGGACTGGCCCATGGAGAACCTCCCGACGCTGGACGACGTTCTGGACCACATCGACCACGCGGTGGCGGTGGCCGGTGTGGACCATGTGGGACTCGGCGCCGACATGTATCCCCGGACCCCGTCGCCAATCGGAATCAGGGGGGCGGAGGATTATCCCAACATCACTCGCGGTCTCAAGGCCCGGGGTTACAGTGACGAGGACGTGAGGAAGATCATGGGCGGGAACCTGCTGCGGGTGTGGAAGGCCGTGACCGGGTAGCTGCGAGGCACGGCTATCCCCGCTCTTGATCCTGTCCTTCGGCCAGGCAGGGGTCAGGATTCGTGCCCTCTCGAGCGCCGGAAGAGACCCACATAGCTGGCCACGCTCTCTTCGCCGCTGACCACCGGAGAGGTTCAGAAGAAGAGCGACAATGCCGCGTACCCGATCCAGGGGAAGATGCCGTATTCCGAAGCGAGCCGTTCGGACGGGTCCACCCGCGAAGGTCCGACGCCCACGTAGGTGCCCAGCCGGACGGACGCGGTAGCGGTGGCGGTCCACGACATGCCGGGGGCGACGAGGACGCTTCCGTCCCTCAGGTTCGCCAGAACCATGGCGTCCACCGACACCAGGGGGTGCGCCTGGTAGCTGGCCTGGGCTGCCCCGGTCCACCTGCCGAGGACCTGCATCTCCCCGTAAGTGAACGGCCTGGAACGAGCCACCTCGATCAGAGCCGACGACCTGGCGGCCCCGAACCCGTCGTACTGGATCTCCAGAACCGTGTACAGGTCCCTCCCTGAGACCAGGAAGTTTCGATCCGCCCCCACGGCACCCCGGACCGTGCCCCCTCCTCCCGGGTCCTTCCGGACGGCGACCTCCCCCCGCAGTGCCGTGGCGCCCCAGGATCCCGTGGCGAACAGCGCTCCCGCGCCCTCGTCGTGCACCACTCCGGCCCACCCGCCGAGAGCCCAGCCTCCCCGGGAAGTCTGGCCCCGCATCAGGGCCGTAAGCGTGGAGCCGTCCGGGGTCTCGGCCGCCCGGACTACGCCCTCGATCTCGGAGAAGGGGCCGGTGAAGGCCCGGACCCGGAGCGCGTCCACCCCTCCGCGGTACTCCCGGAACGGGTCCGAGGGATCGAAGGGCGAGAAGGGGTCTGCCGGGGTCAGGAAGAGCGTCGTGGCCCAGGAGATGGGCTGACGTCCGGCCACCACGGAGAAGGCCCCCACGTCGAAGGCCAGGCTGAGGCGGTCGAAGCGGTGGCGCCACGAGGTCCTGGAGGTGGTACGCAGGTCCCAATCGGCGCCCAACCAGTCGCCGGCCCGGGCGCCCTCGCCCCCGGGTGTGGTGATGGCCAGCCCCCCGTCCTCGGGTGTGTGGGAGAGGATGTGCTCGTAGGCGATGTCCAGCGTCGCCGAGCCGAGGGTGAGCAGCGGCATGAGCCGCGTCCGGGCGAGGAACGTCGACCCCGGTCCGCCCAGGTCGCTGGCACCGGCTCGGGTGGCCAGGCCCAGAGCGTACCCCGTGAGGTCCAGGGATTGGGACGCAGCGGGCAGGGGAAGCGCCAGGGCGACGAGGAGTGCGGTGCCGACCGCTCTGCCGGCGCCGGCCCCGATAGAGGTCACGGGGATCCGGGAAGCGGTCCGGTGCGCTCGTCCCGTTCGATCTGGCCGTCCACCAGACGGATCAGGCGGCGGGCCCGCTCCATGACCCGGGGGTCGTGGGTGGAGAAGACGAAGGTGACGCTGTGCTCCTGGTTGAGGTGCTCCATGATGTCAAGGAGCGCCGCCGACGTGGCGGAATCCAGGTTGGCGGTGGGCTCATCGGCGAGGACGAGCGCCGGCTCACCCACCACGGCCCGGGCCACCGCCACCCGCTGCTGCTGCCCACCGGAGAGCTTCGCCGGCCGTCGGTCCTCCAGACCCTCGAGGCCCATCTCGGCGAAGAGCTCCCGGACCCTGCGGTGGCGCTCCTCCGCCGGCACGCCTCGGAGGAGGAGGGTGAATTCGGCGTTCTCCAGAGCGGTGAGGACGGGGAGGAGGTTGTAGGCCTGGAAGACGAACCCGATGTGCTCGAGGCGCAGCCGCGCCAGGCGGCGGCCGTTCATCGCCGAGATCTCCTCTCCTCCCACCCAGACCCTTCCCTGGGTGGGTCGCGTGAGGCCGCCCATGAGGTTGAGCACCGTGGTCTTGCCCGAGCCCGAGGGGCCCGCCATGGTCACGAAGTCGCCTGGCGCCACCTCCAGGGTAAGGCCCCGCACCGCCTCGATGGGGTCGGGCTCCTGGGGATAGATCTTCCAGAGATCCTCGGTGCGAACCGCAGGGGTTGGGCCGTTTTGCCTGGTCATTGCTCGAACTTCATTGCCTCCGCCACGTCCAGCCTAGACGCGCGGAAGGCCGGGTAGAGGGACGCCAGGGTCCCGATGATGAGGATGGACAGCACGCTGATGAGGACCTGGTCGAACCGGAAGACGGGGATGATCACCGGGTCGATGACCCCCCCGGCGAACTCCATCTCGTTCTCCATGAACCCGCTGAAGTCGAGTCCGTCCCGGAAGAACCCCCACGTGAACGCGAAGCCCAGGACCATGCCCACCAGCCCGCTGGCCGCCGTGAGAAAGAGACCCTCGAGGAACACCACGAAGGACGTGTCGGGCCCGGTGAGGCCAATGGCCTGGAGGATTCCGAACTCCCGCCTCCTGCTCAGCACCGACATCATGACCGCGTTGAGGATGGCCAGGGCCACGATGGCGAAGAGGATGGCGTGGAAGATGTAGTCGCCGTAGTCGTCGATGCGCACGGCTGATTCCAGGTCCGGCGAGGCCTCGGGCCACCCGAGAACGCGGATGCCCCGAGTCCCGTCCAGCCGTTCGCGGAGCGTTTCCGCCACCGCGTCCGTCATCCGGGCCCTCTCCAGGACCACCGCCATCGTGGTGAGTGCGCCCGGGGACCCCAGCCAGCTCTGGGCCGTCTCCAGGGGGATGTGGACCAGCCCCTCGTCCATCTCCTGGATCCCTGTGCGGAAGATGCCCGCCACTCGCACCAGCTGGCCCTCGACCTCCCCCGACGCAGTCTGGGCGGTGAGGACGAACCGATCTCCCACGTCCAGCTCCAGCCGACGCGCGAGACCCAGCCCGATGTACGCGTGGAGCCGATCGCCCGGCTCCAGATAACGCCCTTCCTGGTGCTGGTTCAGGAGCGTGGTGAAGGCGACCTCCCGCTCCGGGTCGACGCCCTCGATGCGCACCGGCAGCGCCGACGCTGCCGAGCTTGCCAGTCCGTTGACGGCGAGCCGGGGCGTCCAGGCGGCGACCAGGGGAGCCATGTCGGGGCTTTCCAGGGCTTCCTGGATCCCTTCGACTCGGGCCCTGTCGAGGCGGTGCTCGATCCGCCCGGTCTCCAGGTAGTTGGGAGCCTGTACGGCGACGTGTCCCGTCCCCAGGCGCACGGCCGAATCGATCCATTGCTCGTGGCCGCCCTCTGCGAGGGCACGGGAGAAGATGAGAAGCGCCAGGCCCAGGGCCATGGCCGCGGCGGTGAGGGCGCTGCGGCGCGCGTTCCGTCGGATGCTGCGGACGGCGAGCTTGAGGAGCGCGGGAGTCTTCATCGGTCGGCCAGGGCGTCGGCCGGGGGAACCCGGGTGGCCTGCCAGGCCGGGTACACCGCGGCGAAGATGGAGGTGAAGAACAGGGCGACGGCACTGATGATCGGGGCATCGACGGAGTACTCCACCCGGAGGATGGGCCTCCACAAGGAGCCACTCCACGTGAACCCGCTGAAGAACGCGCTGAGGTCCGGCGGCGAGTTGTGCCACCAGACCATCACCGGGCCCGTGATGAGGGCGCCGCCCACCAACGCCAGGAGGCCCAGGGCCACCCCTTCGTACACCACGGTCCGTCCTATGCTGAGCCGTCGGGTGCCCAGGGCTCGGATGACGGCGAACTCCTTCTGACGCTCGAAGGTGGCGATGATCATCGTGTTGGAGACGCCGAAGACCGCCATGCCGAAGATGATGATCACGATGATGAAGTTCATGGAGTCCATGAGCGCCACGGCCTCCGACAGCTCCGGCCGGATCTCGGTCCAAGAGCGCACCTCGACTTCGGGTCCGCCACCGGCCAGGTACTGCTGGAGGCTCGCCGCGATGGCCCGGGTGTCCCAGGGACGGGAAACGTTGAGGGCCACCTCGTGGATCCGCCCCTCGTCCATGGCCATGAGGTATTGGAGGTCGGAGAGGGGAAGCACGGCATAGGAGGCATCCACTCCGGGCGTCCCCGTGTCCAGGACACCGACGAGGGTGTAGAGGTCGTTGCCGGTGGAGCCATCCGCGGCCGGCGCGACCAGGACGACCTCGTCCCCCACGTCGATCTCCAGCTGCCTCGCCATCTCCCTGCCGACGATGAGCTCGTAGGCGCCTGCGCGGGGGATGCGGCCCCGATCCAGGTGGGCGAGGAGCGTGCTGACCCGGGGCTCCCGATCGGGGTCGATGCCCAGGAGAAGCCCCGCCTCGGTGCGATCGCCGGCGGACACGAGCCCGCCGCCGTACAGGCGCGGCGCGGCCGCGGCCACGTCGGGATGCGCCTCCACCCGTCCCAGGAGCGCGGCCACGTCCGTTCCGTCGTATCCTGCCACGGTGCGGTGCATGTTGCGCTCGGGCAGGTAGTCCCGGCCGTGGATCTGGATCTGCCCGGTGAGCAGCCCGGTACCGTTCTCGATGAGCTCGGCGCTCATGCCGTCGGTCAGGCCCACCATTACCACCGCTGAAAGGTACCCGAAGGCCAGAGCCGAGGCCGTGATGATGGTGCGGCCCCGGTTCCGCCACAGGTTGCGCCACGCGACGCGCCACCACACCCTGTCGCTTGCCATGGTCAGCGCCCCCGGGCGCGGAGGTTCCTCAAGCTGAAGAAGTCCTCGTCCACCGCGATGTCGAACTCCAGGTCGTGGTAGATGAGCCGGGTGCTCTCGTCCGGCTTGTCCCTGGGCACCACGAGCATGTCGGCGGGGACCAGGCGTCCCCCCATGACCCGGAAGTCCGAGAAGGTCATGGTCCGGACCAGGTCACCGTCTTCGTCGTAATAGCGGACCCAGGTGGGCATGAGATCGGCCTTCCTGACCTGCCACTCGATCCCTCCCCAGACCACGGGCGCCTCCGGTCTGGGGGTCAGGTCGAACTCCCACACTTCGACCCCGTCCCGCATCCCCTCGAAGGAGATCTCGATGTCGTAGTCGTCCACGATCCGGCTCTCCTTCACCAGGTCGTCGTTGGTGAAGTGGGAGCCCATCCAGGCGCCCATCATGAGGGAGGGCGGCACCTTGATGGTCCGGTCGACCCGAGGGAGGTAGTTCCACACCTCCTCACCCGCCTTCAGCGTGGCCATCCCCGCCTCCCTGGGAGGGGAGCTGACCCGGACCAGGGAGAACTCGGTCCCCAGGGACCAGACCTCCATTTGCAGGGCGCGCGACCAGTGCTCGGTGGTGATCTGCATCTCCACCACTCCCCGGCTCGACTCGCCCCGGAGAAGGCGGTCCACGCGATCGATGATCTCACGAGCGGTCTGGGCCTGGAGCGCCGGTGCGCATCCGAGGCCTGAAGCCAGGCCGACGACGGCGAGGAGGCTGCCCCGGAGGGCGTGGCTCCATGGTATGCGAAACACGAGGGCCACCTCTCGACAAGTTCGGGTTCGCCTCACGGAAGGGGCACGCGGGGCCTCGGTCAGGAAGCTCATCGGCCCTCCGAGGCGGTAAGGAGCCTGGCGAAGCGTTTCCAGGCACGCTCCAGGAGGTCGTGGTCGGCCAGGAGGAGGTGGTGGAGCGCGAGCCCATCCAGCATGACCTCCAGCATCCGGGCGGTGACATCTGGGTCCTCGCCGGGGGCAAGGTGCTGGGCCATGGCCGAGCGAATCCGCTCGTGGAGCTCCATGGCCCCCGCGGAGAGCCGCTCCCGGAAGCGCTCGTCGTACATCCCCTTCACGAGGAAGACGAAATAGGTCCGGAGGAAGCCCTCCCGGTGGAGGATGGCATCCAGCTGCCCGTGCAGGCCCTCCAGGCTCTCCTGGAGTGAGGCGCTGGTGTTCTCCACCTCGCGCATGGAGTCCAGGAGCATTTCTTCCAGGGCGGCCAGGGGGATCTCGTCCAGCGCGGAGAAGTGGTGGAAGAGCGTGGCCTTGCTGACGCCGGCCTCACGGGCGAGGGCCGAGGCGCTGAAACGATCAGGCCCCTCGCGGCCCATGAGATCCAAGGCCGCGTGGAGGATCCTCGTCCGGGTCGACACTCCCGCGTCCATATCGGTACGATAATACTGACCGACCGATCGGTCAACCTCCTTGGAGAGAGAGGCCCAGGGCCGAGCGACTGGTGGGATTGGGGGAGGGGAGGATGTAGAGGACATGGTCAGAGGGTCCCCCAACGAGGTGGAGGCGATCGAGAGCGAAGGGTAGCCGGGCGCAGTAACCGAATTCTCGCTTCGGACCTCCGAGGAGGAGGAACAGGGGACAGGCGAACGCGTCGCGACGTTGATCCACAGTGAGTTGACACTTCTGGGATGCCCGACCTCGAAGGTCAATGGCTCACGGCTTGTTTTTGAGATGTAATCTAATTACGTTACAGTGCGTAATAGTCATACATTCCTTCACGGAGCTCATATGGACCGGACGGAGAGCGAGGCACGGAGAGCCGAGCTGAGGCAGTTCTACGGGGATTTGGCCAGGGAGGAGGGGAACCCCCTCCGCCCCGGCTGTTGCTCGGCTTCGTCCGGGCGCCTCGAGCGGGCTGGAGACCTCCCTCCGGCCATGCTCGGTGGCGATGAGCGGGTTCCACAGGGGCTGGGGTGCGGGGACCCGGTGGCGCTGGCGGAGCTTCGTCCAGGGCAGGTGGTGCTCGATCTGGGGTCAGGGGGCGGCCTCGACTGCCTGCGGGCTGCCGAAGCCGTGGGTTCGTCCGGGCGGGTCATCGGCGTGGACATGACTCCCGAGATGATCGCGCGGGCGAGGAAGACCACCATGGAGACGACCGGCGTCAACAACGTCGAGTTCAGGCTCGGCGAGATCGAGAATCTCCCGGTGGCTGACGGCTCGGTGGACGTGGTGATCTCCAATTGCGTCCTCAGTCTCTGTCCCGACAAGGATAGGGCGTTCCAGGAAGCCTTTCGCGTTCTACGGCCGGGAGGACGTCTTGCGCTTTGTGACGTGTTGCTCGACCGGACGATGCCGCAACCGCTCCTCGAGGCTCTCGGCAGGCAGGGTGCATCACTCGAGGGCGCCGTTGATGAAAGGGGTTATGTACGGGCGCTGGAGGACGCAGGCTTCGTGGATGTGCGTGTCGAGCGGGCGTACCCGAAGGCTGCGGAAGCACCCGCAGCGGGTACGACCGGGAGAGCGCGGCTGGTGGTACAGGTCGCAGAAACCGGGGAACAGAGCGCTTCACTCGAACTGCCGCAGGACGTAGATATCACGACGCTTCCCCGCTCGTTCAATGGTCGCGTGACGGCTGCGAAACCCGATGGACCCGGTGATGAGGACTGATCGCAGGAGGGTGATACCATGCAAGGAGAGAGCACGGGAGGCGAGCCTCGGAATCTCGACACCCAAGTACTTGAGCAGCTGCGCGAGCAGGGAATCGACCTGACGTCCCTCGCCTGTTGCACCGACGATGACGGATCTCCGGTGAGAGTGGTGTGCGTCGCGGCCAGCGTCGGCGAGGCGCTCGACGCCATGGGGAAATTCACACGGGATCAGGTGGTCATGGTGCGAGTTGACCAGGAGACGGTTCGAAAACTCGACGCGTGGGTCGAGACCGGTGCCGTGAAGTCCCGCTCAGAAGCCGCGGCCCTCTTCATTCGGGAGGGGCTCGAGCTGCGTGATCAGGAGCTCGAGGAATTGGGCGACGCCATCGATGCCGTGGAGAGGGCCAAGGAGCAACTCAGGAAGCGGGTCCGGGAGGTCCTTGGCAGGGACGGCTGAGGCGGGATCCCTGGAGTCCGGGCTTCTCCCCTCGTCCCACAGCACAGAGGCTTGGTCTAAGCTGAATTGACAGAGTTGCCGGGCGAGTGTTGGAACCGGTCCGGGAAGGCCATTCTCCTCACGAGTCAGGGGCATCCAGTGATTCCCTCCGCTGGCAGCACCCTCGGATCCCTCGCAGCGATCGTGCTCACGGTCGGCTGCAGCTCCTCGGATAACGGTCACGACACGTGGGTGGCCGACAACGGCAATGGCACCTGTTCCAACCCGCTCTTCTTTCGAGGAGTTTTCCGCCCCGGACGTCATCCGGGTGGGCGAGGACTACCATCTCACCGGTACCACGACGGCTGAACCGGGCCGGAGCGACCGGGCGCTTTGTGCGAATCTGATCACGGTATCTCCTGCGGGTGGGACGCGCGGCTGATGGGTCTGCTTATCGGCCCACGCGCTGCACCCGCTCAAACTCGGCGATCGCGTTGATGTGGTTGACCAGAGCCCGTAGCTGGGACAGACGCGCCGACGTCAGGGCGTCCTGAGCCGCGACGACTTCGAAGTTCGTCGACACGCCAGCGTTAAACCTGGTCACCTCGACGGCTGCGGCTTCTTCAGCCAGCTCGCGACTCCGCTGCGCCGCCTGAAGCTGGAGATTGGTGTCGTTGACGGCCAAGCCGGCATTCGTCACCTCGGTGACGATGGTCAACTCCTGACTCTTGATCGCGAGCTCCGTCTGGCGAAGCTGGAGGTGGGCGCGTTCCTGATTGGCCTTCGCCGCCTTCATGCCGATCGGATAGCGGAAGTTCATCGTGAGAGTCCAGGTAGGCGAGTCGAAGTCCGCGATGGAGCTCAAGCCATCCATATACCCACCCTCCTGCACCAATACTGGCTCACCACCGAGTCCGGAACGGTCGAACAGGTTGCCGCCGACGCCTTGCAGGGAATACCCGGCCGTCAGGTTCAGCTCAGGACGCGTGATGTCCTTCGTCACATCCAGCTCCAGCTCGGAGATCCGTTGCTCCTGACGCAACTGTCGGATGTCGGTTCGCTGCTCGAGTGCTCGCTCGATGGCAACTTCCAGGTCTACGGCCTGCTCCTGAATGGTCGGCAGATCGGTAGGATTGATCGTCTGTCCGAGCAACGGGTCGTCCGCACCGCTGATGAGCAGGCTCTTGAAGACCAACTCTTGGTTGCGCCACTGGATCTCGGCATTCAACAGGAGCTGCTCTGCGCTCGCTACCTGCGCCTCCGCTTGGACTACCTGGATCGGGGCCATGGTGCCGAGGCGTACTCTGAGCTGGTTATCGGCCAGCAGTTGCTGCGCTTGCGCCAGGTTGCGGCGTTGGATCTCGATCTGCTCGATCGTGGCACGCAGGTTCCAGTAGGCCACACGTACGAGGTCGGTGATGTTCTCGATCTGACTGTTCAGCCGAATCTCGGTGATCTGCCCTTGGATCTGCTGAGTCTCGAGAGCCGTGCGCTGGTTGTCGGTCCTGAGACCCGCCAGCAGCGGCTGCGTGTAGTTGAAGCTGAGAGTCGAATTGTAGCTGGGATTTCGGGTCGAGAACGCGTTGTCCGTGGCCGTGCGACTGTTGTTGAAGTTCGCGCTCAGCTGACCCCCATACCAGGGTACCTGCTGGGATAGGGAGGTGTTGAAGGTCTGGCGCTTGGTGTTGATCCGTGCGCCACCGTCGAGCTGGCTCGTGGTCTGGTTGGTGGAGTTGTTGTACCCGTACATACTGCTGAGCGTCGGGCTGAACGCCGCCCGCGCGGCAGTCAGTGAGAACGCCTGTATCTCCGGGTTCAGCCTGGCGGTCTGGATGTCCAGGTTCATTTGCAGCGCTCGCGCGATCGCGTCTTCGAGTGTCATCGGCACGAGTGTCCTGCCGGGGTCGAGGGGTGGGAGGGCGGTGCCCACCTCGTACCGTTCCACCACGGCCTGCCTGGGAGCAGTCGGTGGCTCCTGAGCCCAGAGGCCCATGGGGCTTGACAGCGTCACGACCAGCATCCACGCCTTGGCGCAATGCATACGCGTTCTCATGGTATCTCCCTCGCGTTCGTTCCCGGACGGCCGTTCGCTTACGGCCGCGGAGGGACGACCTGCAGATAGGGCCGGCCCCGATGCAAGGACAACCGACGTCCGTGGAATGTTGGGCGAGGGCGAGCTTCCTGACGCCATGGAAGACCTGTACTACGGGATCCACGGCGATGCGCCACCGGTGGTCACGTGGAGCCAGCGGGGGAGACGATTCCAGGACAGTCAAACCTGGCAGTTGGGAGACTCAACAGCCCATGGCCTGCCACCGCGCATATGCGTTGCCGTGGTCTGCGTCAACGCGGCGATGGGTGAGCGTCGCCCGGCCATCGGGCAGCCCGTCGATCATCAGCTCCACCTCCGCCGGTGGCGCCGGGAGATCATCGTCATGGTAGTTCCACACCAGGACGGACGCGGATCGGGTGTCCCGGCTCGCGAGGGCGGGGATGTCCGCCCGGCATCACCCGGGGCGAGCCCTTGGCGTGAAGCCCCACGTAGTCCAGCGGCGAGCCCGTCTCGTTCGTTGCGCAGTTGGTGCCGCGTAGGCAGTGCTCGATGAAATCCCTGAGGAACTGTTGCGTTCGGCGGCCGTTGGGACACGTTACATACGGGCCGCCGATCCTCGCCGTCGGCAGCGCCCGTTTAAGCCCCGCGGCGGCGTGGTCGTACAACATCCGATCCCTTGCTCGCCCAGCCCACCACGGTTCGATTCCAGGAACCCTTTCTGGCGCCGGCATCCGACCACCCCCGGCGGGTTCCTCTCGCTGCGGAGGGACTTTCGCCGAGGCCGTCGGGTGCCAAGCCTCGGGCTTTGCCGGTGCGGCGCCGGCGTGTGGGGCTCGTCCGGAACGCCGGGACCGCAGTTTATCCACCGAGGTGTCTCATGAACAAGGCTGAGCCTCTGGACTCGCGTTCACCCGGCCCCTGTGTCGCCCATCTGCCGAGGGAGCGATGGCCGGTCCGTTTCCTGCTCCTGGCCGCCCTGGCGGTCCCGGCCGACGTCGGCGCGCAGCGCCGGGTCGACACCGCCGACACGGGGCCCGTGTGGGAGAATCCTGCCGTGTTCGCCATCAACAAGCTCGAACCCCGGGCCACATTCTTCCCGTTCGAGTCCCGCGAGCTCGCCCTCGCCCGCGACCGCACCGCGTCGCGGTTTCATCGCTCGCTGAGCGGCGACTGGAGATTCAGCTGGTCCCGGAAGCCAGCGGACCGGCCGGAGGGGTTCTGGCTTGAGGACTTCGACGACGCAGAGTGGGGTGCGATTCCCGTACCGGGCAACTGGCAGCTCCACGGCCACGGCGTGCCGATCTACCTCAACAGCCGGTACCCGTTCCCAGCGGACCCGCCGCGCATCCCCCACGACGCGAACCCGGTGGGCGCCTACCGCCACCGGTTCGAGGTTCCGGGCGACTGGGCCGGCCGGCGGGTGGTGCTGAACCTGGGTGCTGTGAAGAGCGCGGGGTGGGTGTTCATGAACGGTGACACCGTCGGCTACACGCAGGACAGCAAGACGACGGCAGAGTTCGACGTAACCCCGTTCGTGCGTCCGGGGGGTGAGAATCTCCTTGCCGTAGAGGTCTTCCGCTGGAGCGACGGCAGCTACCTGGAGGACCAGGATTTCTGGCGCCTCGCCGGGATCGAGCGCGACGTCTACATCTACGCCGAGCCCCGTACGCGTATTGCCGACATCTTCGCGAAGGCCCGCCTCGATGAGGACTACCGCGACGGTCGACTGGACGTGACCGTTGCCGTCCGGACGGATGAGCCCGGTTCGCGTCCCGTGCTCGTCTCCCTCGAGCTGCTCGACGACCAAGCTCGTCCGGTGATTGCGGGCGAGGGGGCGACCACCACGGTCGTCGCCGATTCGGGGGAGACCGTACACGCCCGCTTCCGTCACGACATCCCCGGGGTCGCTCATTGGACGGCCGAGACTCCGAATCTCTACACGCTGCTGGTGACGTTGGTGGAGGAGGGCCGGGCCACGGAGGTGGCCGGGCTGCGGACCGGATTCCGCACGGTGGAGATCCGGGGCGGGCAGCTCCTGGTGAACGGCGTGCCCATCACGATCCGTGGTGTGAACCGCCATGAGCACGACCCGGCCAGCGGCCATGTGATCTCGGAGGAGTCCATGCGCCGGGACATCGAGCTGATGAAGCAACTCAACGTCAATGCCGTGCGCACGTCCCACTACCCGAACGACCCGCGCTGGTACGAGTTGGCAGACGAATACGGGCTTTGGATCGTGGACGAGGCCAACATCGAGTCCCACGGAATCGGCTACGGGCCCCGGACCCTCGGTAACGACCTGCGCTTCCGGGACGCCCATCTCGATCGGACCCGGCGCATGGTGGAGCGGGACAAGAACCATCCCTCCATCATCATCTGGTCGCTCGGCAACGAGGCCGGAAATGGTGCGAACTTCTACGCCACCTACGGCTGGATCAAGAGCCGGGACGACACCCGCCCGGTCCAGTACCACCTCGCTCGGCTGGATTGGAACACCGACCTCTTTGTCCCGATGTACCCGTCTCTGGAGTTCATCACCCGGTACGCCGAGACCCACCACGACCGTCCGCTGATCATGTGCGAGTACGCCCACGCAATGGGCAACAGCGTAGGGAACTTCGACGACTACTGGGACGTGATTGAGCGGTATCCGATCCTCCAGGGGGGGTTCATCTGGGACTGGGTAGACCAGGCGCTGTACAAGGTGCTCCCGTCCGGTGACACGATGATGGCCTACGGTGGGGACTTCGGTCCGCCTGGCACCCCCAGCGACGGGAACTTCGTCATCAACGGAGTTGTCGCCGCCGACCGCCAGCTCCACCCCCACGCCCTGCAGGTGAAGCACGTGTACGGCCCGGCCAAGGTCCTTCCGATGGGCGACGGTGGGGTGGGCGCGCCTGCTGACACGTCCGGTTCCGGAACCGCGGTGGGCGCTGGCGCCACCGCGAGCCCTGGCGTGGCCCCCGTCCGTGTGCGGGTGGTCAACCGCCAGGACTTTCGCGACCTTGCCCGCTTCCTAGTCCGTTGGCGGGTTCTGGAGGACGGTCTCCCGATCCAGGAGGGCGATCTTGATCCGCCCGACATCGCTCCGGGCGACACGGCGATTCTAACCGTCCCGGCCCGGGAGGTGCCCCCCGTTCGGGGCGCCGAGTACGTCCTCGACCTCAGCTTCGTCACCCGAGATGCTGAGCCCCTCCTCCCGGCCGGCCACGAGGTCGTCTTCGGCCAGGTGCCGCTTCCATGGGGCCGGGTGGTCGCCGATGCCGCCGCGAACGGGCCAACCGCCGACGTCTCGCCCGGCCGCGCGCCCGCCGAGCCAAGTACGGCCGCGTCGCTCCCGGCCTTGGAAGTGGCCGAGGTGAGTGAGGTCTTCCGGGTTACCGGCCGCGGCTTCTCCACCACCTTCGACCGCACCACTGGCCGTCTGGCGTCCTACACGCAGGACGGTCGGGAGATGTTGCTGGCCGGTCCACGCCCTGACTTCTGGCGTGCCCCGACCGACAACGACTTCGGCGGTGGCTGGCAAACGAAACTGGCGGTATGGAGGGAGGCGGGTGAAGGGTTCCAGGCGGAGGCGGAGGTCGATCGCCTGGCCCCCGGGGTGGTGCGTGTCGTCTCCAGGGGCACGATCCCGTCGAGTGGGAGCCGATATGTCCTGAGCCAGGAAGTGCGTGGCGACGGCGCCGTCGTCATTGAAGGACACCTCCTGCCCGGTGCCGACTCTCTGCCCATGCTTCCCCGCTTCGGCATGGTGCTGACGCTGCCCGATCATCTGAACCACGTGGAGTGGTACGGCCGCGGGCCGCAGGAGGCGTACTGGGACCGGAAGACCGGGGCAAAACTCGGGCGGTGGTCGACCACGGTGGATTCTCTTCACCATCCGTACGTCCGGCCCCAGGAGAGCGGGCAGCGGGCGGACGTGCGCTGGATGACGCTAACCGACGGCGAGGGCCACGGGCTCCTCTTCACCGGCCCCGCGCCTTTGGACGTCACGGCATCCAGGTTCCTGAGCTCGGATCTGGACCCGGGCGAGGAGAAGGCCCAGCGGCATGCGGTGGAGCTCGAGCCTCGCGACGTGGTTCGTCTGAACGTGGACTTCCGGCAGATGGGCGTGGGGGGCGTGCACTCGTGGGGGCCCACCGCCATCCCCGCGTATCAGCTCCCCTACCGCGAATACCGGTACCGTTGGGTGATGCGAGGCATCCGCCCGGACGAGGATCCTGCGGAGCTCGCGCGGCGAGGGGCGCACTGAGGCGTCTCGTCGCGCGGCCGCTGAGCATGACCCTTCCCTTTCCATCGGGCGACGAGGTGGAGTGACGATCGTCCTTGCGCATCATGGACCCTCGTCCGTGGGAAGGCTTTGTTCTGCTGCGCCCAGGAGCCTGGCCGCCGGGGCGGCAACTGGAGCTGATTCTGAGCTGCTCCCGTCCCTGGCAGGGCCAGGGCGGCAAACAGAGCGAGAGTCGCTGAGGAACACCGGATCATGATGAGATCCCTCTGATCTCGCGTGAGCGGGATTTGACGAAGGAAGATCCTTTGCGTGTCCGGTGTCGGGGGAAGTGTGGGGTTGGGGTGCGGGATTGGCAGTGGACGGCGACGGGATAGCCGAGCGTGTTGATGACGGCATCCTGGCCACCCATCAAGCTCCAGGAGCACGGCAAACCCGTCCGCTACCAGAACGTCTGTATCGCGGAGCTGGACGACTGATCAGCCGAGCCCTTCGGGCGGGGCGCCCCGCGGGTGCTTGACCGAGAAGCGCACCCGGATCTCTGCGGTTTCCCCGGTGGGGACCCGGAGGTCCCACAGCATGAGACCTTCGCGTTCCCGATAGTCTCTCTCGGCCGGATGCGGGGTCAGCTCCACGCCCTTGACCTGGATCCGGTCCGTGTCGGACACCGGGACCGCGTCGATCAGCCTCACGCGTACCTCATCCTCTTTCAGGTTCTCGACACCGGTGCGGTACTCCAGTTCCCTGGCCACGCTGGAGCGGTCGACCTTACCGAAGAAGGTTTCCGTCTTCTTGTCGGTGATCCTCTCGCGCTGGATCTTTACGCCCCGCTCGACCCCCAGGGCGGCGAGGAGCTCCTCACCCGCGCGCTTCTCCGTGAGCTTCGCATCCCCTACGAACCGGCCCTGCAGATAGACGTTCAGCCGGCCCGCGACGAGCGCGCTGTCGGGCTTCGCCCGCGCCACCAGGTAGCCGTGCGGGTCGACACGCGGCACCGCGTAGATGAAGAAGTCGCTCTCCACCTCTTTCGTGTAGAGCGGCAGCATGGTCTCGTCCCCGCCGGAGTGCAGGGTCACCGGCCACGGCACCTCGTACTCGAAGGCGGTCGGGAGTTCCTTGGTCACCGCCTCGGTGAATGCGGCCGGCACCTCCAACTCTTCGAGCGTGCCGAAGTCCCGTTCCGTTCTGGCCATGCGCCTCGCGTGGAGTCCTGGTGCCTTGGCGGGCGCGGCGCTCTGGAGCAGAGCGTCGAGCGCGACCGGGGGATACGTCCGCGGCATGCGGAGGCGCCAGGCCTCGGGCTCGGGTAGCGCGGCTCCGCTCATCGGGACGGCGTTGGAGACCGAGAGTTTCACGTCGGTCCATGCCTCTCCGGTGGCCTGCTCAATGCGGGCGAACATGGTGAGGCGCACGGAGGAGAGATCGCCAGGCACGTCGACCTTGTAGGTCGCCTCCCAGCCCGCCTGCCAGGCCACATAGGAGACCTCGATGACGATCTCCTGATCTTTGTCGGTCTCGAACAGGACCTCGATCGCCTTGCGTATCGTAGCGCGCGTCGGGCGCAGTTTCTTCAGTTTGCTCTTCGCGACGCGGATCTCGCGATCCAGTTCTATCGCGCGGCGCTCCGCGTCCAGCCGTCTTTCGAGTACGTCCCCGTAGCGTTCTTCCAGGAACTGGAGCATGCCCTGCAGCTGGTCGGCATTGGGGAAGCGGGTCTTCATCTTCTTCGGTAGCTCGCTCCCGGCGAAGCTCGACACCCCGTCGAGGAATCCGCCCTGCTTTTCGAGCGCCGCGATTTCGCCGTCCAGGGCCTTGCGCCGGTATTTCAACTTGTCCAGCGAATCGCGTAAGGCGCGCGCTTCCTCCTGTGGGGCGCGCTCGACCGGCACCTCGCGGTACTGGACTCCCAGGATGCTTCCTTCTCCGAAAACCGCTCCCTGCACCGACTCCTCGTCGACCTTGAACGCCTGCACCTCCACGAGGTAGCGGTTCACTCCCTTCTCAGCCCTCGCGGTGACCCGGCGCTTGAGGAAGGCCCGGTCCGTGAACACCACCGCCTCGGACACCCGGCTCCCTTCACCGTCTGCGATCGTCACCTTCCGCGGCGTGCTGCCGTCGAGCTTCTCGCTCACATCGACCTCCCGTCCTGCGATGTGCCACCGTCCCCCCTGCCACCGCGGCGTGACCCAACCCCCGCCTCGATCAACCGCAAACCGTTCGACCCGTAGGCACACGGTGGCTCCCACCAAGCGAAGGTAACCACAGGTCCGGAGGTCAGGACAGCACAGCGGCAGCCCCGTCGTAGGGCCGCTTGCGTCCGGGCTGACCTGTCTGACCGAGAGGGGATTGCGTGACCCGCGCGCCGGCAGCCTGCACGGCGAGGGCCCACGTTTCGGCATCGTCACACCGGCGAGATCAGGGGCTGATGGGTTGTGCAATCCTCCGCCGGCGTAGCTCCCAACAGGTGCTTCGCTCCCGCGACGGCCGAGTCCAGGAACCCCTTCACCTGGGCCTCCTGCGCGCGGGGATCGCCGCCTGCCAGCTGGTCGGTCCCCCGGAGGTATGCCCCAAACCATCCTTCCATATTCCACTGACCTGCTCCGTCCAGCCCGGGGAGGTCGCCCGGCTCCGGCCGGGGCCAGACATTGACGTACCAGTAGGGCTCCGGGATCTCCTTGTCCCCAGGACTAAGGCCGACGCCGACCGTGCGCCCGCCCTCAGAATCCACGTCCGGATCGATCACGATCAAGAACCCGATGTCGAAGTGGTGGGGCCAGACGCGGATGCCGGACGCGCCCTCGTGCCCGCGGGCAATTCGGCGTAGCATCACGTTGGCGTTGTGGAACCAGCGCTTGACCTCGACGAAGGAAGGGCCGTCCGCTGCCGAGAACGCCGCTCCGTCGACGACGGCGTGATATGGGATTTCGAAATCCGGGAGGGTGAGCTTACCTTCCGCGTCGCCTCCGTGTTCAGAGATCCGTTCGCCCACCCACTTGTACGCGTCCTCTAGGGTCTTGCCGTCAAGGGCGAGCGTGTCGTCCCACGTTGCGTCTTCTGCCTCGAGCCTCACCGTCAGCCCCTGGAGCCGAACCCGGACGCGCAGCGAGGGCTCCGGCCGCGTGGGATCGCCCAGGAAATCGTTGTCGGCCGTCCAGACCATTGCCCGGTGGCTGTCGTCGGCCCTCGGTTCTACGAAGGCCTGGCCGATCGAGGCGATCAGCTGAACCGCCCAGTGGGCCTGTACCCGGGCCTCGACGAGCTTCGTGGGACCGACGGCGCCAACGGTGAGCCATCCGCCCCTGTCCTCATCGCTCATGGAGCGTGCTCCTGATTCTCACATGGATGTGCATGGGCTACTCCTGCGTATCGGATCCCGGCGAGGTGCGCCATCTCCCGGTTCCAGGTGGTCAGATCTTCAGGCGCCATCTTGCTCAGATGGTCGTGTCCACACGCCCGGGCCAGGATCTTCATGAGCTCGACCGTGGACTCGAAGAACCGGGTGAGCTGGCGGGCCGACTGATCGACGATGAGCCGGGCCCGAAGGTCCTTCCGCTGTGTGGCGATTCCCACCGGGCAGTTGTTGGTGTGACAGGCACGCATCCCTAGACACCCGATGGCCTGAATCGCCGCGTTGGAAACCGCGATGGCATCGGCGCCCAGGGCCAAGGCCTTGATGAAATCCGACTCCGTGCGGAGTCCGCCGGTGATGATGAGCGTGACGTCGTCGCGCCGGAGCGCGTCAAGGTGGCGACGGGCCCTTGCCAGCGCAGCGATCGTGGGCACCGAGATGTTGTTCTTGAAGATCTCGGGAGCCGCCCCCGTCGCTCCGCCTCGGCCGTCCATGATGACGTACTCGGCGCCGGCTGCGAGGGCGAAGTCGAGGTCATCCTCGATGTGCTGGGCCGACATCTTGAAGCCGACGGGAATGCCGCCCGTGACCTCCCGCACCTGGTCGGCCACCTCTCGGAAGTCCTCCGGCGTCACGAGGTCCGTGAAGGTCGAGGGGCTGATGGCCGCCTCACCCGGAGTGAGTCCCCTCACCTCGGCGATCTTCCCGATCACCTTCGCACCCGGAAGATGGCCCCCGGTTCCGGTCTTCGCGCCCTGTCCGGCCTTGAAGTGGAATGCCTGGACCCGGGTCACCTTGTCAAGGCTCCATCCGAAGCGTGCGGACGCCAGCTCGTAGAAGTAGCGCGAGTTGGCTTCCTGCTCCTCGGGGAGCATCCCCCCTTCACCGGAGCAGATTCCCGTGCCGGCCAGCTCCGCGCCCCTGGCCAGCGCGACCTTGGCCTCCTCGCTGAGCGCTCCGAAGCTCATGTCGCTGACCAAGAGCGGGATTTCCAGCACCAGAGGCTTCCGTGCGGCTCGCCCGACCACCACGTCGGTTCCCACGGGCGCGTCGTCCTTGAGAGGCTTGCGGGCGAGCTGGGCCGTAAGGATCTGGATGTCGTCCCACCGGGGCAGCTCGGTGAGCGCCACGCCCATCGCCGAGATCTTGCCGTGGTGACCGAGGTTGTCGAGGCCGTTTCGCGCCAGCTCCTGGATGTAGTGGTTGAACGGCTCTTCAGGGGTACCATGGATGTCCGCGTAGAGACCCAGGTACCGGTCCCGGTGGTACGGCTGCGGGTTTTTTCGAGCCCACGCGCCGACCGCCTCCTCATCGACGTAGACCGCGTCGTCCTCCAGATCGATACGGGCCTCGAACTTTCCCAGGGCCTCCTCATTGTTGTATTCGCTGACTCCCGTATCGTACCGGTAGTCCCAGCCGTGGACTGCACAGATGAGGTTGGGACCGTTGATGGAGCCGTCAGCCAGCAAAGCGCCCCGGTGCAGACACCGGCCGTAGAGCACCGAGACCTGGTCGTCGTATCGGATGACGACGAGATCCACACCGCCGACCAGCGCGTACACGGGTGTGCGGTCCTCGAGCTCGCTCCAGGTCGCGACTTTGACGACCCGCCCGGTCGGCCGGGGCATGGTAATCCTTTCCATCGCCTGTCCTCGTTTCGAGGGATTACGGGGCTCCAGGGAGTGAAGGGGCGGCGAGCCGGGACCTCAGACGAGCTCCGGGTCCGACTCGATCTCCACGAGACTCGGACCATCCTGGGCCAGAGCCTGGGCCAGCGCGTCATCCAGCTGCCCCCTCTCGGTCACCCGAACGCCGTAGGCGCCGCACAGTCGGGCGTACTCGCTGAAGTCCGGCTTGTGCAGCGAGGTCTGCCAGACGCCCCAGTTCCCCGAGCGCTGCTCCTTCGAGATCTTGCCCAGCTCGTGCTTGTTCAACAGACCGTGCGTGATGTCCATTCCGTATTTCGGCCCTCGGGAAGCTCGTCCGGCTCGAGGACCTTCAACCAGTTGATTCGGCGCGCCGTGGCCAATGTCGCTGCCTCGGGCTGGTGTGAGTTTCGATTCTCGTCGGCTGCCATGCATTCCCCCCCTGCGGGCGGGACCGGGGTGCCGGCGGCGTTCGGTCGCCAGACGGACTCGCTGGGTCACATAGTTCACCGGTCGGGCCGCTCCAACAAGGATGACGTGGGGTGGCGGCTGTGCCGCGACGATCCGCGCTTGCGGAACACATCCGCGCCCTCTTGCAGGCTGCGAAGCGGTAGCTCTCGAGCTTCACCCGGTGGAGGTACGTGCCGTTACGGGTTCTCCCCAGAGGAGATGCCTCGCCCCAAGTGGCGACTCAGCGTCACGGCAGGAGGCGACCAGGACTACGCGGGCGGATGGGAGCCCGGGGTAGTATGGGTGCGATGCCTTGTCCGCGAGTCCCTAGTCTCACTGGGCACCTCCGCACCGGCCGGTACAGCCCCAGCGACCACGAATGTGAGAACGCTTTCGCTCGGCTCAGTTTCGTGTCAGAGAGGCCCGCTCGAGAGCGTTCCGATCACGCGGTCCCGGATGTGGAGTGCCTCGTCCACCGCAGTGGGCGGCAGGCCGCCCACCAGAAGATCTCCTACGAACCGGGCGACGATCTTGCCCCTTACCGGAGGACGTCTTCCGTACTGAGGGAAGGCGGGGGACGATGACCCGCGTCGCTGGCTACCGCGCCTCGGCCGTCTTGTTACGCACATCCTCGATGACCTGCTGCAGGGCGTCCTTTGGATAGGCTCCCACGACGGCGCCAACTGCCTGGCCGTTCTTGAAGAACCCGATCGTAGGAATCGAGCGCACGCCGAACTGGCCTGCGGTCGCCTGGTTCTCATCCACGTTCAGCTTGGCGAAGCGGACTTCCCCCTCATACTCCTCCGCCAGCTCCTCGATGATGGGTGCCACCATCCGGCACGGTCCGCACCAGGGGGCCCAGAAGTCGACCACGGTCACGCCCTTGCCCATGGTCACTTCGGTCTCGAAGGTGGTGTCGGTAAGCTCGATAACGGCCATTTCTCGTCCTCGTTCGGTCAGGGGCCTCAGGGACCCGACAATAGATAGATCTTAATATTGTCATATTTCTATGTTATGCAAGGGGTAGGTCATAGGCTCCTGAGTTCACTCGATTCCTGGAGATCACTGAGGTTTCGGCGGCCAGGCTCCATGCCCCCTCTCCGACCAGACGATACCAGGTGATTGAAACCCTTTTGGCAGGAAGACTCGTCCTTACAGGAGTAGGGTCAGGCAACAACGTCATGAGTACCCGTGGGCGGCGCCACTGAGAAGGCGGCCGACCCATCCCCGGAGGATTCATATGCGCAGCCTGAAGATGGCCTTCCGAACCCTTGCCAGCACCCCCTTCGTTACCGGAGTCGCGGTCTTCTCGTTGGCTCTGGGTATCGGCGCAAACGCCGCCATCTTCAGCATGTTTCACGAGATGCTCCTCAGGCCCCTACCCGTGCCCGAGCCCGAAGGGCTCGTGAACCTGTCAGCTCCGGGACCCAAACCGGGGAGCCAATCCTGCAACCTCGCCGGAGACTGCGACGTGGTCTTCAGCTACCTCATGTTCCGGGACCTGGAGGCGCAACAGAGCAGCTTCACCGGAGTCGCCGCCCACCGGCAGTTCGGCGCGAACCTGGCCTTCGCGAACCAAACCGAGAGCGGTCAGGGAATGATGGTCTCCGGTTCCTACTTCCCGACCCTGGGAATCCAGCCGGCTCTGGGCCGCTTGCTGGCCTCCCCCGATGATCAGGCCATCGGCGAACACTCCGTGGCAGTCCTGAGCCACGACTACTGGGAAACCCGTTTGGGCGCGGACCAGGGGGTCCTTGGCCAGACCATCCTCGTCAACGGGCAGCCCATGACTGTGGTCGGAGTAGCGCCTAGAGGGTTTCGGGGAACCACCCTTGGCGCTCGACCCGACGTGTTCGTGCCCATTTCCATGAGGGGGCTGATGAACCCCGGGTGGGACGGTTTCGACGAGCGTCGTAGCTACTGGGCCTACCTGTTCGCCCGGCTCAGGCCCGGGGTGACCCTGGAGCAGGCTCGAGCCGAGGTCGGCGCCCTGTATCAGGGCATCGTGAACGAGATCGAGGCGCCCCTCCAGAGCGGCATGAGCGATCAGACCATGGAGCGCTTTCGGGCCAAGGAGATCATCATGGAGGCGGGGCATCAGGGGCAGAGCCAGCTTCATACTGAGGCCCGAACCCCCCTGACCATGCTCCTGGCCATCACCGGCGTGGTACTCCTCATCGCGTGCGCCAACATCGCCAACCTTCTTCTTGCTAGGGGAGCTCGCCGCGGCCCGGAGATGGCCATCAGGGGATCCCTGGGAGCCAGCCGTCCCCAACTCCTGAAGCAGCTGCTCACAGAATCGTTCTTCCTGGCCCTGTTGGGTGGCGCCGCGAGTCTTTTCGTAGCGTTCTGGACCTTGAAGTTCGTGGCGTCCCTCCTACCGCCCGAGGCGGTGGCCACCATTACTGTCCGGCTCAGTCCACCGGTCCTGATCTTTGCCGGAGCCCTCGCGCTCACTACAGGGTTCCTCTTCGGCCTCTACCCGGCCTTGCATAGCACACGGCCGGATCTGGTGACCATCCTCAAGGCCAGCTCCGGTCAGCCCGCCGGCGCAAAGGCGGCAGCTCGCTTTCGGAGCTTCCTGGTCACGGCTCAGATCGCCCTTTCCATGGCCCTTCTGGTTGCCGCCGGCCTCTTCATCAAGAGCCTGACAAACGTGACCCGTGTGGATCTGGGGTTGATCACGCACAACCTGGTCACCTTCGGCATTTCCCCCGAGCTCAACGGCTACGACTTCGAAGCGTCCCGGGACCTGTTCGAGCGGGCGGAGGCGGAATTGGCGGCCATCCCTGGGGTGAGGCAGGTATCGCTGAGCATCGTTCCCGTTCTGGGCGGGAGCAACTGGGGCACCGACGTATCGGTGGAGGGCTTCGAATCAGGCCCTGACGTGGATGCCAACGCCCGGTTGAACAAGGTGGGGGCCGGCTACTTCGCCACCATGGGAATCCCGCTCCTCGCCGGCCGCGAATTCACACAGGCCGACACGGGCGAGGAACCCACGATTGCTGTCATCAACGAAGCCTTCGCCCGGAAGTTCGGCCTCGATCCCCGGGAAGCCGTCGGAAAGCGGATGGCCATGCACCGAAGCGGAGACCTGGACATGGAGATCGTAGGCATCATCCGGGATGCCAAGTACGCCGAGGTGAGGCAGGAGGTGCCCCCCATGTTCTTCACGCCCTACCGGCAGGAGGGGGGAATCGGGGCTATGACTTTCTATTTGAAGACGGCGGTAGACCCTGCCCCCGTCCTCCGGGCTATCCCAGAGGTCATTAAGGGCCTGGACCCCAACCTGCCGGTGGAGCGCCTGAAAACCATGGAGCAGCAGGTCCGGGAGAACATCTTCCTGGACCGCATGATCAGCACTCTCTCGTCGGCGTTTGCGGCTCTGGCAACAATCCTGGCTGCGATCGGTCTTTACGGGGTCCTGGCTTACTCGGTTGCCCAGCGGACGCGGGAAATCGGCCTCCGGATGGCCCTGGGAGCGGCCGGCCCCAGGGTGAGAGGAATGATCCTGCGGCAGGTGGGAGTGATGATCCTGATAGGCGGGCTGATAGGGATCGTTGGCGCTCTGGCTCTGGGAAGAGGCGCCCAATCCCTCCTTTACGAATTGGAGGGACATGATCCCAAGGTAGTGGCGGCCTCGGCGGTACTCCTGGCGGCCATAGCCCTGGGTGCCGGATACCTACCAGCCCTCAGGGCCTCAAGGGTGGACCCCATGAAGGCCCTCAGGTACGAGTAGCCTTAGCGAGTGATGCGATCGGCGGGTTGTTGCTGGTGATGAGCTTCACGGTAGTTCTCCCACCAGTCCCGTTGATCCTGCCGGCCTTGCCACATCCCGAACCCCGCCAACATCTTGCTCCTCGACGGCTGACTGGGCTGGACTGGCCAGTCTCCTCTCAACGGAGCCATGCACGCGGCTTCCAATCCGGGGGCTGCCCCTCTTCGAGGATTCCATCCAGCCCCGGGACCAGGCCGCAGTCCCTTTCTGGGGAGGCTGCCCCTCACATCCGGCGGCCCCAAGCCTGAAGGACGTAGCCCAGAGTTCGATGGAGACAACCCCATGCTCGAGATCCGCTCCCTCACCAAGGTCTATCCGGGCCCGATCGCTGCTCTCCAGGGGGTGGATCTGGAGATTGCCGAGGGCATGTTCGGCCTCGTCGGACCCAATGGCTCTGGTAAGACCACGCTCATGCGAATCGTGGCAGGTTTGCTCGAAGCCACCTCGGGAGAGGTCTTTCTGGACGGTGAGGACATCCTCGCAGATCCGGCCCGAGTGTGGTCCAAGCTGGGCTACCTTCCCCAGGACTTCGGTTTCTATCCCCACCTCACGGGGGAGGCGATGCTCAGACATATCCTCGAGCTGAAGGGAGTGACCGGGCCCAATGGAGTGAAGGCAGCCGTGGCGGAGCTCCTGGAGGCAGTAAACCTGGCTCCGGCTGCCCGCCAGAAGGTGAAGTCGTTTTCGGGCGGGATGCTTCAGCGGCTGGGCATCGCCCAGGCCATCGCCGGCAACCCCAGACTGCTGATCGTGGATGAGCCCACCGCTGGCCTGGACCCTGAGGAACGCCTCCGCTTTTATCGGGTCCTGGCGGAGCTGGCTCAGGACCGGATCGTCCTCCTCTCCACTCACATCGTCGAGGACGTGGCGGTTCTGTGCAACAGGTTCGCCGCAATCCGGAAGGGGATCATCATCGCCCGGACCACGCCGCGCGAGGCCCGGGCCGCCATCGATGGGGCGGTCTTCGAGGGGGAGGTCACCCCGCAGGAGCTTGAAGACCTCCACCGCACCAGGACCGTAACTCAGAGCGTTCTTGTGGAGGGAAGGCACCGCTTAAGGATCTACGAGCCTGATGGTGGACCAGCTCCAGGGTTCCGCGAAGTGCCTCCGACTCTGGAGGACGCCTACCTCGTCATGATGCGGACCGGCGGCCTTCCAGGAGCCGTCGTTGCTGCGTAGTTGAGGGGAGGCTGATCATGAGCGGGCCCCGTCTCCTTCAGGTGCTGGCCCAGGAGTTCCGGTTCAATGTCCGCAGGCCCCTCTTCTGGATCGCCCTCCTGCTGCTGCTGTTCTTCTCCTGGGCCTTCAGTGTTGGAGGCATGACCATCTCCTCGGGAGAGAGCACCGTGGGCGGGCAACGAGCATGGGTTACCTCCGAGTTCGCCCTGGCCCAGATCCTCTCGGTGATCCTGGGCATCTTCTATATCTTCTTCCTGGCGGTGGCCGCGGGAATGTCGGTCATCAAGGACGAGGAGTGGCGAGTGATGGAGATGCTCAGAGCCACACCTCTTCGCCCCGGGGAATATGTGTGGGGGAAGTTCCTGGGCGTCTTTCTCAGCTTCATAATCGTGCTGTCGGTCTTCCTGACCGGGCTCGCGTTCTTCAACCACGTGCTACCGAACGCCGAGATGGCAGAATACCGGGGTCCTTTCGCTCTGGTGAACTACCTTCGACCGGCCCTGATCCTCGGATTGCCACCAGCCCTCTTTATAGCCGGGACCTCCTTTGCTCTCGGAGCCCTCACGCGACGGGGTATTCTGGTCTTCCTCTTTCCCGTGGCCTTCCTTCTTGGATGCGCGTACTTCCTCTGGTCCTGGTCCCCCACCTGGTTGAACCTGGAGGTGAACCGCCTTCTCATGCTTGTGGATCCCACGGGCTTTCGTTGGCTCATGGAGACCTATCTTGAGGTCGACCGGGGAGTCCAGTTCTACAACCTTGAGCCTGTCGTGTACGACGGCGGATTCCTCGCCAGCCGATTGGTGTTCCTCGCGCTGGGGGTTGGCGTTATCGGTCTGGTACCGCGCCGAGTCGGTGGACGCTACAGGATGGAGGGTAAGGAGCGAGGAGAACCGGGACTTCCGTGGGTTGGGGGAGAGGACGAGGAAGACGGGGTGAGGCGGTCTCTTGCGTCGGTGGATACGGTTTCACTCCGGCCGGGGATCTGGATGGGGTTCAGCCGGGTCCTCCGGTCCGAGTTCCGGGAGCTGATCCACGCACCCGGTCTGTATCTCTTCACTCCCCTGATCCTCCTCACTGTCGTGGGCACAGCCTCTGTCGCCGTCGGTGCGTTCAACACGCCGGTCCTCCTCACTCCCGGGACCATGGCCGTAACGCAGGCCGAGATGCTCAACGTCTTCTTATGCCTCCTGCTCCTGTTCTACGCCGTCGAGACGTTGGAACGGGACCGAGCCACGGGCCTGGCTGCCATTTCCTATCCGACTCCGGTGGGCACCCGGACGGTTCTTTTGGCCAAGGCCACGGCCCTCATGGGCGTGGTTGGAGTGATCCTCTCGGCGGCGTTTGTGGGAGACGCGAGCGTACTGCTCTTCCAGGGCACGGTGCCGGTCAGCGTTGGCCCCTTCGTGCAGGTCTGGGGCCTCCTGGTGATTCCCACATGTCTCGGGTGGATCGCCTTTCTCATGGCGGTCATGGGGCTCACGCGGAGCAGGTGGGCGACCTACGGAGTCGGGTTTGGCGTCCTATCCTATACCATCTACCTCGAGATCATCGGAGAGATGAGCTGGCTCACCAACTGGTGGGTTCAAGAGACCGTGCCCTGGACGGATATGGGTTTCCTGGAGTTGAACGGCCGGGGCCTCCTACTGAATCGCCTTTTCGTCCTTTCCCTCGGCCTGCTCTTCTTCGTACTCGCCCTGAAATGGTTCAACCGTAAAGACAGGGATCCCGTCGGATTGCTCAGCCGCCTTCGCCCCAAGCCGCTCCTTGTCCAGATGTTGGTCCTGTCACCTTTCCTCCTCCTTCCGCTGGTGTCGGGGGTGACCCTCTGGGTTGGGATCCATCGGGGATTCCAGGGAGATGTCGTGGAGAAAGCCGCGAAGGATTACTGGCGTAAGAACGTGGCGACCTGGACGGACGTGGAAACCCCGGCCGTGGCAGCGGCGGAGTTGGATCTGGAGTTGGAGCCCGAGCAACGGGCGTTCAGGACCGAGGGTCGGTACCTGATCTTCAATCACCTCGAGGATGCTGTGAAGAGGCTTCCCTTCACGCAGGGCCTTACCTGGGACAGCCTAAGCTGGACCCTGGACAGAGAGCCGATCGAGCCGAAGAACCGAGCCGGCCTCTGGGTCATGGACCTCCCTGCGCCCCTTCAGCCTGGCGACTCCCTTTGGGTCGGATTCAGGGTGAAGGGGGTCCTTCCCAAAGGCATCACCGCCAACGGCGGTGGTGTCGGGGAGTTCATCCTTCCGTCCTCGGTAGTCCTTGCCGGTGGCCAGGAGGTAGCTCCTCAGCTGGGGTACGGGGAGAACATCGGTGTGGATGAAGACAACGAGAGCGACGCGGAGGAATACGCCCCCGACTACTATCTCGAGCAGGTGGATCCGGCTTTCGGTTCCCGGATTCCCATGACCACCCGGATACGGATCACGGGACCCGACTACCTTACCTACACGTCCGTTGGGAACCTCGTATCGGAGCAGCGGCTGGATGGGAAGGTGACGGTGGTGTGGGAGAGCGATCACCCGGTGAGAATGTTCAACGTGGTGGCCGGGAAATGGGACGTGTGGCGGGGGGAGGGCACGGAGATCTACTACCACCCGGAGCACGGGTACAACATCGAAGAGATGGGGCTCGCCCTGGACGCTTCCCGGCGGTGGTATGCGGAGTGGTTCGTTCCTTTCCCGTGGACGACCCTCCGAGTCAACGAGTTCATGGGGATCGCCGACTATGCTCAGGGCTTCCCGACCAACATCACCTTCTCCGAGTCCATCGGCTTCCTTACCAAGAACGACCTCCGGACCCTCCTGGTCTTCTTTGTCACAGCTCACGAAGCTGCCCATCAATGGTGGGGCAACATGTTGACCCCCGGAGAGGGACCGGGCGGAAACATCATCTCCGAGGGTATGGCGAATTTCTCCACGCTCCTTCTAGTCGAGCAGATCAAGGGCGAGGCCGCCCGCCGGGAGTTTGCCAAGCGGATGGAGGAAGCGTACGCCCGAGGGCGTAGGGCCGACGACGAGCGGCCCATGGTGGAGGTGGACGGCACTCACGAAGGCGACGGGAGGGTCACGTACGAAAAGGGCGGCTGGGTGCCCTGGATGCTCATGGCACTGATGGGCAGAGAGGCCATGCTGGAGGGCCTGAGGGAGTTCATTGTCCGCTACCGGGATGGCCCGGATTATCCGCTCCTTCAGGACCAGGTCAATACGCTGCGAGAGTTCGCTCCCGACACAGTGGCTTTCGACGAATTCGTGGACCAGTGGTACTTCGATGTGTTGGTTCCTGAGTACCGTGTGGAGGAAGCGGAGAGGCGCCAGTTAGCGGGCGAGGAAGGGGGTCTAGACACCTGGGAGACGACGTTCACCCTCCGGAACATCGGGGCGGGTCTAATGCCGGTGGCAGTCGCGGTGACGGTGGGCGAGCCCTTCGATCAGGAGGGGGAAGCGCTTCCGGGCTACCGGGAGGCTCGCACCACCGTGACCCTTGGGGCCGGTGAAGAAAGGGCGGTGACTATCCGCTCCGACTTCGAACCGGAGCGGATCGTGGTGGACCCCGGCGTGCGAATCCTCCAGCTTCGGCGGGAGCGGGCGGTTCACGAGTTCTGAGCCCACTCGACCCCGCACCTGAGAGATCTCCCAACGGATTTCAAGTCCGTTGCATCTGCTTCAAGCAACCAAGCTCCTAGGAGCCCTTGTTTGCCGTCTCTCCTCCGAAGCGGCTCGCGGAGGGACACACTCACAATCTATGACCACCCCGTGACTATTCGGTCCTCGCCGAAGCCGAGCTCGATCTGTTCCTGATGCGCGGGAACCGTCGACTGGGTTTCGAGGTCGAGCACACCACGCCTCCGTCTCTCACACGCTCGATGACATCGGCGATCGAGAACCTAGGCTCGACGCGGGCCTACCCCCGCGCTGTAAGGGATGACAACTCCTGATCCGTCGCCATCGCCGGGCGACCGTCTCCAAGGACTCCGCCGGGGCTTGCTGATCCTTCAGTCGCCTCAGGGCGTTCGCTTGGTCCATCCCGCAGGCGACGAATACGCGACCGAAGGTGCCCCCCGACACCGTGGGGTTGGATCAGCTGGACCCTAGGCTGGAGTGGTGAACCATATCGTAGGCTCCCCAGCCACGCCGGCTGCTGCCATCACCTCGCGGAGGCGCGCAGACTCCAAAAAGGCACGCGCGGATTCCAGGGTCTGGAAATCATGCCATGCGGTGACGTCATTGGGATCGTCTGCGGACTGGAACACCGCGTCACCCGCCACGCCCATCCCCCTGCGCTCCTCGTCGAAATCGTCATAAGCCTGCTTCCAGTGGGCGAAGTCGGTGACTGGGTGGCGTACGAACATGCGGACCATGATGACCTCCTGAGCAGGTTGTGCGAGATCGTGGCGGGCCGCGATCCGGCGCTCGTGATCCGGCTCCGGCTAGCCATCCAGCTCCCGCTCCGGTTGAGAAGCCACTCGCGTGAGTCGCAACGGGGCGAACTCCAAAGCTCAACCCCTGAGCTGAAAAGCGGGTTCCCATGGAGTCCGTGGGCGGCGAATCCAATGGGGTGCTAGGAGACTGCACGATTCACGTCCCGGCCCTCGGAGACCGCTCTGACTTCGAAGATGCGCGAGTCTAGGCGGACCGCACCCGACTCGACGGCAGCCAAGAAGGACTTGGCCGACTCCAGCTCGTCCCAGACCGGATCATTGATGCACGCCAGGTAGTCCGTCTCTGAAGCCCACTGGAGGTACTGGACCAATCTGCCCCCGTCCTCACTCAGGTGGAGGGCACCGCCCAGATACCCTTGGAAGTCGACGAATCGATCAATGCCGAGTTGAGCATGTACGACCAGATCGGCCAGGATCTGAGGGGCAGCGTCGACGGTCACAATCACGGTACAGACGGTGCTGCCTCTTGTGATTCTCGGCATGGTGCCCATTCTGCCTATTTCGGTGGAAGTGTCTCGGCGAAGGAGACACCAGCCTGGACCCATGACTCCAGATCGCGATCTTCGGCAATGCCTTCCGGATCAACGTAGATCATTCCACGCATTGGGTCGCCCGGTGAAGTCCATCTCGCGCGCATGTCGGCGTTGAAGGGCTTCCTCGTAGGCCGCCGGACCGACCTGGACCATCAGGGTCTCCCCGACAATGCCGCAGCACATGTTGCCATTCAAGAGGAAGCAGAGCCCCCTGAACATGCGCCTTTCCCGAAGATTCGCGGTGCTCCCCAAGACCTTCCGCACCCGCACCGCAGGTCTCTCGTCGAACGCCATCTGGCTTCTTTTCCACCGGTTTGGTCAAACGGTTTGAGTGAGGGTCGAAGAAAGTCACGTGTGGGTCAGTGACAGTCAACACCGCCAGCAGGGGAGGGGGGACGGACCTACGTGGTGCATTTGCGTCAGCAGAGACAGGGAGAGATCCTTTCTCGAGCATCCGAACGAGCCCGTGACAGGAGCAGATGAAGGGGGAATGCCGTTACCGGATACCTGTGTCAAAGTTGATGACAACCTCAGCATACACGCCCGCTTCTACCTCTACTTCCTGCTCAACCGCGAAGGGAAAGGGGTCCCCGGATTCTGGATCGAGAATGTAAGTGCCAGGACGCAGGCCAACACGGAAGTGGCCGTCCTCACCTGACTGGATACGGGTGATGATCCCAGCACCGCTGCGGCGCACCTTGATCCATGCCTGATACGGGAGATCCGGACAGGGGTTATCCGGCGTCTGGACCGGACACTGCGGTCCCAGTAGGACCATCCCTTCGACACCCTGAGCGGCATCCGGCCCGAGCAGGTCGCTCGTACCACACGCGGCTAGGGTGAGGAGAATGGCGATCCCAAGCAAAGCTCCGAATGAGGGTTGACGTTCCATGCCCTTCGTCCTGCAGTTCCGGTTCGCATCTTCGACACCCAAGGAACGATCGAGGTCTCGGGATCGTGACTCATCCCACGCGGTTTCATCCAACTCTGGCTCAGTAGCCTCGGCCCAGTGGGGCTGGGATGCCTCGTGCAACGATTGGCTGCGATCAGCGCTCGACGCTGCCCTTCATCGACTGCCCTGGGTTCCTGCAGTACCCGGGGCACTTCGAGGCCCGACGTGTATCGGGAGACTCCACCCTACGCTGGAACAACCGGAAGATCTTCGTGAGCAGCCTTCTCAAACGTCACTTCGTCGGCCTCGAACAGGTCAGTGACGCCGTCTGGTCCGTCTACTTTGGACCCGTTCACCTCGGCTGGCTCGACGAAGGTGACCATCGCATCATGGACCTGAAAGACCGCGCCCGGAGACATCGATGGAGAACTGTAAACGATCAGCCCGGTACGCTCTGTAAACCATCTCCTGCCTGTTCATGCCGCAGTGATGACGACCTTCCCTTGCGTCTCCTCCTCGATCATGTGCCGGAGGGCCTCGCGAGCCTCACTCAGGTGATAAGTGCTGTCGATGATCGGTGTGATCTTCCCCGCTTCGAGGAATTCCCTGAGGACGGCCATCGCGTCCTTCCTGGCAGGCAAGGGCAAGCCGGGACCTCGCAGTTGCTTCACGAAGCGTGAGAGGAACACCAGCTTGAAGAAGTAGGGGATGTTCCCGAAGACACGCTTGCCTGACGCTCCAAAACGTTCATGACTGATGAGTACGTATCTTCCGTCAGGTTTGAGTGCCCGTCTGCAAGCGGAGAATGGGTGATTCCCGGGGACATCAAAGATGAGATCGTAGCGCACGCCACGTCGGGTGAAGTCTTCCTGGGTGTAATCGATGACCTCATCTGCCCCGAGTGAGCGGAGCATGCCTAGCTTACTCGTGCCGTCCACAGCCGTCACGTGCGCGCCGTGTGCTTTCACGAGCTGCAATGCCAGGGCACCCACTCCGCCTCCACCTCCATTGATCAACACTGTCTTCCCCGGCCCTATCCGGCTCCGGTCCCGGAGGTTAAGTAGAGCAATGAACCCGGAGGTGGGGACGGAGGCGGCTTGTGCGAACGTGACGTTGTCGGGCTTGGTAGCCAGCAGGTCTTGTTGAACGGACACGTACTCGGCAAAGGCGCCACCGTTGGTCCATTGGTTGGTCACGATGGTCTCGCCGAAGACCGGGTCACCCGGCCGAAACCGGGTCACGCCCTCGCCGACGGACTCGACGACCCCGGCCATGTCCGTGCCCGGGATCGGGTTCTTGGGCTTGGAGAGCCCAGCCCCCATCAGGCGCACGATGTACGGCTGCCCCGTCACGACGTGCCAGACATCGGGATGGACCGAGGCTGCGTGTACCCGCACCAGGACTTCGTCGTCGTCGACGGCCGGCATGTCCACTTCTCGGAGCTCCAGATCATCAGGAGACCCGTACCTTTCTTGAACGATCGCCTTCATTGCCTCTTCAAGTCCCTGAGGATGCCCGACAGGTATGCCAGGAGTCCTTGGCCGCCTGTCCTTGCTCGCCCTCACCGGAGAGGTGAGTAATGAAGCTGTCCAACGATTCTGCGCTTCTGCTGCGCCTTCAGGATGGCGGCCACGTCGCGAGCCCGCAAGCTGAGTACATCGGCCCCTCGGCCCGGCCAGCGACAGGAGCAAGCGCCTGTTCAGCCTGGCTAACGAATAACCGCCGGTGAATGTCAGTTCGCGAAGTCAGCTATGGCGGAAGAAAGAAGAGCATTGAACGTCTTGGGGTCTTCCATCATAGCGAAATGGCCCACCCCGGACATGATCACCACGTCCATTCCATATCGATTGGCAGCCGCGGAATCGGTCGGATACACAGGTGAGTTGATCAGGCGCACCGGAACCCTAAGGGCGGCCAACGCTTCGGATCGAGTCGTCGTTGGCCACAGCATCGTATTTCGCGCCGCTCCCACTCCGACGTCGGGCGGGGCTGAAGCCATGTCCTCAACGATCCATGCCTTGAGAATCGGGTCAGATTCAGGAACGAACATTCCAGCCGAGACGAGGTCCCGCACCGCATCGCTGAAGCTCTCCTCGAAGGGCGCGAGAAAACCCTGCATCGCGTCGAGCGTCATGCCGGGCGCGTCTGGATTCTGGAGCGCATCAACGGCTACCAGCCCGATCACTTCTTGAGGGGCGATCCGCGCGGTTTCGACGATCACGGGCCCGCCCATCGAATGGCCGACCAAGACGACGTGTTCCAGCCCCAGGCCGTTGACGACCGCCGCAACATCCTCGCCGAACGCGGGAAGCGTCCATTCGTCGCGATTCAAACCCGAATCTCCATGTCCGGCGAGATCGAGAGCCACTACGCGATGGACTTGGGCGAAGTAGTCGAGCTGCTCCTTCCAGTAGTTACGGTCACACAACCAGCCGTGCACGAAGACCACAGAGACAGGTCCCTCACCGGCCATCTGATAACTGATTGGGACTCCGGCCGCAGACCGGACGGAGCCGGTGACCCATTCGAACGGTTGTTCGGGAGCCTCATGGCAGGAAGCCAGACAGATTCCGACGCCTAGGACGAGGACCCGTGTGGCCCGGCTTCGTATTTGCATCTTCACCGCTCCCCGGATTCGAGCGCACCCCTTCGTGCCCGGCAGCACTCATTGCAGGCCCACCACAAAGTCGCGAATCGCCTGTGCCGCCGCCTCGGGCGCTTCGAGGAAGAAATAGTGCCCATAGCTTCCGACTATTCGGACCCACCCCGCCTCGAAATGACCCAAGCCACCAAACCGAGTACGAGAAGCAGAGCGTTCACCAAGACGAAGGACGCGCCCACCTTCTCAATGTAGGTCGGGTCGGTCGAGAAGAAGTTTGCGGGGCTCCAAGTCGATCCGGTCTTGCTCGGAGTGATGGGTGTGACGATTGCGATCGCCAGAGCGATTGATTCGGTCACCAGAACCCCCGTGATCCAACCGGGGACACGATTCTGCGGATCCTCGTTGGGAGGCCTACTCCCGGGGCGACCGGAATGCGTCATAGTACGAGGGTGCGGTCGATGACCGCGTAGCCTCGATCTCCAAGCGACATATTTACTCCTGTGGAGACGCGACCCGTTGGAGGCTATACCAGCATGCTTCGAATCGCTCACGCACGCTTACCGCAACGGAACCCTGGGACGGGAGAATCCAAGACTGATTCGCCGCCTAACGGTACCCGGTTCTGCTGCGGAGCAGGTTAGCTGCATACGCCTCGAACCGAAAGCAGATGCCCCCTCGGCATGCTCCGTCAGTATCAATCGCGTGATCTTACCAAGAAGGACCGACCGGCCGCATCGTGCGGCAGACATCAGCCGGGAGGTCCGCCATGCTGTATTCCGGAATCGACCTGCACAAGCGAACGACTGTGATCACCACTGTGGACGAGGAAGGCACCGTACTCGCCCAGGTCCTTCCGTGGCGACCGTCGAGGCGACCTCGTCGTGGTACTGGCTGCGCGATCTCCTGGACGCTCGTGGCGTGCCCGTCACCCTCGCCCATGCCAAGTTGCTCAAGGCCATTGCGTACGCCAAGGTGAAGACCGACGCCGTCGACTCCCTCACCCTGGCTCAGCTTCATCGGGTCGGGTTGATCCCGAAGGCGCACATGGTAAGTCCCGAGCTGCTCCCGCTCCGCGATCTGCTCCGCACCCGGCTTCGCCTGGTGGAGAAGCGGACCAGCGCCCGCAACTCGGTTCGCAGGGTGCTGGAAAAGTACAACGTCCCCCGCCCTGACGATCTCCCCACCGAGCCCTACTTCCAGGCGTCGTTGTACGAAGAGCAGATGGAGCTGCTTACCGACCAGATCCGACGGATCGAGAAGCAGCCGCAACCGGTTCTCATCCCCAACGACGACATCCAGCGCATGCTCTGGATCCCCGGCATCGGCCGCATTGGGACGTTCACGATCTATCTGGAAGTCGACGGCATCGAGCGCTTTCCTACGGTCAAGCACTTCTTCTCCTACGCCCGGGTGGTCCCCGGAGCGGACGATTCCGGAGGCAAGCGCCGGCACGGGAAGCGCAAGGACGGCAACCGCTATCTCAAGATCGCGTTCAGCCACGCCGCGGTGCGGGCGGTCCAGTACTACCCCGAGATCAAACGGTTCTTCGAACGAAAGGCCCGGCAGAAGAGCCGGGCCATCGCTCGAACGCTCGTGCAAAAGGAGCTCGTTCGGGCCGTCTACATCGTCCTCAAGGACGGCGTCGACTTCAATCACACATTCAAGGGTCAGCCACTCTCGAGGCGCAAGAGCCCGAGGTGGCCGCGTCGGGCAAGCCCGGACGTCTAACTGACGGGGCCGTCCGTCCCGTCCCACACGCTTGATTGGGATGCCCCGGCGCCAGAGTCCAGGTTCGTATCTGGGACCGCTCTTCTACCTGGGGGAGCAGCTTCCGCGACCTTCTTTCGGTCAGGAAGCGAGCCCGAAATGGTGTTTGGCCGCCACCCCGTCGGGGACGACCACCGTGATACCTCGGATTCGATGCTCGAACGAGTTGCCAAGCCGTGGCGACGAGCACGCTCGCCGCCCACGGGGGCCTCTACCTTCTTGACCCGGTCCTTCTTAATGGTGTCAGGCATCCGTTCAGTCTGCCTCAGGCTTCACTCCGACAAACACGACAGCGGCGTGCTCGACGTTGGCGAACCGGTGAAGGACCACATGAGTTTGGAATCCCACCTCCGCCAATAGCTTCATCCAATGGGCTTGCGGAAAGAGCCCCACGACGTGTCGGTCCCTGCGTACCGAAGTGGTCTCACCTTCACGCAGGAGATAAGCGAAGTCCACAACGTACGTCGAGTCGGCTGGATCTGGATCCCAGGTCCACTCGAGGTAACGAAGAGCCCGACCGTCGCCGTCGTGTCCGCCGAGGTCGGTGCCCTCATGAAAGGTCTCTTGGACGAAGTCCGGAGCAATGACAGCCACGCCGCCAGGCCGGCAGTGGATGAACAGCGTGCCGAGCGCGGCTCGCAAGAGGTCCGAGGATGTGGCGTAGCACACCGCGTCGTGAAGAAACACGCAGTCGAAGGTCCGGTCGAGGCGGACGGAGTACATGTCGCCCAGCACGTGCTCGCAGTCCGGGTTGAGACCTCGACTGACGTGGAGCATGCCCGGCGACCGGTCAACGAGTGTGACAGACTCGAAGTGCGCCTTGAGGTGCGAAGCGTTGTTCCCGCCGCCGGAACCAAGCTCGAGGAGGGAGCGCAGCCCGGGCCCCGAGCTCTCGGAGAATAGCCTGGCATAAAGAGAGGCTGCTTCCTCGTAGTCGGAGGGTGCGGAAAGGAGCGGCCACCATGAGGCCAGCTCGTCGTAGAGAATCGGCCCGTCCATCACGAGAGATCCTAGGTTGCCTGACCCGTGCGGCTAGCGGATGCCTAACGACTAAGGATTGTTTCCACACTCTAAGCGAGGAGGGCATCGGAGGCGAGGGGCGCGAGAGTGTGGAAACGATCAGTTGAGCTGAGCCGCTACGGGGTGGGTGGTGCTATGGGGATTGGAGTGAGCAGGTTGGGGTCAGGTGGCAGAAGTTAAGGCCCGGAGGCGGGAACAGTGGGCTGGGCGAGGCCTTGATGGGGGCGCGCGCATGCCGGCCAGGGCGCGTGGGCGGCCAGGGGGCGAGTCTGGTACGGACCGGTCCCGAGAGCGCCGGGCGAACGCGCTCGTCCAGCAGAGAACATGGCTGCAGCGGGCGTTGGGAGGAGGGCGGCTGAGAAGCTCGATGCATTGGAGGAAGCCGCGGCCGCAGATCGGACAGGGGACACGGGTCGGAGACGCGGGCTCATGGACCGGGGTCTCGGCGGACTCGAAGGACTTGCCGTCGGAGGGCTCCGAGAGTGGAGGCGGCGCGTCCAGAGCTTTGCGACAAGACGCGAGGAGTTCGGCGCGTCGGCGGTGGGAGAGGAAGCCGTAGTAGCGGATGCGCACGAAGCCCCGCGGGAGGATGTGCAAAAGGAACCGACGCGTGAACTCTTCGAGCGTGAGGGTGAGGGAGCGGGCTCGACGGCTGCGGTAGTCCTTGTGGCGGAAGGTGACGCCGTGGTCGTCCACGTGTAGGAGCCGATGGTTGGAGATCGCGACCCGGTGCGTGTAGCGGGCGAGGTAGGCGAGCACGGGGCGAGGCCCGTCGAAGGGCGGCTTGGCGTAGACGACCCGCTCGGTGGAGCGAGCGCGCTGGAGGTAGCGGCCGAACGCTGCGGTGCTTTGCAGGGGGGCGAGGTCGCCGAAGAACAGGAGGCGTCCGTCCTGGTAGGCCTCGTAGAGCTGGGCGAGGAACTTGCCTCGGAAGAGGCGGCTGAGCACGCGCACGGGGAGGAAGAACCCCGGTCGGCAAGGGCGCCAGATCGTTCCGTCCTCCGCGAGCCCACCCGCGGGGACCGCGCAGTGGACGTGGGGATGGTGGACGAGGGTCTGGCCCCAGGTGTGGAGGATGGCGAAGAAGCCGAGGCGGGCGCCCAGGTGTCGCGGGTTCTGGGCAATGTCCTGGAGCGTTCGGGCCACGGTGCGCGAACGCCGATCGCGAGACGCCCCGCTCCTCCGTCAGATAGCGCAGGTAGCTCCGCACCTCCTCGTGGTCCAGCTCTTCCGGCGGCCGGTTGAAGTGCCGGGCCATCTCCGCCACCCGCGTGACGTAGATCTCCCGGGTCCGCTCCGCGTAGTTCCGGATCCTCAGATCCGTCCGCATCCTCCTGCGTAGCTCGCTCATCGGTCCCTCCTGGACAGGGTCGCGTTGGCAAACGCAACGTACTCCGCCCAGGACCGTCGCCTCTTCGACGGGCCCTCCGAATACCGACTCTCTGTTCTGGAATCAGAACTGCTTGGAAGGTCTTTCCACCACCGCGTAGCGGTTTAGTTCAACTCCTTTTCGACAGACTGCCGGGCACGCTACCGCCATCCAGTGCCACCGCGGTTGCGCCGCTTGCCCCGCTCTGTACCACGAGGGCGTGCTGGGCAGATGCGTCGTCCTCTGAACCCATCATGGCGTTTGAAGAACGGTCTGTCGAGGCCGGAGTTGTGAGTGGATAGGCTGCGAAAGCGGCAGGGATCTTGCGAGGCCCTTGGTGCGATTGGGCTGCGACCGGACCAGACCCCCGAGGCTACAGCCAGCCCAGCGGACTCTGCACGCCGAGCCCGTTCTTGTTCAGGACGTGGGTGTAGATCAGGGTTGTCCGGACGCTCTGGTGTCCGAGCAACTCCTGGATTGTGCGGATGTCGTAGCCATCCTCGAGGAGGTGGGTGGCGAAGGAGTGGCGGAATGTGTGACAGGTGGCCCGCTTGGTGATGCCGGCCTTTCGCTCGTGCGATCGAGCGAGGTCCGGCGAGCGTCCGACCCAGCACTTCCCGGTACAGGAACTGAAGGGCACTGGCAGCCTGGTTCTGGGTGGAGGGGCTCACGTCCCGGTCGGCGGCGAGGTGCGCGAGGAACGCGTTCACTTCGGGCACTCCCATCTCTACGGGGTGGCGCTTGTCGTGGAAGAGCACGAAGCGGCGGACCCAACGGACGTACGCTTCCTCGGTCCGTCGGCTGAAGTGACGCCGGCGGATTGCCAGGCGGACCTGTTCGAGAAGCTTGACCTTGGGGCGCATTGGGTGATCCGTCCAACATGATTCCTTCGCGAAATCCGAGGGCGGTGGGATGGAGCGATGAGGCTTCGATGCCCTGCAGGACCTCATGTGAGGCCAGGATCACGGCCAGCGGGGCTTCGGCCATGGAGGGGCGAGGGGCGCACGGAATGCGAAACCGGATGACCGGATCGATCAAGTTGAAGCCTGGCATGGGGCAGGAAGATCACGACCCACGTGGGGCCCGGGTTGAAAAGAGCGGGTCACTCATACCGCAGCGCTGCGATGGGATCCAGTTTCGAAGCCCGGTGAGCTGGCCAGATGCCGAAGAACAGGCCAATCCCCGCGGAGAACGCCAGGGCGATCAAGACGGCCGTGGGCGCGATGACCGTTTGCCACTCCGCGATTCGGGTGATCATGGCGGCCCCCGCCACGCCGGCGAATACCCCCAGTATCCCGCCCAGGATGCAGAGCACCAGCGCCTCCACCAGGAACTGGAACAGCACGTTCTTTCGGGTGGCTCCCAGTGCCTTGCGCACTCCGATCTCCCGCGTCCGCTCGGTGACGCTCACCAGCATGATGTTCATGATGCCGATGCCGCCCACGAGGAGGCTGACGGCCGCGATTCCAGCGAGGAGCAAGGCGAAGGTCTGATTGGCTTCGCTGAATGTTTCCAGGAGGTCGGCGGAGTTCTGGATGTTGAAATCGGGATCTTCGCCGGGCCGGATGCGGTGCTGGCGCCGAAGAACCTGGTCGATCTCGGCGTACGCGCGGTCCATCTGGTCGGGGGAAGGAACCTCCACGTAGACGGCTCTCAGATAGTCGCGACCCCCCGACACCCGGTACAACGCCGTAGTCACGGGAATGAACACCTGGTCGTCGGGGTCCATTCTCATGGCCGCCCCCTTCTCCGCGAGAATCCCGATCACCTCGAAGGGAACCCCCCGGATCTGGATCGTCCTGCCCACGAGGAGGGGAGCGGGAGTTCCCAGAACCTCCGGGAGATTGTAACCCAGCACGGCGACTCTTCTGCGCCCCTGGACCTCCCCCTCGTCGAAGAAGCGGCCGTGGTTCACCGAGTGATCGTAGACCTGGAAGAAGGAGGGCCAGGTCCCCACCACCTCGTTGCTGGAATTCCAGCGAAGGTACGCGATCTGGAGCCGCGATTCGGTCTCAGGGACGACGGTCAGCAAGCCAGCCGTCTGGGCCCTGAGCGCTTCGGCGTCCTCGAGCCTGAGGCGGACGGTACCCCCGCTGGCCACTCCACGGTGAAACTGCTGGCCGGGCCGGATCGTGAGAACATTGGTGCCGATCCGCTGGATCTGCTCCTGCACTCGCCGTTGCGCGCCTTCTCCGAGAGCCACCATGGAGATCACGGCTCCGACGCCGATAATGATCCCAAGGGTCGTCAGAATGGACCGTAGGGCATTTGCCCGGATGGCCCCGAGGGAGACCATGAATACTTCGCGGAAGACGAGCACCTTCTGAAAGCCGACCATCTCTCTCCTCCGGCTTTCTGACGGGCCAACTGATCTGGCCGGCGGGCTGGGGGATAGAGGGATGTTACGGGTCCACGTCTTCGAATACCAGGCTTCGCGCCGTAGCCCAGCCGGGATCCGCAGAGGGAAACAGGTATTCGAAGAGGATCTCCCAGCGGTGAGACTCCTCCCCCTGGAAGTGCTCTCCAGTGAGTACGACCACCATGTCCAGGGGATGGACCACGTAGATTCGCTGCCCGCCCCAACCGCTCGCTTAGGGGATTCGGATGGTATCCCCTGCCACTTCGGCCGCCAGGACCCACCACTGATATCCGTAACCACCGCCACCACTCTGTGATTGAGTGTGTCGTTGGATGGAAGCGTCGATCCACTCCTGGGAGATCACCCGCTCTCTCGTGGGCTGCCAGACGCCCTTGTGAAGGTACAGGTGCCCGATCCGCGCCATGTCACGAGGCCGCAGGCTGAGCCCTCCCAGTGTATCCGTGATTCCGTCGGGCCCGGCGTGCTCCAGGGTCATCTCCTGCTTCCAGGGCCCGTCGATCGCCACGTCTGCGTACTCGGGGAAGAACTGAAGAATCGGAGTGTGCAGGCTCCCGACCTGGCCCTCTTCCCGGGCGATCCCGATCAGTGCCGAGGTGACGCTCTTGGTGACGGACCAGCACACGTGCAGATCGTCACGACCCATGTCCAGGAAGCCTCGTAAACGAGGTGTCCGTTCCTGATCACCACGACTGAACTCGTCGGTCCCAGCTCTCCACGTTCCAGGTCGAAGGTGAGCTCCTCCAGGAGAGCCTCGTTCAGCCCCTGGGAGTTGGGTGCCGCTTCGGACTATTCCTCGGCAGGGTGCTCCGTGCAGGTGCCGCACTCGTCAGTGCACGCGCCTGCCCAGAGCGTGATCCTCAGGGGAAGAAGCCAGAAGATCGCGCGCGGCGTGCTCCTCGACGGACCTGCCATGCAGCGGTTCGGCATGATAGGTTCTGTAGTTGCCGCCGGAGCCACGGCAGGCCGCTCGGGTGCCGGGGCATCGCTCGACTGCTGGGAACGTCACCTCCCACATACGACCCCATGGGCCGTGACTTTCCAGGGTGCGACTCTCTCCCCGGGTTGTGACTTGGGTCCTTGGTGTCAGGAGGCGCCGTCCCCCGCTGTGGGCACTTAGCTGCAGGTGAGGCGAGCCTCTGGCCAAAGGACCACCATGCTTCCTATTGTGACAGCGCTAAAGATTCGCGTCCGCGATATATAACCAGGTATATAGTTTAACCTGGAAGTTTCTGTTGTCGCGTCGGGCGACACTGGATCGTAAGAACAGGGGAGAATGAACATGGCAACCGTGATGCTTGACCCGACCAAGATGGAAGACTGGGAGATAGCTGAAGCAGCGGAAGCATGGATGAAGAGCCCGGCCCAGCTGGGCTCCGAGCTGGGCCTGGAGGGAGATGAGCTCATTCCTTACGGGCGGACGCTTGCCCGTGTGGATTACCAGGCGGTGCTGTCCCGTCTCGGCTCAGCGCCGGACGCGAAGTACATCGACGTGACCGCCATCACCCCGACGCCCCTCGGTGAGGGGAAGACTACCACGGCCATCGGCTTGATCGATGGACTCGGCCAGCTCGGACAGAGGGTGGTGGGCGCCATTCGTCAGCCCAGTGGCGGCCCCACATTCAACATCAAAGGATCGGCTGCTGGCGGCGGTCTGGCCCAGTGCATTCCGCTGACACCGTTCTCGATCCGCCTCACTGGAGACATCGATTGCATCACCAACGCCCACAATCTGGCCATGGTTGCGCTCACGTCCCGGATGCAGCACGAGCGCAACTACGATGACGCGCGTCTGGCCCAGAGCAACCTCACCCGCATCGACATCGACCCGGAGCGGGTGGAGCTCAAATGGGTGATGGACTTCTGCGCCCAGGCCCTCCGCAACATGATCATCGGCCGGGGCGGCAAGATGGACGGGTACGAGATGGAATCCGGTTTCGCCATCACGGTGTCCAGCGAGATCATGGCTATCCTGGCAGTCGCGCAGGATCTGAAGGACATGCGCGAGCGCATCGGCCGCATCGTCGTAGCCTACGACAAGCAAGGCAACCCCGTGACGACGGCTGACCTGGAGGTCGACGGGGCCATGGCCGCCTGGATGGTCGACACCCTCAATCCCACGCTCATGCAGACGATCGAGGGCCAGCCGGTCCTGGTTCACGCCGGGCCCTTCGCGAACATCGCGATCGGGCAGAGTTCCGTGATCGCCGACCGACTGGGGGTCAAGCTTGGGGACTATCACGTCACCGAGAGCGGCTTCGGAGCGGATATCGGCTTCGAGAAGTTCTGGAACCTGAAGTGCCGCTACTCCGGGCTGACCCCCAACTGCGTCGTGCTCGTGGCCACCATCCGGGCGCTGAAGATGCACGGCGGCGGCCCGCCGGTGAGGCCGGGACGTCCGCTGGACGAGGCGTACACCAAGGAGAACTTGGAGCTGCTGGAGAAGGGATGCGAAAACCTGGTGGCCCACATCGAGACGGTGGTCAAGAGCGGTGTCCGACCGGTGGTCTGCATCAACGGCTTCCACACGGACACTGCGGCCGAGGTCGCACTGGTTCGCCGCGTCGCTGAGGAAGGCGGTGCCCTCGCAGCGTTCTCGGAGCACTGGGAGAAGGGTGGCCCCGGAGCCATCGAGTTGGCCGAGGCCGTGATGACGGCCTGCGAGGAGAAGCCCAACTTCAAGTTCCTGTACGATCTGGACGTCCCGTTGCGGGAGCGGATCGAGCGCATCACAAGGGAGGTCTACGGTGGTGACGGTGTGACGTACTCGGACGTGGCGCTGGAGAAGCTCAAGCAGTACGAAGCCGATCCCGAGATCAGCAGGATGGGGACCTGCATGGTGAAGACTCACCTGAGTCTCTCCCACGACCCGGACCTCAAAGGACGGCCTCGGGGGTGGGAGCTGCCCATCAGGGACATCCTCATCTACAAGGGAGCGGGCTTCGTGGTACCAGTGGCGGGGACCATCTGGCTCATGCCCGGCACCGCATCCAATCCCGCCTTCCGCAGGATCGACGTGGACGTGGAAACGGGGAAGGTCAAGGGACTGTTCTGACGATCCTGGAGGATCCACACCGCCTCGACGGGAGCTAGGCGGAAGATCCGGCCGGGAGGAGGGGCCGAAGCTTTGGGCTTTCTTCCTCCTCCTGGCCGACCTTGCTCTGCGGCCCCACCGCGCGACCGCTCAAGACTCGACGGAGGAGGAGCTGCGGCTGTGAGCGGGCTTCGACGGGTCTCCTGGATCAGCCTTCTGGTCGCCGTCATTCCGGGAGGAGGTGCGGAGGCCCTCTCGACCCGGGTGCCGGAGCCGTGGCGGCTCTCCCCGTTGTCCATGACCCCAGCAACCACTCAGGTCCCCGGAGCCGTCCAGGCTCTCAGGATTGCGTCCGAGTCCTCGAACACCTTCCGTCTGGACGGACTCCTCACGGAGGCGTTCTGGGTGGAGAGTCGGCCCGTGGATGACCTGCGGCAGCGGGAGCCGCTCGAGGGTGAGCTAGCCACGGAAAGGACGGAGGTCCGGATCGCATACGACGACCGGTTCCTCTACGTCGGCGTTCAGGCACTGGACTCGGAGCCCGAGCTCGTGGTGAGCCGCATCCTCCAGAGAGACCGCCTCATGCGACCCGACGGCTTCAGCCAGTTGCCGGTCTTCGCTGGAGACGACGCGGTGGCCATCCTACTGGACCCGTTCCACGATCACCGAAATGCCTACGTCTTCGCGACGAACGCCAACGGGGCCGAGTTCGACGCTCTTCTGAGCGATGAGGGGAAAGAGTTCAACGTGGACTGGCGGGGTGTGTGGGAGGTGGCAGGTGCCCGGATCCCTGAGGGCTGGTCGGCGGAGTTCCGCATTCCTCTGAGGACCCTCCGATACCCCAGCCAATCGGACCAGTCCTGGGGGTTCAACGTCTACCGGATCATCCAGCGGAAGAACGAGGAGGCGCTGTGGCAGTCCTGGTCCCGCGACATCGGGGGATTCCATCGCGTGAGCCTTGCCGGCGAGATTCAGGGACTCCGCGACCTTCCCGCCACGGGTCGGAACTTAGAGGTGAAGCCCTATTTCCTCACCGGAACCCGTCAGGCGCGAACGGACGGCGGGGAGCTCTCCAGCGATCCGGAGCTGGAGGTCGGCCTGGACCTCAAGACCGAGGTTTGGCCGGGTCTCGTCCTCGACGCCACCCTGAACACCGACTTCGCCCAGGTAGAGGTCGACGACGAGCAGGTGAACCTCACTCGCTTCGGCCTCTTCTTTCCCGAGAAGCGGGACTTCTTCCTGGAGAACTCCGGAATCTTCGACTTCGGGATCCAGGGAAACCCCTTCGAGCCGCCACCCTTCCAGATGTTCTTCTCACGCCGCATCGGCATCGAGGAGGATGAGGACGAAGTGGTTCCCATCCTGGGGGGTGGCCGCCTCACGGGCCGCCTGGGAGGGCAGACGCTGGGGTTCCTGAACGTCATCACGGACGAGGTCGAGGAGCTGGCTCCCAGGGAGAACTTCTCCGTGGCTCGGGTGAAGCGGGACGTAGGGGAGAACGGCTACGTCGGGCTCATGCTCACGGATCGTCGGAGCTCGCGGGAATGGAACACCGTGGTGGGAGGCGACGTAGCCCTCTACCTGACTCCCTCCGCGAACGTCCAGGCGTGGATCGCCCGAACCTTCACCCGTGGCGTCGGTGGGGACGACCTCGCGTACGCCTTCGTCGGAGACTACGCAACAGATCTCTGGGAGCTTTTCACCCGGCACATCGCGGTCGGGCCGGAAGCCGAGGCCCGCCTGGGCTTCATCCAGCGGACCGGCACCCGCAGGACCGATCTGTTCGGCCGACGCAGCTTCCGGCCCGACGTACTCGGCATCCGCAAGATCGACATCTTCGCCGGCGGCAGTCTCTTCACCGGAACGCGGGGAGGGGTGCAGGATTGGGGTGCGGGGCCCTTCATCTCCACGGAGTTCGAATCCGGAGATCAGGTCACTGTGATAATCCAGAAGGGAGAGAACCGACCGGACGAGGACTTCGATCTGGCGGACACCCTGAACGTTCTACCGGGCACCTATGACGCCACCAACGTCACGGCGTTTCTGACCGCGAGTCCCTCCCGCCCGGTCACCTTCCAGGGGAGGTTGACCGCCTCCGCCTTCTACGGCGGCACACTTCGGTCGCTGAGCGGCACCCTCGGTCTGGCGCCCAGCCCCCAGATCGCCGTGAGCCTGGGCCACACCCGAAACCGGGTGGACATCCCCAGCGGCGAGTTCACCGCCGACATCTCCTCGGTTCGAGCCAGTTACTCCTTCTCCACCCGCCTGACTACGAATCTCCTGGTCCAGTACAACTCCCTGGACGAGCTCTTCTCCGTCAACTTCAGGCTCAACTTCATCCACCGGCCCGGGAGCGACCTCTTCCTGGTGTTCAGCGAGCAGCGCGGGGAGGATGTCGAGCTCTGGGATCTCTTGGACCGAGGCGTCGCCCTGAAGGTGACCTATCTTCGGCGGTTCTAGCCCACCGTCGTAGCAGCACCTCCGCGAAAGGCATGCCGGCGAGCCCTTACGCCTTCTCGGGGGCGGTTATCGCCTGCGGAGGCTGCCTTGCGATCGTGCCCCGGCAGATCGTCGCGTCGTCGCGCATGCGAGGCTGGCTCCCGATCGTACTTCGGCGGGTCATCGCACCGCCGAGGCCGGCTTCCGGTAGTTCAACGGGGGTGGCCGGTCGCCTACCAGCGACTCGTACACGAAGTCAGGACCGACTCGCTCCCGATGCTCCCGCCACACCGCCTCTCGGAGCTCTGCGTTCGTGAGGAGATCCACCACGGTCAGGGCCAGGGTCTTGGCCGCCACGACCATGCCCTTCTCCCCGATGCGAGTGCCGCCGGCTGCGATCGCCTGCCAGGAATGGGCGGCGGTTCCCGGCACCCACGTAGCGGTGGTGAGGCCCGCCGTCGGAACCACCCAGCTGACGTCCGCCACGTCCGTGGATCCGCCGGCGGACACGCCAGTCTTGAAGGGTTCGATGCGCGCCGCCTGCTCCAGCGGGGGTGCGTCCTCCGGAAGGGAGGCGTGCAGGGCCTCGGCGAAGCGCCGCTCGTGCGGCTCGTATTCCACTCCGCCGACTTCCTCGAGATTCGCGTGGACCGTCTGAGCCAATGCGTCATTGGGAAGGAGCGCGTAGATGCCGTGGATGACCTCGTACTCCATCGTGGTACCCGTGCCCAGGGCCGCGCCCTCCGCCGCTTCCACGACGCGGTCGAAGATGGCCAGGACCTCCTCGACGTCCGGGTTTCGGACGTAGTAGAAGACCTCCGCGAAGTCCGGGATCACGTTGGGCGCGGATCCCCCGTAAGTGATCACGTAGTGGATGCGCGTCTCCTGAGGGACATGCTCCCGGAGCAGATTCACCATGTGATTCATGGCCTCGACGCCGTCCAGGGCGGATCGGCCGCGCTCCGGCGCCCCGGCGGCATGAGCGGAGATCCCCTGAAAGCGGAACTTGGCTGACTTGTTGGCCAGGGAGGTCCAGGGACTCGCGTCGTTGCGGTCCCCCGAGTGCCAGTGGAGGGCGATATCCACGTCGTTGAAGAGCCCCTCCCGCACCATGTAGACCTTGCCGGCGCCCCCTTCCTCCGCGGGCGTTCCGTACACGCGCACGGTTCCCTGGACGTTCGCGTTCGCCATCCATTCTCTTGCCGCCACGGCCGCGGCTACCGATCCGGTTCCGAACAGGTGATGCCCGCAGGCGTGTCCCGCCCCCATGTCAGGTCTCGGAGCCCGCTCGGGCACCCGGTCCTGGGTGATTCCCGGGAGCGCGTCGAACTCGGCGAGGATCGCGATCACGGGCTGACCCTGCCCGTAGCTGGCGATGAACGCGGTGGGCATCCCCGCCACCCCCGCCTCGACCTGGAATCCCGCCTGCTGGAGATGTGTTTGCAGGAGGGCCGAGCTCTCCTCCTCCTGGTATCCGACTTCCGCCAGGTCCCAGATCCGCTGCGCGATCGCGCCGTAATCGGAGGCGTGCGCGTCGACGAAATCCAGCACGGCCTGTTTCGGATCCTGACCCTCCGCTCCCGTGGGGGTCAGGGTCAGTATGAGGAAGACGAGACTGATGATTCCTCGGATCATGTCGGCTCCTTCCGGGACGGTGCCTCTATCGCTTCCACTTTTCGAACCAACTCTGCAGGTACAGCTGACTCCTCATGAAGTTCGAGGGGATGCGCGAGGTGCCGTGGTACTCCCCCCGGAAGCGGAGCATCACGGTGGGAACCTTCTGGACCTTCAGGGCCGCGTAGAACTCCTCCGTCTGCGAAATGGGAGTCCTGAGGTCCAGCTCGCCGGTCATGAGCATGGTGGGGGTCTTGACGTTCCCCGCGTACATGAGGGGGGAGCGCTCTAGGTGCTCCGAGGGGTCCTCCCAGGGGAACTTCTCGAAGTTGCGGTACCAGCTCGGTCCGTCCGTGGTCCCCACGAAGGAGATCCAGTCGATGACTGGGTAGTTCGACGAGGCCGCGGCGAAGCGGTCGGTGTGCCCGACGGTCCACGCGGTGAGGACGCCTCCGCCCGACCCCCCGTACACGAAGAGGTTGTCCTCGTCGACGTACCCCCGGGCAACGACCTCGTCCACGCCATTCATGAGGTCGTCGAAGTCCTTGTCTGGGTAGGCGTTGTCGATCTCGTTGCCGAAGGCGCTTCCGTAGCCGGAGCTCCCCCGGGGGTTCGTGTAGAGAACGACGTAACCCTTCGCGGCGTGCTCCTGCCAGGAGAAATTGAAGCCCACGCCGTACATCGAATGAGGTCCCCCGTGGATCGTCAGGATGAGGGGGTACTTCTTCGAAGGATCGAAATCGGGAGGCTTCACGATCCAACCCTGGATCTGAAGGTCGTCCACGGAGGGATACCAGATCTCCTCCACTTCACCAAGCTTCACGCCGGCCAGGACGTCCTCATTCACCCGGGTGAGGCGGCGGATCTGGTCAGGGCGTTGGAGCGAGAAGCTGACCACGTCGCCGGGCTCGTGGTAGCTGGAGAGCGTTCCCACCACGTTCCCGCTTCCGTCCATGGAGGAGAAGGAGAGCATGTGATTGCCCTCCGTCACGGCCCGGGGCTCTCCTCGGAGAGGGGCGAAGTAGAGGTTCCCGGTGCCGCGTACGCTGGCGGTGAAGTAGATGCCATTCCCGTCGGGAGCCCAGGTGAGGTTTCCCAGCGACCGCCCGAGCTCTCCGGCGATTCGCCGGGGGTCGGAGCCGTCGGTGTTCATCACGTACAGGCCGTTCTCCACGTAGGTATCCGTGGACCAGTCCTGCCCCTGGTAAGCGATGAGCCGTCCGTCGGGCGACGGAACAGGGCTTCCGTCTGGCCCTTCGCGGGTGGTGATTTGACGGATGGCGCCCGTCTCCACGGTGACGGCGTAGATTTCGGACTCGCGCCACATCCACTCCGCCTCTTCCTCACGTAGAGCGCCGAAGAGAATCTCCCGTCCATCCGGAGTCCACTCAGGACCCGAGTGATCCCATTCACCGTCGGTGAGCTGGCGAGGTGTGCCGCCCTCCGCGGGAACCACCAAGATGTGGGTGTGGCCACTATCCACGAAGCCCTGACGGTCCTGCCGATAGTCCAGGCGACTGACGATCTTGGGACCCTCCTGCCACTCGGCTCCCTCCGGCTCCGAAGGGAGCTCCACCTCCCACTCTTCCGCGTCCTCGACCAGCATGGTGAAGGCGATGCGGGTGCCGTCGGGGGACCACCGAAGGTTGGAGGGCCCGTGCTCCACGCGGGTGACCTGGGAGATGGCCCCCTCGTCGTCCATCCAGCGAACGAAGATCTGGCTTCCCTCGGGCTCTCCTGGAGCGGTGAAAGCGATGCGGGTGCCATCTGGGGACCAGACGGGGGAGGAGCCGTCCGTGAGGAAGCGGTTCCTGGAGCCGTCGGCGTTCATGATCCAGATGGATGAGCGACGACGGTCGTTCACCTTGTCCACCCATCCACGGGTGTAGACGATCCGCTGCCCGTCCGGGGAGATCTGCGGGGAAGAAACCGTCTCCATGTCCAGGAACATCTCCAGGGAGAGGGTCTTCTCCTGAGCCTGGGCAGGAGAGGGGCTCGGGAGGGAGGCGGTGAAGAGCACCAGCCCTCCGATCCAGAAGGGAAGCCGGGACTGCATGGGGACCTCCACGGAGTCGGGGAAGGATGACCGTCTGACCGATCCCCCCAACTTAGGGCCCTCCGCCCCCGGTTTCTAGCAGAAGACGGGAGGTTCCCGGACGTCAGTCGAAGATCTTCTCGGTGTCCTGATACGCGGCGTGGACGGACTCGATGGCCGCGTTCACACCGTCTCTATCCGGGGATTCCAGACTCCTGGCCAGGGCCTGCACCTGGTTGGCGAGCTCCGCCACCGACGCGTGGAAGTCGTCCTGCTTGTCCGAGAGCCGCTCGGGGAGCTGAACCGCCTCCAGGGCGCCCAGCTTCTCCTGCATGGCGACGGCCGTCTCTCGAATCTTCTCCACGTCGTACGCCGGCATGTAATAGTGGTAGAGCTTGTACATCTCCTGGTGGAAGGCATCCAGCTCGGGGACCACCGGCCGGATGACTCGAACCAGGCTCTCGTAGGCCAGGTGAAAGGCCTCGGTTTGCCCCAGCATGGAATCCTGATCGTCGTCCTCCGCGGCGGCCTTCAAGGCGGTGAAGCGCTCCATGAGCTTCTCCCGTCGCTCAACCCACTGATCCTCCTTCTCCCGTAGGATTCCCGGAAGCTCGACCGCCTCCACGGCCCCGAGCCTCTCCTCAAGCTGTGGGATCAGCTCCTTGATGGCATCATAGTCCTTCTGTGGAAACGCGTCGTGCCAGAGGGGGCGGACCAGATCGTGCACCGCGTCCAGAGCCGGGACCGAGGCGCTGATCTCGGCTTCTGGCACCTCCGCGGTCCGTTGGGACTCGCCTCCGCAAGCGACCAGGGCCGCGGCCAATGTCAGTCGGCCCACATGTCTTGGGAATAGCCTCATCGTTCTTCTCCAATGTGCTCGATAGAGCGGGATTCTCTCCTCGTACGCTGACCATCGGGTGCAAGCTACACCGCGGCCGTGAAAGCTTCAAATGACACGGGGACGACTGGACCGGGACTTGCAACGCCTCGGGCATGTGGGATCACCCGAGAACACGATGGAATGAAATGCACGACGCCACCCAAGGGACGAGAGCGAGGCCGAAGACAGGACGGCGTGACCGGGCGGTGCGGACGGGATCGCTCTGTCGGACGCGGCTGCGGCCTTTTCCGGGCCTGGTTGGCGCATCGCGGCCCGAGCCGATGATCCTGGGGCGTGCAGTCGTCCTGGTCACGCTCCTGCAGACGTTGTGTGTCGGTCCCCACGGCTCTGCTCAGGAGCCAGGCCTTCCACTCTCTGACACGGTCCTCCCCGCGGACTGGGGCGTGCCGGACCTCGCCCGGGTACGCTCGGGCCGACTGGGAGTACTGGAAGAAGCTGCGGGGCCCCGGGTCGTCGTCTACTCGCTCCACCTCGGGGACACGCAGAAGACGGTCTACCCGGCGGCGGGTCAGGTCCCGGCGTTCCAGGGGAATTCCCTGGTGGTGGCGGACTTCTCCCGGGGCAATCGGAACGCCCTGGGTGGCTACTTCAACAGCTTTGAAGCTCCCCCCTCCCGGGGGACTGCTACGCTAGCGCCGGCAGGGGATGGGCGAAGAGCGCTTCGTCTCTCCTGTGAGGTGCGTCAACGCGGGTTCTGCGGTCTCTGGGTCCACCTGTTCGACTTCAGGGCGCACCCCAGGGACCGCGCCTACCTGGACGCACGTTCCTTCTCCGTGCTCACCTTCTGGATTCGGGGGGAGAAGGGGGGGGAAAGGCTGCTGATCAAATTGGCGGACGCGCAGTGGGAAGAGCGAGAGGACGCCCTGGCCATCGGTGAAGTCGGTGAGTTCGTTTCATCCGGTAGGATCGAGCCAGGCTGGCAGCGCGCAGAGATCCCGCTCCACCGGATCCCTCAACGGGTGAGCCTCGAGACGCTGGCGTCTATCGTGTTCCAGGCCGTCTCGCCGGGTCCCAGCAGGGTTTACCTGACTCGCCTGGCACTATCCGTAGACCCCGGGGGCCTTCCCGAGCTGCCGGAGGCCGAGGCGAACCGCCCCCTGGCGACCGGTGGAGGCGAGGAACGGCACCTGGCCACTTGGGTGTGGAACACGGCTGAGCTTCTCGAAGATCCTCGGCGTGCCGAGCGTCTCGTGCAGCTCTTGAGGACCGCGGGATTCGATCGGATCTTCCTTCAACTCCCCGACCACGGAATGGGGGGCAGTCTTCCCGGCGAAGTGGCGTTCAGTTCCAGCCGGCTCCGCCCACTTCTGCGTCTCTTCGCCGAGGCGGGGATCCAGACCTTCGCCTTGGATGGAGCTCCCTGGTTCGCTCTCGCCGAATATCACGAAGGGGTGCTCCGGACAGTTCAGAGGGTGATCGACTACAACCGGGAGTCGGACGAGGTGGAGCGCTTCGTCGGAGTCCGTTATGACATCGAACCGTATCTGCTGGCCGGCTTCAACGGCCCGCGGCGAGCTTCGATCCTTGTGGACTTCCTTCGCCTCACGAAGCGGATGGCGGAGCTCGCGGCTGGCGGCGGCCTGGCACTCGGCCTCGATATCCCGTTCTGGTATGATGCGCCTGACGAGCGCACGTACGAGGCGGTCACGGTGGACTTCGGGGGGCGGCGGATGCCCGCCAGCCACCATCTGATCGATCTCGCGGATGAGGTGGCCATCATGGACTACCGGACTTCGGCCTACGGGGCGGATGGGACCATCACCCACGCCGAGTCGGAGCTGGCGTATGCCGCAGAGCGGGGGAAGAAGGTCTACGTGGGTTTGGAGACGTCGCCGCTCCCTGACGAGGTCCTCGTGGACTTCGGTGGAGAGCCGAAGCGCGGACTGCCCATCGCAGGGGACGGGGGGAGTCTCGTGGCCTTCGTGGAATGGGATGATTCCGCGTTGGCGTTCTTCCTTCCCGGTGGTGCCCGGGGCGGGAATCCGGCGTCGGGGATTGGCCCCCTTTTTGACTGGGTGAGCCGGTTGGGACTGAGGACGGATGGGATCCTGTGGTGGCCCGTGCAGAGAACAACGACGGTTCCAGCCCGGAAGCTCACCTTTCACGACCTGGGCCTGTCGAGACTCAGCGAGGTGATGGAGCGGACGGACTTCGAATTCCAGAGGTACCCCTCGTTCCTGGGATTCGCCCTGCATCATGCGGACAGCTACGCCCGTCTTCTCGCGGAGTCGGCGGGGTCGAAGGCACGGACACCGTCGGACAGCACTCGCTTTCGCCGACAGGGTGAGGGCGCACGTCGGTAGCCAGCAGATGTCCCACCGTTCTATCTTCTGACTTCCGTCGCGGCCACCTCCGCTGCGGGACGCCCACTCGGGAATCGGAAGCCGGAGGGAAGGAGTCATGGACTTTCGACGCAATGCGCATCGGTGCCTGCTTGGATGCCCGGGCACGCTCCTGTCCGCGCTTCTCCTAGCGTGTGCGGCTCCAGACACGAGGGAGGAGGTCCCAAGCGAAGCCGGCTCGATCTCTTCCGAAGGCACTTCCGAGCTTCCGGCTGAAATCCACGGCCTCGCGCTCACCGAGATGCAGTCCGGTGCGGACGCCGCGGACGCGGTGGGTTCCCTGCACGGGAGGAGCGTTGCTCCTCTCGAGACCCGGATCGGCATCTACGGTCCCCCGGAGATGCGGGTGGCGGTATACCGGAGCCGCTTCGGATCCTCCGATGAGGCTTACGGTCAGTTGGAGGCTATGGCCACCCGGATCGGTTCCGGGAGCAGCGGCTACGGTCATCACGTTGAAGCGGACGTGGCGGGAACGCCCGTGCATCAGGTCTTCGGACACGGCCAGGTCCACTACTTCTTCGCGCAGGCCGCATACGTGACGTGGTTGAGCGCACCCCCGAGCATCGCCCGGCCGGCTCTGGCCGAGCTCCTTGGATTGGGCCTTGACTCCCTTCCGGAGATCCGTGCTCCCATGGAGGGGGCAGAGGACGGGTCGCCCCTGCGCACGGGATAAAGGTCGATCCACTCGACGAGGATCTCTCCCGTGGGCCCGGTTGACCGAGCAGTCACCAGGCCGAGCGAACCGCTTCAGGAACCCGGATGCGTACCATCGGTACTGGGTGTCAGACAGTGCGACAGGGAGATCCGGATGGATCATGCGGAGATTTCGAGCCTTCTTCAGTACGTCCAGTCGCAGCTCGACCGGGTGTCTCACCGACTCATTCACCTCCCGGCGGACGCGACGTGGGGCCAGCGGCGTGACCTGGCGTCGACGGTTCAGACGGCGGCGATGATGCTCGAGAGGGTGCGTGGAGAGGTGGAGGCCGATTCGCCCGTCGCCGTCGCCACGGGGACGGATCCGAGCGATTCCGTGGCGTTGCTGGCGTTGAGCGACGCTCTCCGGAGCTTCGTCGGTGATCTGGGGCGGCTTGTCGAGGAGTTTCCCAGGGCCTAGGAGAGCCCGGCGGCCTCGCGGCTCAGCGTCGTGCGTCGCCTCGCTTCGAATGACGCCCAGGCTGCTCCGCTCGCGCCGGCTCGTTGGATCGGGCGCCTCGAAGCACTCCATGGCTACTGGACCACGGAGACGGTACACTGAATACGGTACGCTAAATCAGGCCCGACCCGGTGGGTCGCGGGACCGGCGGGACCCGCCGCTCTGGAGATTCCCGGCTATCCACGTCGATACCGACCGATGATCGTCACCATTCCGCAGGATCCCGAACGAGAGATCTGGTTCGCCAATCGGTTGCTGGTCGTCCTCCGGCCCAGGCAGCCCTTCATCGATTGGGCGAACAGTTTCGTCGAGCTCGATGAACCTCGCCACGAGGTCGAGGAGGAGCGCAGTCGTCCCAGCGCTTTTCTGATTCCCATCTTCGACTACTACGAGGACGCAGAAGAGTGGTTGGAGCAGAACTTCGGGTTGCTGTTCGAGACCCAGCTCTGGCAGTGGATCGGTGAATCGGGTGACTGGCCTCAGGATCGGTCCTGGAAGGCCTTCACCGATTGGTTCGATGTCGAGCTCTTGCCGGCGCCCTGGGACGTGGTCGCCGAGCCTCTCCACAGCAATCCACCCCTACCCGAGGAGGATTGGGACTAGGGGATCGGCTCCCCGGCGACGCTGTGTTCTGCTGCATCGAAGGATTCACCGGGCGGTTCAGATCACAGGAGGTAAGCGGTGGAACAGCAGGAACTGGAGAATCTTCGCTACCCCATGGGCCGCTTCCAGCCCGGCCCCCCCCTCTCGCGGGAGCAGAGGGCAGACGCCATTGATGAGCTGGCCCGACTCCCTGCGCAGCTACGTGGGGCTGTCCAGGACCTCACCGAGGAACAGCTGGACAGGCCGTACCGGCCGGGAGGGTGGACGGTGCGCCAGGTCGTACATCACGTGCCGGATTCCCACCTGAACGCGTACCTCCGCTTCAAGCTGGCCGCGACCGAAGACGAGCCCACCATTCAGACGTACGATGAGGCTGCCTGGGCGGAGCTTCCGGAGGCACGGCACGGATCGCTGGAGATGTCTCTACGCCTGCTCGAGGCTCTGCACTGGCGCTGGGTGACCTTCCTGGGGGGGCTGGAATCCCAGGATTGGAGTCGGGCGTTTCGGCATCCGGAGTGGGGCCAGGTGACCCTGGACCAGAGCTTGCAGCTCTACGTCTGGCACGGACGACATCATCTGGCCCACATAGAGCGACTCAGAGAACGGGAGGGATGAACCTAGCCCGAAGACTTCGGAACAAGGGAGTCCGCTCCTCATGAGCCTCGGTGCATCCGGCCCTCTGCCGGAGGGCAAGGTTCCCTGGGATCTCCTGGCTCCCGTGGTTGGGGGAGCTGCGGGCCGCGGAGTGATCCAGGGTCCGGGTCCCGGCGAGGATGCGGCGCTCGTAGAGATCGGAGACGAAGTCTGGGCGGTCGCCTGCGATCCCGTCACTTTCACGTCCGACAACGCTGGCCAGTTGGCGGTGGTCGTGAACGCCAACGACGTGGCGGTGATGGGGGCGGAGCCCCGCTTCTTTCTGGCCACGATCCTCGTGGCCCCTCACGAAGCCTGGTGGGATGACATTTCCACCAATCTGGAGCAGATTCGCGTCACCTGTGAGCGTCTGGGCGTTGCACTGATCGGGGGTCACTGCGAGGTGACGCCAGGCTTGCCGCGTAGCATGGTCGTCGGCACCATGATGGGCCCGGTCCGGGGACGCCCGATCACGAGCAGCGGTCTCCAGGACGGCGATTGGGTGGGCATGACGAAGTGGGCCGCTCTGGAGGGAACGTCCATTCTGCTTTCGGACTTCGCCGACCGCCTGGGGGATCTGGGCGCAGGAGAGCCGAGCTCGGTGGAGGAGGTGCTCCCGCCAGGCTGGCTGTCGGTGGTTCGGGATGCGCGAGTGGCGGCTGCGATCGATGGGGTCACGGCGATGCATGACGTGACGGAGGGTGGGGTGGGAGAGGCGTTATACGAGCTTGCCCGGGCTTCCGGGGAGGAGCTCGCCGTGGCACCAGCGGCCATCCCGGTGCTTCCCGAAACGCGCCGGATCTGCAGGGATCTGGGGATCGATCCTCTGGGACTCATCGGCTCCGGGGCCCTTCTCGTGGGATGCCGAGAGGAGTGCAAGGATGAGCTGGCCGGTGCCTATGCGCGACACGGCATCCCGTTCAGCTGGATCGGACGGGCGGTGGCGCCCGATCCGGGGCAGGCCCGGGTGCCACGCTTTCCCCAGGACGAAATCCTGAAGACCCGGCTCTTTTCAGGGGTGGATGGCGTTGTCTTCGACATGGATGGGACGCTGGTCGACTCCCGGTACGACTGGGACGGGATCCGCAGCGAGCTGGAGATCGACGCCCGATCGATCATCGATGCCCTGAACGGCATGGAAAGCCCCGCACGAGAGCAGAAATGGAGACGCCTCGAAGAGATCGAACGTCAGGCCACGGAGGAGGCGGGCCTCAAGCCGGGCGCCAGGGAGCTCCTCGGCCTCCTCGAGCGGCGCGGGATTCACACGGCGCTGGTCACGAACAACAGCGCGGGAAACGCACGGACGCTTCTGAATCGCTTCCGGCTCCAATTCGATGTGATTCTGACACGCGACGATGGATTCTGGAAGCCGTCGGGGGCTCCGGTGGCTGAGGCGATCCGGCGTCTCGGGGTGCCTCCGGAGCGGTGCGTTGCGGTGGGTGATGCGCGCCACGATCTGGAAGCGGGGCGCGACGCCGGTTGCCGGGTGGTCGTGATTCTGCACGACCCGTCCGGTGAGCTCGCGGCGGAAGCGGATCTGGCATTCCCCGAAATCGACGGCTTCGTCCGGTATCTCCAGATCGTGCTTGGTTGAGGGCGGGACCGCACGAGTGAAAGGCGGCCAGGAGTATTCGAGGGACTCGCCAATTGCATCGGATGGATCCCCGACCCGCGACGCGACTGGAGGTGGAACAATGCGCTCGATCGCGCTGCTTCTCGCGACCTTTTCGGTGAGCCTCATGTATGGAGGCCAGGCGATGGCTCAGACGAACTTGCAGGAGGACGTGATCCCCACGGACTCCGGTGATCTCACCATCCGCTTCGTGGGTCACGGGACTCTCATGTTTCGGTACGGCGGCGACGTGATTCATGTGGACCCCGTAAGCCGCGAGGCCGACTACGGGACTATGCCCAAGGCGGACCTGATCCTGGTCACTCACGAGCACGGTGATCACCTGGACGCCGATGCCATCCAGGCGATCCGGCACGAGGGCACTGCGGTGGTGGTCTCGAAATCATGTTCCGAGATCCTGGAAAACGCGGTCGTAATGGAGAACGGGGACGTCGCAACAGTGGGCGGTTACCGCGTCGAGGCCCTACCGGCGTACAACCTCGTCCACATGAGAGGGAGCGGGCGGCCCTACCATCCGAAGGGCAACGGAAATGGGTATGTCATCACGTTCGGAGACGTGAGGGTCTACGTCGCCGGCGACACTGAAGACACGCCAGAGATGAAGGCGCTGGAGGACATCGATATCGCCTTTCTGCCCATGAATCTGCCCTATACCATGACGCCCGAGATGGTGGCCGACGCGGCCAGGGCATTCCGGCCGAAGATCCTCTACCCCTACCACTATGGTGATTCGGACACGGGAGAGCTCCTCGCTCTCATGGAAGGCGTGTACGACATCGAGGTCCGGATCCGCGAAATGCGCTAGACGCTGGGCCACCGCCGGAGGGTAAGGGTGGGAGGGCGATGAGCAAGGCGATCCCCGGGCCCGGGGACCGCCTTCTCCGGGGTCAACCCTCGCGCCGGTAGATGATGCGCCAGAGCGTCCCTTCTCTATCGTCGGTGACGTACACGGAGCCGTCGGGCCCCTGGGCGAGACCAACAGGTCGCCTCTGGGCATCTTGAGGTCCCGATCCCGCACCGATGAAGCCGTCTGCGAACACCTCGAAGGGGCCAGCGGACCGGTCTCCCTGCAGAGGTAGGAACGTGACGTTGTACCCTGCCTGCGGGCGTGGCGCGCGATTCCAGGATCCGTGAAAGGCGACGAACGCGCCGCCCCAGTATTGCTCGGGGAATTGAGTGCCCGTGTAGAAGAGCAGTCCGTCGGGAGCCCAGTGGCCTGGAAAGCCGAAGATCGGATCCTTGGCGTCTGTGCACCGTCCCGTTTTGGATCCGTCCCCTCCGTACTCTGGAGCCAGGACCTTCACGCGGGTCTGCGGGTCGTAGTAGCAGTAGGGCCATCCGAAGTCATCCCCGGCCTCGATTCGAATGAACTCCTCAGCGGGCTTCTCGGCTCCGTCTTCTTCGTTGTAGTGCTCCGGGAAGAGCTGAAAGAGACGATCTCGACCGTGCACTACGGCGTACAGTCCTTCGGTGGCCGGCCGATAGGTGAGGGCAACGGCGTTGCGGATGCCGGTCCCGTATCGCTCTCCGTCGGCCTGGGTCTGACCGGAGCGATTGGCATCGAACCGCCACACGCCGGCGCGGGTCTCGAGCTCCGGGCACGGATCCACACCTCCGGTGGTCTGGGCCCGGTCTCGTGGCTGGCAGACATTGGAGGGAGAGCCGATGTTGACGAAGAGATTGCCGTCCTCATCGAGGGCAATGGACTTGGCCCGGTGACTCCGGTCCGACGGAAGGTCTCCCACGATCACGTCGGGCTCTCCTGAAGCCGTTCCTTCTCCAGCCGGGATCCGGTAGCGAACCACCTTGTCGTTCGGGGCGAAGTACAGGTACTCTCCGTCCAGGACGAGGCCATTACCGCCCTCCTCCCCGAAGTGCACCCGGTCGTCCGCCCTACCATCCCCATCGGTATCCGCCAGAGCGTAGATGCCGCCGGGCGTGCCATCCCGGCGGCCCCCTGCGGCGACGAAGATCATGCCGTCGCCACGCACTGCCAGATGTCTGGGGCCGGGAAGGTCCTCCGCCACCAGGATCGCGCAGAATCCCTCGGGAAGGGTGAGACCTCCGTTGTCGGGCTCGCACCGAAGACTGTCGTCCACCTGAGCCGCCAGCATTCGTGGAGCAGCGCAGGTGAGGAGGGCAAGCATCCACACCCGGGGCCGAGGTTGCAGGATTCCATACATGGGGATGAAGCTCCTTGGAGTGTGTTTGGATGATTGGCGGCTGGCCTCAGTCAAGGAACCCATTCACGGTACCTCTCGTACGCTGGGGCCACTGCGTGTAGGTCCTCATGTTGAATCAGTTGTCCGGCGAGCCACTGAATCCACTCGTCGAACTTCTGGCGGCCCTGCTCTTCCCGGATGTCCTCCGCCCAAGGGCGAAGCTTGTCCCAGGCGTGGAGAATCACCGCTCCCATGAGCTCCCAGACCATTTCGAGCGAAATGAGTCTCCTGTGCACCATGATTCCAATGGATTCGAGTGTGAGGCTCACCAGCATCGCCGCGTCCTGGAGCCTGGCGTCGCGGCTTCGCAGCTCCTCCGCCGTGATCCCTTCCGGAAGGTCCAGCACGAGGCGAAGGGCGCGGGCGAACTCCGGATTCTGGAACGAGCGCGCCAGCTCGATGGCTGCGATCTCTCGCCTCTGCTGGCGGAAGTGGGCAATCTGAATGACCGCGAAGGCCAGACCACCCACAACGGTGATGACCCCGATGATCTCGGCCAGATTCGCCAGAGTGCTCAGATCCATGGGTTTCCTTCCGGATGCCGCTCGGGCGGGGAGGCGACCGTCTGAGGTGACCACAGCTTCTTGGGACGGCCCCCCAACCTCACGACCCCCGTATTACAATGAGAGGTTGGAATGGCGGAGCCTGATGCCGTCACGGGTACGCTGTGCGTGCTCGAAAGTTTCCTTGGGTCCCACCACGAGTATCACTTACAGTGACTCTTCGTGACGAGTCGACGGAGTGACTCGCGGGAGCCGGTCAACCATCTGGATGAGGAGGATTGTCTCATGACACGAGTCGCCGTAGTGCCGGCCTTCCTGCTTCTCGGTGCCTCTTGCCAGCCCCTTGGTGAGCAGGGGGAGATCGAGGGCTCTGCGCAGTACAGCAGCCCGGTTTCCCCGGCGGTGGAGTATCTCAATGGCCCGGAGAGGGCTGCCAGTGACCTGCCCTTCTCCGAGGCGGTGCGGGTCGGTCACATGCTCTACCTCTCAGGGCAGATCGGAACCGAGCCAGGAGGAGAGCTGGTCGAGGGAGGAATCGTGGCTGAAACACGCCAGACGATGGACAACATCAAGGCCACGCTGGAACGCTTCGGCTCATCGCTGGATCGTGTCGTGAAGTGCACGGCCATGTTGGCTGACATGTCCGAGTGGGGCGCCATGAACGAAGTATACGTTCAGTATTTCCCGGACCATAAGCCCGCTCGAAGCGCGTTCGGGACCAGCGGGCTCGCTCTAGGCGCTCAGATCGAGATCGAGTGCTGGGCCACACTTGCGGAGTAGAGGGTGCCGGAGGGTTCCCGCTACGACGGACCGGTCACTCCCTGGAAGAGAGTGTTACTCCCACTCGACGATCAGACGCGGCCTCAGATCGGATAGTTGGAGACCCACTCCTGCACGGCACGTGTCGCGATCGAGGTGAAGCCACGTATCTCCAAGCGGGTTCTCCGTGGCTGCTTGAGCTTCCGTGCTGGAGTCTCGCTCGACTCGATGGGTCGGGTGATCGGCAGACTCGCGGGAAGGCCCGGACTCAGCTCTTGGAGAGGGAACCGGACCCCCGATGCCCTCCGGGAATCACGGGCGCCATCCGGAAGCCGTCCAACAGGTGATACAGCGTGAGGATGGGGTGGCGCCTGTACATGCGGGGACCCGCGTAGCGCATGACCGCCCGGATCCTCTCCCGCATCTCGGGCTTGTAGCAGTGGATCTGGCACTTGGAGCAGGTGGGCTTGTTCTCCTCAAATGGGCACCGGTCCAGCCGGAAATCGGCGAAGCCCTGGAGCGTCACACACTCTGAGCAGAGACCGTGGGTCGAACCGTGCCAGTCCCGGCACGCCATTCGAATCATGGCCGCCACGGTCTTTCTTTCCCTTGTGATGCGTGGGTGCTCCGGTGGTGGTCGGATCGCCCTCCTCCCTTCTGCCATTCATCACCTGACTCAGGTGTGCGCCACTTCTCGAGCTCCGCCGCTTCAGGCCACGCGGGCAGGGCCTCATCGAGGCAAGGAAACTACCGTACTGAGTGCGAGCGCGGAAGGTCGAGTCGCCGGTCCGGGCCCCGATGGGACAATAGCGGTCAGGTTCGGACGAATCGGCCCAGGTTTGGCCGAAGCGTGGAGAGGTGAACAGACGCAAGTCGATGGATGGTAGTTGTTTGCGTGGCTCTGATCGTGGGAGGACCTGCCGTGCATGGACCTTGCTCTGTGCCCCGCCGCGAGGGCGGCGATGGGATGGAATCGCACCCGCCGGCCGCGGATCCACCGCCCTCGCTGGGTGATTCTTCTGCCGTGGGCGGGTGAAGGGTACATGTATGGAAGGACCGGCCGACATTGAATTCACGGACGCACTCGTGGAGCTCGTGCGGCGGGCGGCGACGCAGCTCCCCGCCGACATGGAGCGCGCTCTGAAGGAGGGCGTGGAGGAAGAGGCTCATGGATCGGCGGCGCGGGGAGCTCTGGACTCTATCCTTCAGAATGTTCAGCTAGCCCGCACTCATAGCACGCCGATCTGCCAGGATACCGGGACTCCCATCTTCGAAATCTTCCATCCTCTGGGAGTCTCGACCCGCGCGGTCGCCGATCAGGTTCGCAAGGCGGTTGCCATAGCCACCGAGCGGGCCTTCCTGCGGCCCAACGCGGTGGATCCCCTGACAGGGAAGAACAGTGGAGACAACACGGGCGAGGATTTCCCGACCCTCCACTTTCACGAATGGGAGAGGGATCACCTTCACGTCGACCTGGTGCTGAAGGGGGGCGGCTGTGAGAACGTCTCCACTCAATACAAACTGCCCGACGGACGTCTCGGGGCCGGGAGGGACCTGGACGGCGTTCGCCGGGTGGTCCTGGATGCCGTGCACCAGGCCCAGGGGAAGGGATGCGCACCGGGAGTGCTGGGGGTGGCGATCGGCGGTGACAGGGGATCGTCTTACATCAAGGCGAAGCAGCAGCTCCTGCGCGGGTTGGACGAGGCCAACGCCGATGCCAGCTTGGCCGAACTGGAGGCCACGCTGACCCGAGAGGCGAACGATCTTGGAATCGGACCGATGGGATTCGGTGGGCGCACCACCGTGCTCGGCGTGAAGATCGGTTCACAGCACCGCCTGCCTGCGTCCTACTTCGTCTCCGTGGCCTACATGTGTTGGGCGAATCGCCGAGCCAGCATGGACGTGTCCGCGGGAGCCGGCGGCGTGGAGGTGACCTATGCGTAGACTCACGATTCCCATCCCGGACGAAGAAATCAGGGCTCTTCGGGTGGGGGACGCTATCCAGCTGAACGGCACGATCGTCACCGGGCGAGACGCAGCGCACAAGTTCATGATCGAGCATTTCGTCCGCCAGTCCGTGGCCGAGGAGGATGCGGAGCTCTACGATGAGCTCCGGCGCCTCCTGAACGGAGGAGTCATCTACCACTGCGGTCCGGTGGTCAGGCAGCACCAGGACGGAAGCTGGACCTTCGTCGCCGCCGGGCCCACCACGAGCATTCGGGAGGAGGTCTACCAGCCCGACGTGATCGCTCACTTCAACCTGAAGGGGGTGATCGGAAAAGGGGGGATGGGGGCCGGTACGCTGGAGGCCTGTCGCTCACAGCCGGCCGTTTACCTCCATGCCATCGGAGGTGCTGCCAGCCTCATCGCGCGTTCGGTGGATGAGGTCGTGGCCGTGCACAAGCTGGAGTTTGGCGTCCCGGAAGCCATGTGGGTCATTCGGGTGAAGGACTTCCCCGCCGTGGTCACGATGGACAGCCACGAAGAGAGCCTCCACAAGCGGGTTGAGGAGGAGTCGCGAAAGAAGCTCGCAGACCTGCTGGCTCGATAGTTCTCTGGGGGTACGTAGAAGCCACGAGCTACCTATGGGAAGATCCGGATTTCGCCCCGGGAAGGCGTGCCGTACCCATGGAGTACAGGGAGCCAGGCTCGAAGGGAGGAACCCGGCCCAAACGGTTCGATCCGGTGAAACGCACCGCCCAGCGAGGCGGGGCGGGAACACCACTGAATCCCACCGGGCCCTTCGCACGGCCACATCCATTTACACCTTCCAAAGGGATCCGCTGCGAAGGGCCCTCTCTTCTCAGGGGCCCTCCGTGTTGGCACGGGGTCCCGCCCCGTCCGGTCAATCACGGAGGAACTGATCCATGGCGCACACCGTCGACCACGACGTTCTCATTCTGGGTGCGGGCCTTGCCGGTCTGAGGGCAGCGGTGGAGATCGCCGCTCGCACCGGGGGCAAGGCAGACATCGGCATCGTCTCGAAGGTGCAGCTCATGCGCGCCCACTCGGTTTGCGCCGAGGGAGGAACGGCGGCGGTCCTGCGGACCGAGGAGGGCGACTCCCTCGACCTCCACGCCTGGGACACCGTCAAGGGCTCCGATTTCCTTGCAGACCAGGACGTGGTACGCCGGTTCGTGGAGACCTCACCGGAGGAGATTCTCCGGCTGGACCACTGGGGAACCCCGTGGACCCGGGACCGGCATGGACGTATCGAGCAGCGGCCGTTCGGCGGCCACTCCTACCCCCGTGCCACGTTGGCAGCCGACAAGACCGGTTTCTTCGAGATGCAGACCTTGTACGACACCTTGCTCCAGTACGAGGACTTCACCCGGTACGACGAGCTCTTCGTCACGGACATCCTGCTGGCGGAGGATCGCTTCGCCGCCCTTGGTGGGATCGACGCCGGCACCGGTCAATTCGTGCTCCTACGGGCCCGGGCGCTCCTGATCGCCTCAGGGGGAGCCGGCACGCTCTACGGGTTCACCACCTACTCGCAGACGGTAACCGGCGACGGGCTCGCGATGGCCTTCCGGGTGGGACTTCCACTGGAAGATATGGAGTTTCTCCAGTTCCATCCCACCGGACTGGTCCCATCGGGGATCCTGATGACCGAGGGGTGTCGCGGTGAGGGAGGATATCTGCGCAACGCCCGGGGAGAGCGCTTCCTGGAGCGCTATGCGCCGGAAAAGATGGAGCTCGCGCCTCGGGACGTGATCTCGAGGGCCGAAATGACGGAGATACTGGAAGGCCGCGGGCTTCAGGGTCCCGAGGGCATGGACTATCTCCATCTCGACCTCACCCATCTCGGAGCCGACACGATCAACACCCGCCTTCCTATGATTCGGGAGGTGGCGATGAAGTTCGTCGGGATCGATCCCATTCAGAAGCCGATCCCGATTCGCCCCGTGGCCCACTACTCCATGGGAGGGATCGAGACCGACATCGACGGAGCCACCCGCATACCCGGAATCTGGGCGGCGGGCGAAGCGGCCTGCGTCTCCCTCCACGGCGCGAACCGATTGGGTTCGAACTCCACAGCGGAATGCCTGGTCTGGGGAGGCATCGCCGGGGGCAAGATCGTCGACGAGCTGCCACGGATGCCCGAACCCGCTCCGGTCCCGGCGGATGGGGCTCGCGGTGCGGAGGAACGGATTGACTACCTCCTGAGCCGGGAAGGAGAGGAGAACCTCTACGAGCTCCGGCGGGAGCTCAGAGGGATGATGGACCGGGACGTCGGCGTCTTCCGCACCCGTGAAGGTGTCACCAGGGCTCTGCAGGCCGTGCGGGAGATCAAGGATCGGCTGGAGCGTGCCCCCGTGAACGACAAGGGTCGCATCTACAACTCCAACCTCTTTCACGCGTTGGAGCTGGAGAACCTCCTGGAGCTGGCCGAGGTGACCGTGGTTGGAGCCCTTGAAAGAGAGGAGTCGCGGGGAGCGCACGCGCGAACGGACCATCCGGATCGGGACGATGACCGGTGGCTTCGACACACGTTGGCCTGGTGCAGGGATGAGGGGATCGAGCTCGACTACAAGCCGGTCACGATCAACACCTGGAAGCCGGTGGAACGGAAGTATTGACCGGTGGAACGGAAGCACTGAGGCGTCCAAATCGATGAGCGAAACCATGAACGATCGCAGAAGACACCCCAATCGTCTCGGGCTGAGGGGGTGGGTCGCGGGCGGTCGCTGGGGGCCGGAACGCTATCTCTACAGCCTTCACCGCATCACGGGGTTGGGACTGTTGCTCTATTTCGTGCTTCACGTCTTCGTCACCTCGTCTCGAGCGCTCGGCGAAGGAGCGTGGGAGGCCACGATGGGGCGGGTGAGTGGTCCCCTCTTCCTGGCGGGCGAGTACCTGGTCTTCGTGGCATTCGCCTTCCACGCGCTGAACGGGCTCAGGTTGATCCTGACGGAGCTGGGGCTGGGCATCGGCCCGCCCATTGAGCCGGTCTTCCCCTATCGAACTTCCGTGGATGTCCAGCGGCCTCTCGCACTCGGTGCGGTGATACTGGTAGTGGTGGTGGTGGTGGTCGGGGGACTGGACTTCTTCATCTGGCAATGAGCCTGGGGGCGGCGATGCGCGATCAGAAGCTGTGGACCCTTCATCTGGCCTCTGGGGGGCTGATCTTTGTCTTCCTGGGCCTCCACATGGCCATCATGCACCTGGACGCAGTGCTGGGATTGTTCAGTCCGGCCGGCGGCCACCCTATCGACTGGGGCAACGTCGCGGCCCGAGGACGGAGTCTGTTCTTCACATCGACCTACGTGGTGCTGCTGGGGACCGCGCTCTTCCACGGGCTGTACGGGCTGAGAAACATTTTGTTCGAAATGACTCAGGCGGCGAGTGCTCGCGCC